>QKCR01000022.1 GCA_003245575.1 Alphaproteobacteria bacterium | reverse complement strand
CGATTCCGCTCTGATGCACTAAGAGCCGCCATCAAGCTATCCTGACGCTCACTCCAGTCGTCCATGTCCGAAATCTTCGGAAAGGTTTGAAAGATATTATGACCGACTTGAATACCTGCAATTCTTTCATCCTGCGCCATCCAATCAAGAATAGGAGGAATACGTGTCAGATGTTCCTTAAACAACTCTTCCTGCCCGCGCTCGAACAGAAATGAAACAATGCGAATTCCTGTCCCTTGAAATGCCGCGTTTGAAAAACGCATACGAATGGCATTCGTCGGAGTACCACGCATGAAGTAATATGTTTGATTACTCCGGTCCAAATCACTCTCATCCAGATTGTCAATATCATCTACAAAGTCACCGGTATATTGGACACCGTCAATTTTGTGGCAAGGCCCGACAATATCTTCGATATGAGGAATATGGGAGCGTGGAAAATTTCCGTCAAGAAGCACAACAGAATTCCGTCGATTAGAAATCTTTGCTGCCAACCAATCATCAACAGATGCCGTATACCCCTGCTCCAACAAATGTGCCTGAGCCATTGTCTCGGGCAGCAAATTCGGGAAACGTTTTACAAGGGCCGCCCGCTTATCTTTGGTCGACACAAATCCGAATAAATCTTTCAAGGAAAAATACTGTTCATCGCCATTTTCATCGAAATATCGCTGCGCACGATACTCTTTAAAGGCCATATCATGATCTTTGTTACGCATTATTGCTCCCGGCATTTTATTTTACAAAATAAAGAGCACAGGACATGCCGCGATGCAAGAAAAAAAGGAAACTTATTCAGTAAGTTATGTCGAGGAAGGGGACAAAAGATTACAGAGAAATTTTCTCGGCTTGAGGCATTTCATCAAGACGGGAGAGTATATCATCCAGATACGGCATGGCCTCCTGCGTACCCGGCTTCAAACATGTCAGACTGCCGGCAACGCTTGCAAAGCGCATAGCCTCGGGCAAAGACTTACCTTCATGGATTGCCGCACAAAATGTCCCGCAATACGCATCCCCTGCCCCTGTAATATCCACAACCTCGGATTGATCAAGCGGCATAATCGGAACAGACCACGCCTCGCCGTCTTTGGTAACCGCCACCGAACCTTTTTTGCCCAGCGTCACAATAACAGTCATTTGCCCTTCAATTGCCAATGCCTGCGCAAGTTTCACGGCATTATTTCCGGTCGGCAGCTGTAATTTCTCAGCAATTTGCGTTGCCTCGATGCTGTTCACAATCAAGTAATCAAGATGACCTAAAGCTTTTCTGGGAATCATAATAGCCGGAGCCAAATTAAGCACAGTAATAAGCCCTTGAGCTTTGGCCCGCGTTAAAAGCGTAACCGTCTGGTCGACAGGCAATTCCATCTGCATCAGCAGCAAATTTTGCTTAATCAGGATTTCATCAGGAACTTGCTCATGCGTAGCCTGAACATTTGCCCCCGACATCACAATAATCTGGTTCTCTCCTGTCGCTTCCTTGGCCACCATGGCACATCCGGTGGGCAAATCATCAGAATACGCGACGCCTGACACCATGACTCCGTTGGATTTGAGACTTTCTCGCAAATCTTTTCCGTAACTATCGGTTCCGACACGCCCGATCAAAGCCACTTTCGATCCGAACCGCGCTGCAGCAAGAGACTGATTTCCGCCTTTTCCCCCAGGCATCAGCTTGTATTCTGTCGACAAAACCGTCTCCCCCGCAACCGGCAAACGATCGAGGGAAATCATGAAATCCATATTCAGGGAACCGAAGACAATAATCATGAGATCACAATAACACACGCACCTTAAAAAAATACAAAAATGACGCACCTGAGTATATTTCGACAAGTTCTGTTTGGCTTTAGCAATCAAACATCCTATAAATTAGGAAAATCAAAACAAGGGATAGCGGAGACACCGATGAATTACCGCAAGTTTTTCGAAGATAGAATTTCTGACCTGAAACAGGAAGGCCGTTACCGCGTCTTCGCAAATCTGGAGCGTCTGGTCGGCGAGTTTCCTGATGCCATATATCATGCCCCTGATGGGTCAAGCCGCAAGGTCACCGTTTGGTGTAACAATGACTATCTCGGAATGGGACAACACCCGAAAGTTTTAACCGCAATGCATGACGCCATCAACCGTTCGGGCGCAGGCGCAGGCGGCACACGCAATATCTCAGGCACAACAAAATATGTTGTCGACCTCGAAGACTCTTTGGCTGACTTGCACAATAAAGAATCCGCCCTCGTCTTCCCGTCAGGCTACACCGCCAACGAAGGCGCACTCTCGACCATCATCAAACTCTTGCCGGAATGTCAGGTGTTTTCGGACGAACTGAACCATGCCTCCATGATCCACGGCATCCGCGAAGGCAAAGCCCAGAAACATATCTATCGTCACAACGATCTCGGACATCTCGAAGATTTATTAAAAGCCGCCCCTGTCAATCTCCCGAAACTGATTGCCTTTGAATCTGTTTATTCCATGGAAGGCGATATAGCACCCATAGAACAAATCTGTGACCTTGCGGATAAATACGGCGCAATGACGTACCTCGACGAAGTCCACGCTGTCGGTGTTTACGGCCCAAGAGGCGGCGGTGTCGCTGATGAACGCGGCCTGATGGACCGTATTGATATTATCGAAGGAACATTTGGTAAAGCCTATGGTTTGATGGGTGGTTTCTTCACCGCAAACGCATCCATCGTTGACGCTGTGCGCTCATACTCGGGAAACTTTATCTTCACAACCGCTCTGCCTCCCGCCCTATGCGCAGGAGCACTCGCAAGCGTTGAGCATTTAAAAACATCCCAAATTGAACGTCTTCAAGTTCGCAAAAACGTCGCACTCTTGAAATCAAAACTCGACGATGCCGGACTGAATTACATGAAAGGTGAAAGCCACATCACACCACTCGTCGTCGGAGATTCCGTATGTTGTAAAGCCATCACCGACTGGTTGATGGATGCTCACAATATCTATGTTCAGCCGATTAACTATCCGACAGTCCCGCGCGGAACAGAACGCATGCGTCTCACCGCAACAGCCGTCCATCAGGAACATCACATTGAAAAATTAGTCAGCGTTTTAAAATCACTCTGGGATGAAAATCACGGCTTCGTGCATAATATGCGCGTGGCCTAGATACCTTAATATCTAGACAGCACGCGTCACATATCCTTTAAGCCACTCAAGACGAGACAACATTTTATCCAAAGCTGCCATGGTTTTTGAAAGATCAGCACTCGTATCCTGTGACCACACAAACAGGACATAAAGATACCCCAACCCGACAGCAGCAACATTCATTGGTCCGAATAATCCGCGCGTTTCAATGCCGCTCACTGATAAATACTTTGCCAAAGAACAAAAATAGATTTTCAAATCTTCGCGCTTTGTCGAATAAGTCCACCCATAGGATTTAAGAAAAGAAATATGCGCAGCGCGATGCTCAGTCATCGCATCAAACCGCTCCATCAATACATCAAATAAAACATCCCGTTTGGACGAAGAAATATCTACCTGATAGCTGCTCAACACACGCGCATCCAGATCATCAACAATGGCAGCAACCATATCCTGCTTTGTCGGAAAGAGGACTTCGATTTCAGAGATAGAAAGTCCTGCCTCTTCTGCGATCTGCCAATAGCTGACTGTTTGCCATGCATCACGCGCCGCAACGCGCAATACAGCCTCCAGAACTGCTGTATAAGGGCCTTTGGGATGATGTTCTCTGTTCTTGCGTTTTTGTGTGACCATGCTAAACACATAGTCAGAATTTCAACTTTTTTCAACGCCTATAAATTATTGAGACCATGAGCAAAACATACGGTGTAACAGCAATCGGCAACGCAATCGTCGATATTCTTTCCCAAACAACAGATGAATTCATCGCCTCACAGGCAGAATTTGGCATGAACCGTGGCGCGATGACATTGATCGACGAAGCACGTGCAGCCAACCTCTATAAACTCCTAGGTCCGACAACAGAAATGTCCGGTGGTTCTGCTGGCAACACCATGGCAGCCTACGCTTCATTCGGCGGGAACGGCGCATTCATCGGTAAAGTCGCAGACGACCAATTCGGAAAAGTTTTCGCCCACGACACAAAAGCGATTGGCGTACATTTTGACACCGCTCCTTTGCGTCACGGCCCAGCCACGGCACAATGCCTGATCTTGGTGACACCGGACGCCCAACGCACAATGAACACTTTCCTTGGCGCATCCATTAAAATCACCGAAGATGATATTAATGAAGATTTGATAGCCAATTCGGAAATTATTTATTTGGAGGGATATTTGTTTGATGACGATCAAGCCAAAGCCGCTTTCGTCAAAACAGCAGAGCTTACCAAAAAACACGGCGGAAAACTGGCTCTGACTCTCTCAGACCCGTTCTGCGTCGTCCGTCACCGTGATGACTTCAAACGCCTTGTGGACAACCATGTGGATATCCTGTTTGCAAACGAAGAAGAAATCCGCGAACTCACCCAAATAAACGATACAGAACAGGCGCATAAATCCATAGCCGATAAATGCACGATCAGTGTTGTCACTCTGGGGAAAAACGGATCATCCATTATCAGCGGCGCAGAGCATGCAAAAGTAGCAGCCATCCCTCCGCGAGAGCTCATTGACACCACAGGAGCAGGCGATGCCTACGCTGCCGGGTTTCTTTATGGCCTGACAGAGAAAAAGCCCCTCGCTGAATGCGGGAGGCTTGGATCTTTAGCAGCTTCAGAAGTGATCTCACATATGGGGCCACGCCCACTCACACCACTGAAAACTTTGTTATAGGCAACTTCCAAAAAAAGAAGTCGGCGGCCTATTCGTCAAGAATAGGCACACCGGCTTTGAACTTGGAGGTTTTAACTGACAAAGAGGACTTCACGGAAGCCACATTCGGGCTTTCCAGCAAATGGTTGGTCAGGAAGTCCTGATAATCATCCCAGTCACGAGCAACAATTTTCAAAAGAAAATCATTATCTCCGGTCATGACATAGGCTTCACGAACCAGAGGCCATTTTTCCAATTGGCCTTCGAAGCGGCGCAGCTCGCCTTCTCCGACAGAATTCAATTTAATCGCTGTAAATACGGTAACAGGATACCCAAGAGCCGCATGATTAACCTGAGCATGGTAAGACAGGATCAAACCTGACTCCTCCAGGTTACGAACGCGGCGCAAGCATGGCGGTGCAGAAATTCCTGCACGTTTAGCCAAATCGACATTTGTCATACGGCCATCAGCTTGCAAATCACTCAGAATACGCTGGTCAATTTTATCCAGTTTCACTACACGAGCCTGACGACTGGATGAACGGTTAATGACGGGCAATTCCTCTACGTTTTTCATTTTTTCTTCTTTCCTTGTGTTTTACGCGAGTTTATATATTTTATTTTCAAAAAAATGAAACATTTTTACAACGTCTCATAATGCCACAGCCCCAAAAGTACACAAACACTACATTACCTATAGTAGAGCGACCCAAATCGCCCCCATCCCTTTGGATAATAACCGAGGGCATGGCCGGAACCGAAAATCAATGTCTTGGAGTAGCCCAAGCCCTTGATATAACTCCTAAAATACTAAAAATAACACTAAAGCAACCCTGGGCTGCACTCTCACCTTGGTTAGGACTTGAATGCGGTGCGACATTTTGCCCCGCCTTAGAACCACCCTGGCCAGATATTGTCCTAGCTTCGGGAAGGAAAAGCATTGCGGCGAGCCGCTATATCAAAAAGAAAAGCAAGAATCAAACCTTTACCGTTCAAATTCAGGACCCACGAATAAATCCGGCTCAATTTGATCTGGTCGCCGTCCCCGAACACGACCCGACACGAGGAGAGAATGTTCTTGTTACGACAGCCACTCCCAATAAAGTAAGTGAAGCCTTATTAAAAACGGCACGCAGCGAATTTGCGGAATTCCTTGAACGCCTCCCCTCACCGCGCATTGCGGTCCTGATTGGCGGCAGCACAAAATCCCACACCGTTTCCGATGAAGACATCTCCGACCTGATTGCGCGTCTAAAGTCTCTGTCCGCCTCAGCCAGCCTGATGATCACGACATCACGACGCACAGGCGAGGAAAATACCCGTCGTATCATGGAGGCACTGAAGCAGGACAATGTCTATTTCTGGGATGGCATATCCCCCAACCCGTATATGGGAATGCTCGGATGGGCGGACTTTATCATTGCCACGAATGACAGTACATCCATGCTGTCCGAAGCAGCAACAACCGGAAAACCCGTCTATAACATCCCACTGGTTCAATTAAGCGGACGTCAGAAGCAATTGTTGGAAAATCTCAAGAGCCACGGCGCAGTCAGAGATTGGACAGGCCATCTGGAGAACTGGAGCTACGAAAAACTGAACGATGCCCAAAGGATCGCCACCGCCATAAAAGAAAAAAGTGGCCTTTTTGGAGAAATCTGAACTTAAGGGCTTTACCAAAGCAAAAACACACATTAAATCAATACTATCATGACAAAAGAACATATCTTGACGAAAGTCCTCATTGTAGGGTCTGGCCCAGCCGGCTACACGGCAGCCATTTACGCAGCACGCGCCAATCTGGAACCTGTTCTCGTAACGGGAATGGAACAAGGCGGCCAACTGACCATCACAACCGATGTTGAAAACTATCCGGGTTTTGCCGAAGCCGTTCAAGGTCCATGGCTGATGGAACAAATGCGCGCTCAAGCAGAACATGTCGGCACAAAAATGATCATGGATATGATTACGGAAGTCGATTTTGCAAAACGTCCGTTCACAGCAAAAGGCCAATCAGGAAAAACCTACGAAGCAGAAACAATCATAATCTGCACAGGTGCAAAAGCCCGCTGGCTTGGAATTGACTCTGAAAAAACATATCGCGGATTTGGTGTCTCGGCTTGCGCAACATGCGACGGATTTTTCTATCGCGGCAAGGAAGTTGCTGTTATCGGTGGAGGAAACTCTGCCGTAGAAGAAGCTCTCTTCCTGTCTCAATTCGCAAGCAAGGTCACTCTCATTCACCGTCGCGATTCACTACGCGCCGAAAAAATCGGACAAGATCGTTTGTTCGAAAATCCAAAAATAGATGTGATTTGGAATGCAACCGTTGACGAAATCATCGGAAACCCTCCTGGCTCTAAAGACGGCGAGATCGGCGTCACGGGCTTGAAGCTGAAAGACACCCAAACAGGCGCCATCACAGACTTCAAAGTAGACGGCGTGTTTGTTGCCATCGGTCACGATCCTGCAACCGAATTGTTCAAAGGCAAAATTGATATGGACAAGGAAGGATACATCCTGACATCTCCGGACTCGACAGCCACCTCCGTAAGCGGCGTTTACGCAGCCGGCGACGTAAAAGACAAAACATACCGTCAAGCCGTAACAGCAGCAGGTATGGGATGCATGGCCGCCCTTGAAGCAGATCGCTATCTGGCAGCTCAAAACCACAGCATCAAAGACGCTGCCGAGTAATCGCACGGGGTCGGGAGAACACGCATGGATTGGGACAAGCTGAGAATATTTCACATGGTCGCAAAGGCCGGGAGTTTCACCCACGCCGGTGCAACTTTGAACCTGTCCCAGTCGGCAGTCTCTCGCCACATTTCATCTTTTGAAGAAGATTTGGGCATCACATTATTTCACCGCCACGCGCGCGGTCTAATTTTGACCGAGCAAGGTGAACTGCTCTTCAACGGAACATCCGAAATTTTTGCTAAGATGGTCATGATTGAAGGTCAATTGAGCGACGCCCGCGATAATCCCGAAGGTCCGTTGACTCTGACGATGGCAGAATTTTTAGCCTCCTCTTGGCTATCTGAACTTCTGCCGGAATTCAAAAAATCAAATCCGGAAATCAATCTCACTTTGCTCTTGGATGACCGCATTTTCAATTTGGGTATGCGGGAAGCCGATGCCGCAATTCGCCTGCACAAACCTGAACAATCCGATTTGATCCAACGTTCTCTGGGAAAAATGTCCCTGTCAGTCTGTGCCAGCAAATCCTATCTGAAAGAGAACGGTACACCGAATACGCTCAAGGATTTGAAGGACCACACGCTGATTGTATATCCGGATCAATCTCTCGTCCCGTTCAAAAACCCGAACTGGCTGATTGATAAAGCAGGCATCACACTTGAGAAAAATGACAAGCTGGTTCAGATTAATTCCATTTCGACCATCTACGGCGCCGTTAAAAGCGGCTTGGGAATCGCAACTTTACCAACATTTATGGTAAACAAATGCCCTGATCTCGAAATTCTACTCCCCGAAACCCGTGTCGAATCGATTGAAATGTTCTTTGTCTATCCTGAAGAACGCCGCCATTCCAAACGCATTTCTGCCTTCCGCGATTTCATCATCAAACAACTGGATCTCGCCCCCCTAGACGCAAGCCATTGATTTGGATAGATTTTTTCAAAAGAAACAACCATAGATTTAGCCATGCATTTTTGGCATCTCTGACATTCGAACATAACGTTGGTACTTTTAGCCTATCCATCATATAAGAGCGCCCAGAACCACTTTGGTTCTTTACGTCTCTCTAGACGTAAAACCTCCCTGTTCAACTCGCCGGGCAATGAGCCCGGTTTTTTTTTGCCTAAAATTTGGCTAGGATACTTAGGTCAGCGAATCGCCTGCCACCTTCCCTAATGCCCAAACAAAAAAAAGAACAATTCCGGAATAATCAATGACCATCGACCCCAGTTCCGCAGAGCAGCCCGCACCACAAAAATCCGGAAAGAAACCGATTGTTGCACTGTTCAACTATGGGGGAGGAATGCGCGGACTTCTACCTGCCCACTTCATGCAAAAGATTGAAGAAGTCACAGGCTTACACATGTCCGAAATGGTCGACATCTTTATGGGCCCGTCAACCGGATCAATCTTGAACGCGGCACTCAATATCCCGTCCCCACACGACCCGACAAAACCGAAATTCAAAGCCCGCCACATGGTGCGTTTTTACGAACGTGAAGGCATCCATATTTTTCCGCGCGATTCATTCCGCGCCTTCCGCAGTATGATCCATGACTTCAACAACAGAACCATGCGCATCGAGCAACTCGGGAATCTTCTAAAACATGGTCACTACGAACACGCAAATCTCGGACGCTCGCTCCGCGCTCTTTATGGGCGTCATAAGCTATCCGACTCTCTGAAAAGCCTGATCGTTCCTGTCTACAATATCGAAGGCAGCACTCTGCAACCAACGCAAGAACCGGGAGACACAATGTCGTCCCCCGTCCATAACGTGAATACATTTCTCAATGAAGGCGGGCACGCACTTTGGCTAAAGAATATAAAATTCGACGGCGCGCTTGATGCCCGCCCACCACAACAGGTCGATATATTTGACGCTGTGATGGCAAGCACGGCAGCACCAACATACTTCCCCTGTTACTCTTTCCCGATGCGCGAAAGCGACGATGCGCCCCAGCGCACCATTACAGGAATTGACGGCAGCATTTTTGACAACCCATGCATCAGCTACATGGGGGCTCTACGCCGCCATGTTCCCGCAGATCGCGATTTGATTATTATTGTTTTAGGTACAGGATATTTTAACCGCTCCTATCAAAAAGATGACTGGAACCGTTTCGGATCACTCGGCGTTGTTGATCCCAGCAACGATATGCCGCTGATAAATATTTTCTTCTACGCCTCGGAAACGGCCCTGCTGGATTCATTCCGTCACGAAGTCGGTAAAAATCTTTTTGTCTTTAACAAGTCACTTGTCTCCGGTCCGTTTGTTAGGGACTACCCGAATACGGATATTGATGACGCCTCACCGGAAAATTTGCGCCGATTAAAGAATTTCTTCGAAATGACACTGGAAGAAAACCGCCACTCTTTTAATGAAATCTGCGAGATTTTAGTCAAAAACAATGATGAATTACGAAAAATGGTGAAATCTGAGCAAAAACAAGGTAAAACACTTGGAATAGGCAATAGAATCAAGAATAAACTAATGGGCAAATAGCAGATACGAAGCAATGCAGCACATCTGTCATTTGACGAACGTAGAGAGTGAGCGTAGCCTTTTAGCATGACAACAGGGAGTCATACAAAAAAAGAACCAAAACATCACATTGCGGTCCTCTCGGGCGGAGGGGTCACGGTGCTTCACCAACTCGTGAAATTGGTCTTTACATCTTCCCTGACAAACAAACATCCCCTTGAGCTTTATTCAGGCGGTATTGTGGCCGACTCCGGCTCCACATACCCAATAGCCCTTCTCCAGAAGATGACAGGAGAAGAAGCTCTGGAACTCTTTATCCGCATGGCTCCTGAAGCAATGCCCGGCACAGGGTTCTTGGCAAAACAAACAATCAGCACATCATCCCGCTTTAATCCGGACATGATCCACGCAAAACTACAAGAAATTCTGGGGGACACCACTCTCAGAGACTTGTCTCACGGACTAAGCATCGGAGTCATGAACATCGAAACTGATGGAGACCATGCCCTATCCGAACGCCTTATGGCTGTTCCGAATTTAGAAACCGGAAGAAACCATTTCCCTGCAGGTTCATCACCTAATCTCAGCCTTGTTGAAATGGTCGTCGCCGCAACTTCGATCCCGACCGTAAATAAACCTGCAAAAATCAAAGGAAAAGAAGGCATATTCTGCGACCCGACAATCGACCAAAACCCGATTTTCTACGCAAAAGAACTGCGCAAACTAAACCCCGATGCAAATATAGAAATGGTTTATATCGGAGGCTTTAGCCCTTCACGCGGCAAATTCAAAGAGCTCTTCAACAGAAGTTCCGCTCAAAAATTCCAGAGCTGGATCAAAGGCATTGCCCGCCAAGCCTACAAACGGTCAGAATCACATGAAATGATTGAAGACGTTTTGGACATCCGCGTACGTAGCTTTGAAACAGAAGTCGGCGTAGAAGACGAAAAGCATCCACGCTTTAATCCAATTGATACCAGTGTCAGACAACTGACTTTACTGTGTGAGGCCGCCCTAAAAGACATCGCAGCCCGTCGTGAAGAATATCTGGACCATGCCAATGCATTGCTGGAAAGCTATAAAATCAGAACCGGCGATCCCGGCACAGCAAAGCTTGATGACACAGACTTCAATGTGGCCTTGGCAACCGTCAGACAAATTTGCGAGAGAACAATTAAGCCTGTGGCCGACAAGCAAAAAGCGGCAAAGACACCCCCAATAGAAAGTGCCGAAACACTGCAAGTAACAGATCACATTACGCCCAGCTTCATGGGATCGGCACAAAAACTCTCTCAGGATGTTTCAGCTGTCGGAATATCCCTCGCCAGATACATCTTCGGTGTTGTATCAGGATTGGGATCTGCAAAAAAAGAAAAGGCGCAAGAACCAATCCCCACGCCTCTTTTATCTTCTCCGGTAGCTTCGGAAAGAGAAGTGGCTTAATTACAAAGCCCCTTCCTCAGTGATTAACTTAAGCTGCAGCCGTAGCCTGACCTGTCAATGCCGCGCATGCCTTCTGGATACGTGTGCAAGCCTCAGTCAAAGCCTCTGTTGATGTCGCATAAGAAATGCGGAAGTACGGAGACAATCCGAAAGCTTCCCCATGAACAGCTGCAACACCTGCCGTTTCAAGCAGATAAGTCACAAAATCTTCATCTGTCTTGATGGTCTTGCCCTCAGGCGTGGTTTTGCCGATGCATCCAGCACAAGACGGATACACATAGAAAGCCCCTTCAGGAGTTTTGCAGGAAATGCCTTCTGCCTCGTTCAACATCCCGACAACCATATCACGACGCGCCTTATAAGTTGCACACCAGTCTTTGAGGAAAGATTGATCGCCGTTAAGCGCCGCAACTGTTGCCGCCTGTGACACAGAGCAAGGGTTGGACGTGCTTTGGGATTGTATTTTAGCAATGGCCTTGATGATCTCTTTAGGGCCAGCCGCATATCCGATCCGCCATCCGGTCATCGCATAGGCTTTGGATGCCCCGTTACAAGTGAGAACACGATCAAACAATTTTGGTTCAACTTGTGCAGGTGTCGAGAATTTGAACCCATCATAAACCAGATGCTCGTATATATCATCGGACATCACATAAACATGCGGGTACTTCACCAAAACATCGGTCAATGCCTTCATTTCTTCAAAAGAATACGCAGCGCCGGTCGGGTTGGATGGAGAGTTCAAAATCAACCACTTGGTTTTTGGAGTGATTGCAGCTTCCAACTGCGCTGCAGTCAGTTTGAAATTATTCTCCTCAGAACATTCAACAATAACAGGTGTCCCCTCAGCCAAAAGAGTCATATCAGGATAAGACACCCAGTAAGGCGCAGGGATGATAACTTCATCACCTTCATTCACTGTTGCCATCAAAGCGTTATAAAGAACCTGCTTACCACCTGACCCGACTGTAATTTGATCACGCGTATATTCCAGGCCGCTATCGCGCTTGAACTTGGCAATAATCGCATCCTTCAACGCAGGAGTCCCGTCAACAGCCGTATATTTTGTTTGCCCTTTTTTAGCAGCCTCATGCGCCGCTTCAATCACGAAATCAGGCGTATTGAAATCCGGCTCACCCGCACCCAAACCGATCACATCCTTACCCGCAGCTTTCAGCTCGGCAGCTCGTGTCGTCACGGCAATAGTTGGAGATGGTTTAATACGACCCAAACGGGCAGCAATCAACGAAGACATTCTTAAATCCTTTCATCTGGTGAGATCACCCGAATTTAGGAAAAAAACACGCCCCCCGCAAGAGAATAAAAGCGAATGTTAAAAGGCATCAGACCGAATAAACGTCCGAATTTCATTCAAGTCGATCTTAATATCAGGATCAAAAGAGACCCCTAGATCATCAAACCACTGGCGCATAGGAGCCAACAGAGGGTTCTTAAGGTCTTTCTGAATATGTCGGCTCAAAACAGGCATCAAGCCCATCAGACGCGTAATATCGCTGCGTAAAGCCAACTTGATAGCCTGCCCGATAACACGGAAATGGAATTGGGCAGCTAAAACCGGATACCATGCCAGGAAGGACTCGCGTTCCTCAGCAGACAACACTGCGACAAACTGGTTCAGGCAATCCTGCTTAATAGCCTCAGGAACATCACGCCGCGCATCCTCGAGCAGATTCACCAGATCATACGGCGCAGGACCAACCATCCCACCCTGAAAGTCAATCAACCCGACTTGATGATAGCCGACACGGTCAGGCAAATACATGAGATTACCCGGATGAAAATCACCATGCAAAAATCTCTTCTCGACCGGCGGCAACCCGATCTCGATTTTATCCCACAAAGCCAGATAATCTTTAAGAAGTGAGTCAGGGTTCTTGCTTTTCAGAACAGCAGGAACATACCAATCTACAACGCGTTGGCGACCTTTATGAATATGGGACAATGAATAATCAGTTATATCTATCGGAATAGATGCCCCTGTTTTGTATAAATGCATCAAACATTGGGTTGCCAACCGATAAGCATCCGCTTGCCTTTGCTTGTTCTTGTCAGAGACTAATTCGATAAAATCCCGATCTCCGAAATCTTCAATCAACATCATGCCGTGATTAAGGTCAGTTGCATAAATCTCAGGAACAGAAACTGACAAACTCGATAGAAACTTTCCTATATCAATAAAATCACCCAGCTTATGTCCTGCAACAGCTTTCGGATCATAGTCCGGAACGGAATGGACAAGAATCGCAGATTTAGCCCCTTTTTTAATGCGGAAATATTTGCGCTGTGACCAATCCTCACCGATTGGTTCACCGCTCACACCGCTCCACCCTGAATTTTTCAGGAATTCGGCCCGCTCATACACAGACAAAGGCAATTGGAAAAATCCTAACTAGTATTTCTTCTTGGAAGATTTGCTTTTATTCGCCATCAGACGTAGCGCATTGACATGTTGTTGGGAAGCCTGTTTCTTTCCCAGACGCGGTGCGGCGTCCTCCATCCCGAATTTCGGAACATTAGGCCCACCCAAAGCTTTTAACAGATCAATCCCGAACCCTTGCGGATCATCAGCATCAACCGGAGCCGCCGCTTTGCCGCGGCCCTTTTTAACAACCGGTTTTTCTGGGAGATCTTCATAAGCCCCTTCTTTACGGGCCTGCTCCTGAATAGCAATCCGCCCGACAGCATGTGCCACAATCCCTGTCAAATGGGGCTTGGCCAGCGCCTGAAGCAACTGAGGGTCTTCCATCGCCTTAAGCGCAATGATTTTTTGGGCTTTGTTCTGGTTTCCCTTGGCCTTTTCCAAAGCATCGAGAATACAGGACTGCAAATATGATTGGGCCATAAAACGACTCTCCCTGACAAGAATATGGTAACACGCGTTCCCGATAGATCAAACGATAAAATAAGTCCCGATCGGGGCTTCCCCAGAAACCTGCACCTTTGATATACTAAAAATATGAAAAAAAGACTCAAAGCCCAGAAAATGAATACGTTAACGCTCACCACGACACTGTGCGCCCTCTTGATACTATCCGCCTCCCCAACATTGGCAAAGCCACCTGAAGAAGTTCGCACATCAAAATACGAGCGCGTCAAAGCCTATGTCATTGACAACAACCCTAAAACGTTCACGATTGATGTCTATAGTTTGGCAAATATCATGGTCGATCAGGAAGCCCCCGCTTTTGCAGTTTATATTTCAACGTCCCCGCCAAAATCCTGTGCGGATTTTACAAGCGTCAATCTGGCCTATACACGCCCTGAAAAATATCACCGCCAGTTTGATCTAACCAAACATGAAGATATTCAGGATGCTCTGGAAAAATACCGCTGCGTCGTAATTAAAAACATCCCGCAATAATAAAATATATCTAAGCAAGACCCGCCAAATCAGACGCCAAAGCCCGCGCACCTTTCACGCGATCCTTCAACGTATCCCAAGACTTAAGGACAGAAAGCTTCTGATCGGGACGAATTTTAACCGTCCCCGGTTTGGATTGTAGCCACGAGAACAATTTTTCAGGGTTTGGCGGCTGATCTTTGTAAAACCGTACCACAGCACCTTTAGGCCCCGCATCGAGCTGCATAACCCCTGCACGTTTGCAATACATCTTGATCCGCACAATCTCGAGCAGGTTATTAACTTCATCAGGCAAATCCCCAAAGCGATCAATCATCTCAGCGGCAAATCCGTCAATATCCTCATCATTGGTGAGATCTCCCAAACGACGATAAAGACTCATACGCGTGCTTAAATCCTCGACATATTTTTCAGGAATAAGAACAGACATCCCCAAATTCAATGTCGGACTCCATTCACCCGCATCTTCCAAAGGCTTATCCGCCCCAGCCCGCGCAACCGCCACTGCGTCCTCGAGCATTTGTTGATAAAGCTCAATCCCGACCTCACGAATATGACCTGACTGCGCATCGCCCAACAAATTCCCCGCCCCGCGAATATCCAAATCATGCGACGCCAATTGAAACCCTGCGCCCAAACTATCGAGCGTTTCAAAAATCTCGAGGCGCTTCGTCGCATCTTCCGTCAAAACCTGATTAGCCGGATAAGTGAGATATGCATAAGCGCGAACCTTGGACCGCCCGACGCGACCCCTGATTTGATAAAGCTGTGAGAGCCCGAACATATCCGCGCGGTGAACAATCATCGTATTAGCAGACGGAATATCAAGGCCAGATTCAATAATATTCGTCGCAAGCAACACGCCATATTGCCCGTCATAAAAAGCATTCATGCGATCTTCAAGCTCAGTCGGCGTCATCTGCCCATGTGCCGCGATAACCTTGACCTCTGGCACAAGTTCTTTAAGTAAGATTTCCAAATCTTCCATATCCGCAATACGCGGACACACATAAAAACTCTGCCCGCCGCGATAATGCTCGCGCAAAATCGCCTCACGGATCACCATCCCGTCAAACGGCATCACAAAAGTCCGAATAGCCAAACGATCAACCGGTGGCGTCGCAATCAAACTCATATCCCGTACACCACTTAAAGCCAATTGCAACGTTCTCGGGATAGGCGTCGCCGAAAGGGTGAGCATATGAACAGAGTTTTTCATCTCCTTGAGACGCTCTTTTTGCTTCACACCAAAACGTTGCTCTTCATCAACAATCACCAAACCGAGATTGGAGAATTTAATATCCTTGGACAACAGCGCGTGTGTACCGATCACAACCCGCACTGATCCGTCAAACAAACCGTCTTTAACAGCCTTGGCTTCCTGCGCTCGAACAAGACGCGAGAGCTGTTCAACCCTCAATCCCATCTCGGCAAAGCGCGCGCGGAAATTAGCGTAATGCTGACGCGCGAGAAGCGTCGTCGGCGCAATCACAGCCACTTGAGACCCTGACATCGCAGCAACATAAGCCGCACGAAGAGCCACTTCGGTTTTCCCGAACCCAACATCCCCGCACACAAGACGATCCATCGGCTGCCCCGATTTCATATCTGATAAAGCATCCTCGATTGCACGCAACTGATCATCTGTCTCCTGATACGGGAAACGCGATACAAATTCATTATAATGCCCGTGGTCAATATCCAGAACTTCGGCATGTTGCAACAAACGATTGGCTGCAATTTTCAGCAACCCTTCAGCCATCACCATCAAGTCTTTTTTGACTTTAGCTTTACGCGCTTGCCATCCCGCACCGCCAAGCTTATCCAGCTCCGTGCCGTCCGAATTCCCGAAACGGGATAACAGATCAATATTCTCAACAGGAACAAAAAGACGGTCGCCGCCCGCATAAGTAATCTTCAAACAATCATGCAAAAGTCCACCGGCTTTCAGGGTTTCCAACCCTTCAAACCGTCCGACCCCGTGATCGACATGAACAACCAAATCCCCGACATTGAGCGAGGACACTTCACGCAAGAAATTATCAGCGCGTTTTTTCTTCTGGGATTTACGCGATAAACGATCACCCAGAATATCCTGCTCGGTCAAGACCGCGAGATCACTCGAGATAAATCCGCGCTCAAGCGTCAAAAGCACAGCCCCCGCCTGCCCCGCTTTTAACTTCGATACCTGATGCCACTGATCGACAGGAAACGGCAATCCTGCGCCGCCTTCCTCCATCATAACTTTCATACGGTCACGAGAGCCTTGTGAATAACACGCAATCAAAACCCTGCGCCCGTCTTGTTGAAGTGACGTGATATATTTCCCCAACTCCGCAAACAACGGCCCGTTGGCTGCGCGAATATCTCCGAAATCCCGCGCCCGCTTGGCCTCCGGCCCTGCCTCATCTGACGGAGACGCAAAACTGCTTAAGATCAGACTTTTATCAGGATGAACCACACTGAAAAATTCAGCATCGCTCAAATAAAGACGTTCAGGCGGCAACGGATGATACGCAACACCTGAAAGAGAAACATCAGACCCGCCTTTTTTCTTGCCCTTATTTTTAAAGGACTCATCAAGCGTTTCACGCGCCTGATAAAAATCCCTAATCTGAATCATACGCTCTTCGCGTGCCTGCTCGGCTTGTAGATCAAAGGACACAAGCGGAGACGCAATATAATCAAACAGACTTTCCATGCCCGCATGAAACAACGGCAACCAATGTTCCATCCCCGCATGACGCCGTCCTTCAGTGACGGCTGTGTAAAGCGGATTATTGGCGGTCGCCACCCCGAACAATTCACGATACCCTGACCGAAACCGTGCAATCGAGGCCTCATCCAAAAAGAATTCGGTCACAGGACGCAGCTCAAAGCGATCCAAAATCCCAACCGTTAATTGCGACGACGGATCAAAACTCTTGATGCTCTCAACATCATCCCCGAACAAATCAAGGCGCACAGGGTTTTCATACCCCGCAGGAAATATATCAATGATGCTGCCGCGTACCGCAAATTCGCCCGACTCGCGAACCGTATCCGTCCGCAAATATCCGTTGCCTGCCAAAAATGCATAAAGCTCTTGCTCTTTCACGCGACCGCCGACCTTGGCCACCAACTGGGCCGAACGCAACACATCGCGCGGCATCACACGCTGAATCACAGAATTGACCGTAGTTAAAACAATACGCGGTTTATAAAGACCGTCATCCGCCCATTCCAGCATCCGACACAAAGCCGCCACACGCTGCGCTTCTATATCAGCATGAGGCGAGACACGGTCATACGGCAAACAATCCCAAGCAGGAAAATGTATAACCTCGACATCAGGCGCAAAAAACCCGATGAGTTCTGCCAATGTCGAAAGACGCACATCATCCAAGGCCACATGAACGAGAATCTGTTTCTCGCGAGATGCATCCATGGCACGACGCGCCAGAAAGCGGGCATCCTGACCTTCGGGCAATCCATAAATGGTTTGAAATGATTTTGATTGGGCATCCATGCCCGATTACTTGGCAAAGCTATGCGATAAAAGCAAGTCCAGAACGCGGGATTTTACATCTTCAGGCGGTTTTTTCCGCCCGTTAATCCAATCATAGACATCCGGATCGTTATTCATCAGGATTTCCTCGAAAAACGCGAGGTCAGAACGATCAAATTCGTTAATATGCTGCTCGGCAAAAGACCCCATCAGCAAGTCCATTTCTCGGGTTCCGCGGTGCCATGCCCGAAACGTCAGGCGTTTCCGCCAGTTTTCCGTAGTTTCTTCTGTATTGGCTTGGCCCTGATTTCCCGTCATAATAGCCCCTGTCGGATGAGATACGTGAATAAGGAGCTACTCTATGAAACTTTCGGAAATCATCAAGGAAAATCGTGTCTTGATTGCGGGTCTTTTGATGCCACTCGCTTTGATAATCCTGTTCACCTATGCCAAAACCATCCCCGATATGACCGTCCCCGACCCGACATATAAGGCTGTTTATGCGGCTCAAACATGGGGAGGCTTGGGGCAAATTACCTTTAAAGTTGATGATAACGGTAAGATAGCCGCCAGCTTTACAGCAACATCCACCCCTTCGGGCTACGACAAACTCCCCACCGGCCATATCTTTATCTATGATCCAAAAACAATGATGACCGACAGAAAAGATATTGAAATCAGCACAGATTTGCTCAAAGACGCCCAAGACACGCCGCAGACCAGAACAAAAGACATGGACCTTGACGTCATAAAGAATCTGACGCTTTCAAAAAGCGATACAGCACCTGACGGGTACAGATTCGAAACCTATCATTACAGAAATCGGAATCTGATCTCGGATATTTTTATGTCAGGATCACGCAATAACGGGCCTGCTCTTCTGAAAGACAATCGCGTCATCCGCATTGATCTCCCTAACAACACCTATTACTACGACCTGATTTTTCTGGGTTGGGTAACAAAAGAAGAATAGGAGCAGATATGACGGACCCGACAACAGAAAAACAACAAGCGGTTGCTCAAATTCTGGATTTAATGAAGCGCAATAATCTGGATTGGGCAGATCTCAAAAAAGCAAGTGCGTCCGCGAATGATGACAATTCAGCAGGCCTGCTCCAGAAAGTAATTATCTATATCGGTGCAGCTTTTATCTTCATGGGCATTTGTGTCTTTATCGGCATGATGTGGGATGACCTGAACAGTGTCGCGCGAATTATCCTAACTTTAGGCAGTGGATTTATTGCCTATGTTCTTGGTCTTATGTCCTTAAACGACAGCAAATACGGCAAAGCTGCCACTCCGCTCTTATTAGTCGGAGCAGCTGTCCAGCCAACCGGTCTGTTTGTCTTTATGGATGAGTATCTTCCGAAATCAGGAGACATTGCTTTAGCCGCCACAGTAGTATGTGGCCTGATGACCTTACAACAATTCATAACATTTCTGGCAACACAACGGACCTGCCTACTCTTTTTCTCGCTATTTTTCTTTTATGCCACAACATACTCCGCAATTTCATGGGCAGATGTTGCCCCACCCGAAGGTATGCTTGCCATGGGCCTAAGCCTTCTGACTGTCTGTTGGGGACTACGCAAAAGCCCGCACAACACCATTCTCCCGTTCTTTTATTTCGGGGGTGCCACTATGACAGCCGCCGCCGCATTTGATATTCTCGAAGACACACCAATCGACACTGCCATGATTGCCGTCTCGGCAGGGCTGATTTACCTCAGCACGCTTGCCGCAAGCCGAACGCTTCTAACTGTTGGCGTTCTTTCGCTTCTGGCCTTTCTGGGATATTTCACAGACGAATATTTCGCAGACACAATCGGCTGGCCGCTCGCCATGATTGTCTTTGGCCTCATGATGATCGGCATCAGCGTTTTTGCCGTGAAATTAGGAAAGAAAATTGTTACAAATTAAGGCATGACCGCACAACCCGCCCAAAAACCCGCTGCAAGCCAGCGCCCGTTTATCCTCGACCCGCTCTTCCGGTCAGTGGGCGTGTTGAACGGCGTCGGCCCGAAATATCTAAAACTCTACGAAAAATTATTGGGCGGCACAAAACTTCTCGACCTCGTCTTTCATAAACCATCCAACTTGGTCGAACGCCATTTCGTTGAGAGCATCAAAGACGCGCCTATTGATGAAACCGTAGCCCTGACCATCACCATCGACAAACACACCCCGTCCCCGCGCAGATCACAGCCCTATCGCATCAGAACTCGTGACAAAACAGGCTTCATGGATTTGGTATTTTTTAATGTCAAAGGCAACTGGGTCGAAGCTCAATTCCCGCTCGGAAAAGACGTCACCATCTGCGGCAAGATCGAAGACTTTCGCGGGACAAAACAAATCATCCATCCTGATGTTCTCGATGCCGAAAAGCCTGAAAAAACCGAAGTGATTTATCCGCTAACCGCAGGCCTCACAACCAAACCCTTACGCAAAGCCATTCTGGCAGCACTCGACCAAGCCCCCACACTTCCTGAATGGCTCGACCCTGCCCAAAAGAGACAGCAACAATGGCCCGACTGGAAAGACGCGATTTTAAAACTCCACCATCCTGAACATGACAACGATCTGGAAGGCGCAACAAAACACAGAACTCGTCTCGCCTATGATGAATTTCTGGCAAACCAATTAACACTCGCCATCCTGCGCCTCAAACAAAAGAAATTGAAAGGCCGCACCTTCACGACAAACGGCCCGCACCGCCAAAAACTTCTATCGTCACTCCCGTGGCCGCTCACATCTTTCCAGCAAGAAGCCCTGAAAGAAATCGACGCCGATATGGGATCAAATGACAGGATGCTGCGCCTTCTGCAAGGGGATGTCGGCTCAGGAAAAACCATCGTCGCTGCCCTCGCCATGATGAACGCAATTGATAGCGGTACACAAGCCGCCCTCATGGCGCCGACAGAGATTCTGGCACGCCAACATGAACAAACCCTGCGCCCTTATCTTGAAGCCGCCAATATCCCGTTTGTAACCCTGACAGGACGCGATAAAGGAAAAACAAAACAATCTATTCTGGATGACATCGCCTCAGGACGCGCGAAAATCGTCATCGGCACACACGCCATTTTCCAAGACGGCGTTGACTTCCAAGACCTCGGATTTGCAGTCATTGACGAACAACACCGCTTCGGTGTCCACCAACGCCTGCAACTCTCGAACAAAGGCAAGGGCGTCGATGTGCTGGTCATGACCGCAACGCCTATCCCGCGCACATTGGCCCTGACCGCTTACGGCGATATGGAAGTCTCAAGGATTGTCGGAAAACCTCCCGGGCGAAAACCTGTTGATACGCGCCTTCTGCCGCAAGACCAAGTCGAAGACATGATGCAAAAGGTCGGAGAACAGATCAAACACGGTGTGCGCGTCTATTGGGTTTGCCCGTTGGTTGAAGAATCCGAAATCCTAGACCTCGCAGCCGCCGAAGAACGGCATCTCCTCCTTCAACAACTCTATGGCGACAAAGTCGGCCTTGTCCACGGGCGCATGAAACCCAAAGACAAAGACGACGTCATGCAAAAATTTGCAAACGGCGAAATATCAATTCTTGTCGCAACAACCGTGATTGAAGTGGGCGTCAACGTTCCCGAAGCCACCATCATGGTCATCGAACACGCCGAACGCTTTGGTTTGGCCCAACTCCACCAATTGCGCGGACGCGTCGGCAGAGGTGGCGATCAATCTTATTGCTTTTTGGTTTACGCCCATCCGATCGGCGAAGTCGCCAAAGAACGCTTGAAAACCATGCGCGCCACCGAAGACGGCTTCTTAATCGCCGAAAAAGACTTGGAACTGCGCGGCAGCGGCGAAGTCTTAGGCACCAAACAAAGCGGTTTGGAAGAATTTCGGCTGGCAGACATCGCAGCCCATGCCGACCTGCTGTACTCCGCCCGCCAAGACGCAGCCCTCTTTCTTGAAAAAGACCCTGACCTCGAAACAGAACGCGGCAAAGCCCTCAGAACGCTACTCTACCTCTTCGAACGCGACCAAGCCATTTCCTACCTTCGCTCGGGCTAGATTTAAATATATAGCACCCTATATCACCTTATTATGATCAAAATTTATCCCTATAAAGATTTAGGAACCGCTGATTATGGATGGCTTAACGCCCACTACCATTTCAGTTTTGCCCATTACCACAACCCGTCCCGCATTCATTTCGGGAAACTGCGGGTCATCAATGACGACCGTATCGCGCCAAACACTGGCTTTGACACCCACCCGCATCAGGACATGGAGATCATCACCTTCGTCAGATCAGGCGCCATCACCCACAAAGACTCTGAAGGCCACGAAGGCCGCACCGAAGCAGGCGACGTGCAAGTCATGAGCGCAGGCACAGGCATATTCCATTCCGAAGCCAATAAGGAAGAGACAGAGACCACCCTCTACCAAATCTGGATTTTCCCGCGCGAAAAAGGCGTAAAACCGCGATGGGAAGCCGCACGCTTTGCAGACCGCAAAGCCAACGGATCACTCCCCTTGCTTGTATCAGGTCGCACAGAAGACGACGGCAAAGGCGCGCTTTATATCCATCAGGATGCGCGTATTCTGGGCGGACAACTGGATAAAGGACATAAACTGACCCAAGAAATATTGGAGCAAGGCTACCTCCTCGTCTCAAACGGAGAGATTACACTCGACGGTCAAAGACTTGAAAAAGGCGACGGCGCCGAGATAACAAATCAGGGCTCCGTTGAAATCGAAGCCCTGACAGAAGCTGAAATAATCCTGATCGACGTTCCGAAATAATCACTCTTTCGGAGCGTCTTCTGCAAGCTCTTCCATTGTTGGTGGTATATATTTCGGTGTAATCATCCCGCCCGAGATAATCATCTTGAGACCATCATCAACCGACATATTAAGATCAATCACTTCTTCCTTCGGCACAAATACCAGAAAACCGGATGTCGGGTTCGGCGTGGTCGGAATAAAAATATTGACCATTTCCTTATCAGTCAGCTCCTGAACTTCCCCTTCGGTACGCCCCGTCAGAAAGCCCATCATATAAACACCCTTGCGCGGATATTCGATCATCACTACATCACGAAATGCCTTGGCTTGCTGGCCCATGACCATATCAATCACTTGTTTGATGGCACCGTAAATAGTTTTAACGACAGGAAGACGTTCCATCACATAATGGGAAAGTTTAAGCAACATCCGTCCGATAAAATTACGGGTAAACATCCCGACAACAATAAAAAATCCGATCGCAACGATAATTCCCAGCCCCGGAATATCCTTATCATCAGTCAAACGAATGGGGATAATATCGCCGACTTTTTCATCAATCCAGACAAGAACAGACCAGACAAGATAAAGAGACAACCCCACAGGCGCGGTCACAACAATACCGGTCAAAAAATATCCGCGTAGCGCGGAAAATAAACGGGATTCTTTTTGTTTCGTAGGCTTGGTGTCTGACGCCATCAATAACTCCTTGATCTCTCTAAGCTATGAGAGATTACCATGCATTCATTCAGGAAAAAACGGAAAAATTATTTAGGTAAAACCTCGGAAAAGACAAGCTTTTGACCACATTCCGACGGCTTGAACTGCGTCATTTTCCATGGAAAATAAGCAACATCAGAAAGCGGCTCAAACAACCGCAACTCGCAGTTGCCGATATGGCGGATTTCAACACCATATAACCCGCCCAAAGCGCGAAAAACGCCCCCATGAGCTGCAATAAGGGGATAATCCTCTGGGGACGTCTCTAAGACATGGCGTATCCCACGACCGGCACGCTCAAAAAACTCCGCACGCGTCTCCCCATTCTCAGGCTCTTGTCCATCTGCAAAACGACTTTGCAGATCATCCCACTTGATCCCTTCCCAAGTCCCAAACATATGTTCTTGAAGGTTTGGGGATTGGACAATATCAAGCCCAAAAGCCCGATTAATAATTTCTGCTGTCTCTCGTGCTCTGGATTGATGAGAATGATATATACGACTGGGCTTTATCCCTAACTGACCGACCACATCAGCGAGACCTCGCGCCTGCGCACGACCGACATCTGTCAAAGGAGTATCAACACCACCCCCCGCAGCTATATTACGGGCGTTATATTCACTTTCCCCATGACGCAGGAGGTAAAACGGCCGCAAAGGCAAAATATTATTGTCAGTCATAGCCTCAAGATAATAAATCCCTGACGTGGTTTCAATGCCCGACAGTAAAGAAAAAGCGGCTTCCACTACCTAGGTCCGACTCAACCCATATTCTGCCGCCGTGAAACTCGACGATCCGTTTGCACACAGATAAACCAATCCCCGATCCGGAATATTCCTTGGCTGTGTGCAATCGCTTGAATGGCGCAAAAATTTGTTCAAGATATTGCTCGTCAATACCGATACCATTGTCTTCAACGCAAAAAGCCACCCCTGAATTCTCGGAAACCATATAAATCCGGATATGAGGAGAAACATCCGCGCGCCTATATTTTAAACCATTGCCAATCAAATTCTGACACAACCGCACCAATTGCCCACGATTTCCTGAAACATCAGGAAAATCACCATCTATGTCTATTTGTGCGCCAGCGGAAGAAATGGTTTCTTTCAAATTTTCCAAAGCAATTTTGAAACACTCTGCCAAAGAAACTGTTTCGAACCGCTCTGAGTGCTCTCCCAATCTTGAGTAGTCCAACAAGTCCGAAATCAGAGTACGCATCCGTTGAATTGCATCGGTTGCATAACCGATAAACCGAACCCCGTCCCCTTCCAGCTTCTCTGCATAATCCTCATGAAGAAACTCCAAAGACTTGGAAACAATCCTCAAAGGCTCTTGTAAATCATGCGCAGCCACATAGGCAAACCGCTCCAGTTCGGCATTTGATCGCAATAACTTTTCTTCTGCTTCCTTACGTTCGGTAATATCCCTGAGTATTCCGCTAAAAAATAATTTACCGTCAAATACCATTTCACTGACACCAATTTCCAAAGGAAACTCTGTGCCATCCTTGCGTACACCGATAACCTCCCGACCAACACCAATTACTTTTGCGTATCTTGTCTTAAGATATTTGTGCAAATACTCTGTGTGATGCTCCCCATAAGATGATGGCATCAGAACAGAGATATTTTTATCTTCCAGACCATCTTCTTCATACCCGAAAAGTCGCGCGCAAGATTGGTTATAACGAACAATTTCACCGTCTGAATCAATGACAATCAAGCCTTCCAGAGTGTTATCAACCACCGCACTCAAATATCTTTCGCTTTTTTCCAGCCTGACATCCACCACTCGTTTCCAGTAGATCAAAATTGCCGTAAACCAGATAACGGCAACAGCCAGAAACTGGTTGATTAAAATTTCATGAGTTCTGAACTCTTCCGGCAACAAAAAGTACCGCAGCAAACAGAAAAATGTCGAGACCGATGCAAAAACAAAGACTGTTAAAGCATTGGAGAACCAGAGGCTACAAAACACCAGTGGAACAAAAGCGACACTGATAACTACACCCGGAGAGGACAACAAACTAAACTGCAACGCCAAAAAGCAAATCACAATCGGAACCCATAACGGAACAACAGCAATTTTATCTTTGCGTTGCGACCATGACGCCGTTAACAAACCAATCCCCATCAGAACATTTGATAATGAGGTCGGGATAGACATACGGGTATCAGTGCCCCAAGCATAAGCCTGCTTATAGGATTCCAAATATCCACCGAACGCATGCGCACCCAGCACAAAAACGATAAAGCCCGTAAAATCAATAATCAGAAAACAATATTTGGAAAAGCGCGAAACCGGACAAGACATCAATAACAACGATATGCCGATAAACAAAAAAGCCAGAAGAGTATTTGGTGCCGGTCTCCCTGGATAGGTAATAGCCTTGTGAACATCATCAATTTTGAGCATCTGCTCAAGGTTCCAATTAAATCCGGAAACATACTCAAAGAGAATTAAAGAGGAGACCAGAACAACCACACCACCCAGAATACGAGAGATGTGTGCTCGTCCCAAAACTGCGACGATTAGTCCCACCCCCGAGAGCAGAAGCAGCAATGCCGTTGTATGCTGCATATAGAAAATCCAGAAATTCTTTGCGACAAAATCTGTTGTTTTCACATGCCACAGAACAGCAATCAACGCGCCGATAATTGCCGCAAACGAAGCGCACACAACCGATACAAAACTCAAGACAGCCTTTTGACCCCAGCCTTTCATACGCATATCCCTCCCAAGAAAAAAAGAAACAATGAAAAGCAGACAATTAATTTGAACAAAAATATCTATACCGTATAATAAAGAGAAATAAAATTTTTATCATGCGATAAGGAGAACCGATGATGTCCCCATTACCATCGTCTGTGCCGATCCTCATATTAGAAGATAATGAAATAGATCGGGAAATTGCGTTACGTTCATTCAAAAAAGCTGATATTCGAAACCCTGTCCATTTCGCAGCAGACGGGATCGAAGCCCTTGAAATGCTCAAGAGCAAAACCGATCCTGACACAGAGGCCCTTCAACAACCCTGCCTAATTATTACCGACCTCAATCTGCCACGTATGGATGGGATGTCTTTTATAGAAACGCTTCAAAGCGATGATACGCTCAAACAAAACATCACCTTCATTCTAAGCACCTCGGAAAGACCGGTTGATATAGAACGCGGGTTTGCATTAAATATTTCAGGGTATTTCTTGAAAGATGACATTTCGCAAATTGCGGAATTCCTGAAAACCTATCTGGGTCTCTGTAAATTTCCACACGCGCCTGCGGCATAACAAAAAACGACAGAAAAACTCTGTCGTTTACGCATAACAATAATCCGGAGACTATATAGATGGTGACCGCGCAGGGATTCGAACCCTGGACCTACTGATTAAAAGTCAGTTGCTCTACCAGCTGAGCTACGCGGTCAAATCAAACGCCCATATTTGGGGGGTGCTGAAAGTCGGGCTAAAATACGGAAAGGAATCTGATCCGTCAAGCAGAGATTTCAAATTTTTTCAAAAGCTTCTCATGAACCTGTGGGGTCACGAATTCTGCGATATTTCCACCCAAAGAACATATCTCTTTAATAAAAGAGGACGAGACAAATTGCCACTTATCAGAGGCCATCAGGAAAACGGTTTCGATTTCCGGTGCCAACTTCGCATTCATTCCGGTCATCTGAAACTCGAATTCAAAGTCCGACACAGCCCGCAATCCACGAAAGACACAGGTTGCCCCCTTCTTATGCGCGTAGGAAATCAAGAGGTCTTCAAAAAGTTCGACAGATATATCGCACCCCTTATCATAGAGATTCTCTATATCCTGACGCACCATGTCCACGCGCTCATCCGCAGTAAACAAGGGATTCTTCTTCTGATTTCCGGCAACCGCCACAATCACATGGTCAACCAGATGGCTGGCCCGCTGGATAATATGGAGATGCCCTTTGGTAATCGGGTCAAAAGTCCCGGGATAAATACCGATACGTTTCACGATAAAAAACCTGTTCTTGTATTTTAACCAGCAGCTATCTATAAGGTGATTGAAAATGAATGCAAGTCAAACTAACACCCCCGCCCCGATAATCACCCCGCTGATCGCTGATCCGTGGGACCATTACGCACTTCTTGATTCCGGCCACGGCCGCAAGCTGGAGCGTTATGGAAAAGTTACGGTCGATCGCCCCGAACCTCAAGCCCTCTGGGCCCCAAGCCTTCCCGAATCCGAGTGGGCCAAGGCTGATGCAACCTTTACGAATACAGGCGGCGAAGACGGTGACTCAGGAAAATGGGATATTCGCGGCAAAACCCCCGAAGCCTGGAATGTCATCTGGAAAGACATCACCATGGTTTGTCGCCTAATGTCCTTCCGTCACATGGGCCTCTTTCCCGAACAACTGACACATTGGGACTGGGTTAACCACCAAGTCGCCACGACACGTAACAGTGACAACGACAACCAACTGAATATATTAAACTTGTTTGCCTACACAGGAGCAGCCACCCTTGCCGCCGCTGCCGCAGGCGCACAAGTCACTCATCTCGATGCCTCCAAAAAAGCCATCCAATGGGCCAAGGAAAACCAGATTGCCAGTAACATGGAAGACAAACCCATCCGCTGGATTTGCGATGACGCAAAAGCCTTTGTCGCACGAGAGCTGCGCCGCGGTCGAAAATATGACGGAATCATCATGGACCCGCCGAAATTCGGACGCGGGCCCGACGGAGAACGCTGGCACATCGAAGAAGATCTTGTGGAGTTTATGAAAAATTGCACAGAATTATTATCCGACACTCCGAAATTCATGATTATCACAGCTTACGCCATGCGCCTGTCATCCGTGTCACTCGCAGCCATTATGGAAGATGTTACAAAACATCTGGGCGGTAAAATCGAATTCGGTGAACTTCTCATAAAACAGGAACATGGCAATCGCCACCTCTCGACCTCCCTCTACGCCCGCTGGTCGGCAGAGTAAAAAAATGGTCAAAGCGCATGGCTGAAAAACTCATCACCTCCCCCACCAACCCGATCGTCAAAGACATCAAAGCCCTTGAAATGCGAAAACGTCGCAAAGAGACAGGCCTGTTTTTGGTCGAAGGCCTCCGTTCGGTCATCGAAGGAATGGAATGTGGCGCGACTTTAAAGTACATAGCCTATCATACTGATATAAAACAAAAAGATGATGTAAAACGGTGCGTATCGTACTGTAATAAATGCGATGGGCTAGCCTTAGAAGTAAACGACATCGTCCTCGAAAAAATATCGAGGAAGGATAATCCACAGTCCGTAATTGGGGTATTCGAACAAAAGACCCTATCCCTAAAGAATCTTGATATTCAATCCCTTAAAAATAAAAACGACACGAGTCGTTGCATTGTGGCGCTTGAACAGGTGCGCGATCCGGGAAATTTGGGAACAATTATCCGGACCATTGACGCCGTCGGGGCCAATGCCGTCATTCTTATCGGACAATGCTGCGACCCCTACTCAATCGAAGCTGTAAGGGCCACCATGGGCTCGCTATTTTCAGTTCCCATATACCAAGCCACACTCGAAGAGTTCAAAGACTGGGCCAAAGGATGGCAAGAAAAGACAGGCGGCGACATACTCGGCACAACGTTACAGACCTCTGTTGATTTCCGCGAAGTTAAACCAAAATCCTCCGTCCTCTTGATGATGGGTAACGAACAAGCAGGCCTTTCGGAAGATCTTCGACAAATTGCTACAAGCTGCATCCGACTTCCGATGAACGGTCGCGCCGACAGCCTCAACCTCTCTGTCGCGACAGGCGTTTGCCTTTACGCCTTACTCGAACCTTGGAAGTAACCCCTAATGCCACTCACTCGGACAAAAATCCTGTCTCTGTCCGCTCTGATATTAGGACTATCCATCCTGCTGGTGACACTTTTCGATAAATCACAGATAAATCGCAAAACATCCTATTGGATTTGGGCAGGGATTACAGCAAACGACGCCCCGAACGACGCCGAGCTGTATATATTCCAAGGCCAGATCAATACAAACAAAACCCAAAGCACATTCAGACGCGGCGGATTATTCCCGCACCCGATAAAATCCCAGCCGATCTATCTGGTCTATCGCTTAGAAGGCACATTACCTTCTGCCGAATATGTTACAGATATTTTCAAAAAGGATGCAGCCGACTGGCGACATCATAATATTGAAATCCAAGGTCTCCAGATTGATTTCGACTCTGCAACGTCCAAGCTCCTGATTTACAGCAAATTCCTCAAAGACCTGCGTCTTCATTTAGGCAAAAACGACAAACTCAGCATCACTGGCCTGAGTGACTGGGCCGTTCAGGGCAATCGCGACACCATAAAGGATATCACCAACACGGTCGATGAAGTCGTTTATCAACTTTATCAGGATCGCCACACACTCCCCGATGCAGACTATTACGTGACAGCACTGGAACGCTACCCTTTCCCGTTCCGCATCGGCCTGCTTGAAAAAGACCGAAAAGCTTCCTACAGTACAACTCTCTCGAAAAATCCGTACTATCAGGGTGAAATATACTTTATCCAGAAATGAGCTATAGAATGAAACCACGTCACTTATTTTATACGGTCGCAATTCTTGGATTTTTATACACTCCCTCTGCCTCATACGCATCAGGCGGAGAGCCAAATGTCTATTTTTCTTTCCCTCCCTATGTAGATCTCGACACGGAAAATCCGGGTTCTGAATATATCTATTTTTGGGACAACCCAACACGTATGGCAATGCCCATTCTATTTCCCGATTACGATCGCTACGACTTGATGGACAACAAGGAAACACCCGAACAAAAAACAGCACGCGACGCCGCAAACGGAACAAAGAGCTATGCAGCTTATCAAATCGCAACTGAAGCTTTTAATATAAGTGACTATGAAAAAGCTCTGACGCTCTATCAACAACTCCACGACCGGAAAAAAAGCTTAAAATCAAAACTCTATAATTTTTTCGGTCAAAAAAGTGATGATTGGGCCACAGAAGCCGCAACCTATATGATCGGGCGCACACAAATGATCATGGCCCAGACTTTATGGGACGGGTACAGCGATGTCACACAAACAATCGATGAAAAGCTGATCGAACAAGCAGGAAAATCATTCGAAACCTATCTCAAAGAATATCCGGATGGCCTGTATGCCAACTCAGCCCGTAACATCAAACGCCGCCTTCTGCTTCTTGCAGGTAAAGATAAAGCCCTATCCGATTCAATTCGCGAAGCTTTACACAATCCCGAAGACGCACAAAACCCGTTTCTCTTTCGTGAATTTATAAACTACGCCTCTGACGCCCCCATCAATGTCAAAACAGACGCCATCCCTATCATTCTCTACACATGGCTGGGAAATGACCCAATTACAGAACAGGACTTAAAGGACTTTGAAAACCGTCAACAAGATACAGAGGCTAATCACGACCTATATAACATGATCCGTGCCATCGGATTATATAGAACCGGAAAGTATAAAGAACTGACCGAAGATATTCCTGCCGCGTCAGAAACAGCAAACCATACTTTGGCACTTAGCCTTCTGTCTTTGCGTGGAAGATCATACATCAAACAGGAACAATACGATCAGGCCCGAGCCACTTTCGTTAAGATGCTTGAACGCGCCTCCACCGAGGACGAAAGAGAATCTATCGAACTGGAAATTGCCCGCACCAAAATAATGGAAGACGATACAAAATGGCTTTTCTCGAAAAACTCGCCTCTAAAAAATGAAAAAGTCCTTGCCGCCATTGCACAAAACGCCCTATCGGATGAAGAACTCGTAGCCTCGCTTAGAGATTCCCCATCAGCCGATAAGCGGAGATTTTTGGCACAAGAACTCATGCTGCGCTATCTTCTCTCAAGGCAATTTGAACAACTAGACGCATTATTCAAAACAGAAAAGAAAACCGACATTCCTAAGATTTTCGCAAAGATAAAATCTACTATCTCCGCTCTTGCAAGAAACCCGAAAGACGAGACTGCACTTTTGGAAATAGCCACTTACGAATACCAAAATTTCATCACGCCCATCCACACGTTCGATGACACCTACCATACACCCTACTACGATTTTTCGGCCTACGATCAGATAAAATCATGGTGCACACCTTGTCAAAAAACAGAGGAAAAAAGAGCTTCCTATGAGCCGCCTTATACAATTTTTTTAGAAGTCGCCCAGAATTTAAAATCAAAAGAGAAAAGCGAAACAGAAGCTCAGGCACTCCATTATGTCGTCACATGTTTCCGCGGAAACAGCTTCCAGAAGCAATGCAAGTGGGACAAAACTTTCGAAAACAAAGGAAAACAAGCCTTTCAACGGCTCCACAAAATCTATCCTGACTCCACATGGGCAAAGAAAACACCCTATTTCTATGATGATCCGATATATTGAACCGCAAAGAAAAGCCGCCCCGAAGGGCGGCTTTAAATTTCATCACTACTGAACAATTTACGAACTAGCTCGTTTGACGGCGAAGAAAAGCAGGAATATCCAACTCATCTTCATCTGCCTTTTGAGCAGGAGCATCAATATTGAGACGCCCTTGAGCAGGAGCAGGTGCAACAGCACGCTGTGGCGCACGAAGACCTAAGCCACCGCCAAAACCGCCACCGGAAGATTGGGAACCTGTCTCACCGCTCTCTTCGGCAGAAACAAAGTTTTCTTCTTGAACTGGCTCGGCACGACGATAGCCGCCTGTAATCCGCTCGAACAAAGATGGAGATTTCTTGCGGGCAACCGGCGCAACTTGCTCTTGAGGTGCATAAACAGGCTGTTGAACAGGAGGCTGTTCATACATAGGCTGCTGTTGCACTGGCTCTTGATAATAAGCTGGCTGTTGTGGAGCTGACTGATAAACAGGAGCCTGCTGTTGAACAGGTTGTTGAACAACTTGCTGCATCGGCGCAGCTTGTCTTTGGTGGAAAGATTTTTGTTGGTACATATCACCAACATATTCACCTTCAACTTCCATCGGCTGTGGAGGAATAAAGGACTCGCCCATACGCGTTCCACGAATACCGCCGAACCCGCCGCCCATAGAGGCTGCTTGCGCACGAGCCGGACGTGCCTCAATCTGCTCCTCTTCCTGAATAAAGGAAGATTTTGCTTCAACAGGCTTTGCCATAGCAGAAGCTGCAAAAGACGCACCTTGATTGATCGGACGGGATACAGAAACCGGTGCACGGCTTGGTACAGCACGCTCAACAGAGAACCCTCCAACATTGCCGCGAGAACCGCTAAATCCACCGCCCTGCAACTTTTTTTCCATCGCGGCGTCAATACCTGTCGCAACAACAGAGACACGGATCGTTCCTTCAAGAGACTCATCGAACGTAGAACCAAAGATGATATTCGCATCAGGATCGACTTCATCACGAATACGGTTACAAGCCTCGTCAACTTCGAACAGGGTCATATCATAACCACCTGTGATATTCACGATAACGCCTTTAGCACCTTTCATAGAAACATCATCCAGCAACGGATTGCTGATAGCTTTCTCGGCAGCTTCGGTCGCACGGTTATCGCCGGTTGCTTCGCCCGCGCCCATAACTGCCTTACCCATTTCCTGCATAACGGAACGAATATCAGCGAAGTCAAGGTTAATCAGACCAGGCATAACGATCAGGTCAGTTACACCACGCACAGCGGATTGCAACACACTGTCAGCCATTTTAAAGCCGTCAGCAAAAGTAGTTTTGTCATTCACAACACGGAACAAATTCTGGTTCGGAATAACAATTAATGTATCAACATAGTTTTGAAGCTCGGACAAACCTTCTTCAGCCATTTTCATACGGCGAGTACCTTCGAAATGGAAAGGCTTGGTCACAACACCGACAGTCAGAATTCCGCGCTCACGACAAGCTTTGGCAATCACAGCCGCAGCCCCCGTTCCTGTACCGCCGCCCATACCGGCAGTAATAAAGGCCATGTGTGCATCTTCCAGATATTGCATCACATCATCAAGACTCTCTTCAGCAGCAGCACGACCGATTTCAGGCTTGGCACCTGCACCGAGACCTTCAGTCAAAGATGCCCCCAATTGAACTTTGTGCTCGGCCAGATTGCCAATCAAAGCTTGAGAGTCTGTGTTACAAACAACGAAGTCCACACCATTCATATTGGTAGTGATCATGTTGTTGATCGCGTTGCCGCCGGCACCGCCGACACCGATAACGGTAATTTTTGGGGAAAGTTTGGAATTCTTAGCAGTATGATCCACGTTGTTCATCCGGATGTTAATCATTGAAAGGAACTCCTTCCGAGGTATAATTGGTTGCGCTCCCGCAAAACATTGCGAGTTGATTTTTTTCTGAATTTTTCATTGGGAGAAAGGTGCATCGCGTTCCGATCCGTCACATAAGACAATAACGAATCAACTCCCCTAGTCTAAACTGACGATTCACCTCATTGCAAAGAAAAAGAAGATAAAAATCAAAAAACTTTACAGTTTTTTTACCAACACTCAGATCATTTTATCGGCTATAACTTGTACATGGACTGGTATCTGATTATCAAAACAATACACATCATCAGCGCAACGATTCTTTTCGGTACAGGATTAGGAATCGCGTTTTTTATGTTTCGATCCCTCTTCACAACAAACATCCATGAAAAATTCTACGCCGCAAGAAACACAGTTCTGGCGGACTACCTATTCACCCTCCCCGCTGTAATAGCCCAACCTGCGTCAGGCGTTTTACTGATTATGCTGGGCGGATACGAATGGACAGACGCATGGCTACTCTGGTCGTTCGCCCTGTATCTGGTAGCCGGACTATGCTGGATCCCGGTTGTATTTATTCAAATAAAGCTCAAGAACCTTGTGAAATTGGCTATTGAAAATGATACCCCACCCCCCGTTCAATACAACACCCTCCTAAAACTCTGGTTTATTCTGGGCTGGCCCGCCTTTATCTCGCTCGTTATAATTTTCTTCCTAATGGTGCTTAAACCGATATGAGTGAGCCGATATTCAAAGACATATTCGGAGAGTCGTGGAACAATCTCCCGCCTGTCATGATCAAACATTACAGCAACCGCGCTTTTTCCGATGATACAACGACGGTGCACGGAAAACTGGATGTCTTGTGCAAACCGCCCTTTTCGTGGCTGGCTCCAATCCTTAAAGCATTAGGCCAAGTCCCGCCCTACAATGAAACAGACGTCCCAACGACAGTTGAGTTTAAAAGCACCCCCGATACAGACGCCTTCCATTTCAAACGCGCCTTTCATTTCAAAAACCAAAAACCCTACATTTTTCACTCACGCATGATCAGGTCAAAGAACAATGAAGTCTGGGAAATTATGAGCTTCGGATTTATCTGGAAAATGAAATATAGCTGGAACGGCACAAAAGTCATTCTGGAACATAGGGGCTACGCCCTAAAAATCTTCGGGTTCTACATCCCACTTCCGTTTGCATTTATCTTTGGCAAAGGATACGCCGAAGAAACCCCCATAGATACCGAGACTTTCGAAATGCTGACCTATATAACTCACCCGTTATGGGGAAAGATTTACGAATATAAGGGCTGGTTCAAAATCACACATGACTAAGCAAATCCTCATCATTGGCGGCTACGGAAATTTCGGAAAATTCATTTCGAAAATATTAGCTCAAGAAGACAGCCTGCAAATCACGATTGCAGGCCGCTCTCTCGAAAAAGCTCAAAAGCTGGCAACAGACCTGACCCCCGCCGCAAAACACTCCGTAAAAAGTGCCGCCCTTGATATCGACCAAGATTTTGAAGACGCATTAAAATCCATTGCCCCCGATATTGTCATTCATACATCAGGCCCGTTCCAATCCAGAGACTATAACGTCGCCCAAGCCTGTATCAAAATCGGCTGCCACTATATCGACCTCGCAGACGGTCGCAACTTTGTCGAAAACATCACAACACTCGACAAAGACGCCAAAGAAAAAAATGTTCTGATCATCAGCGGCGCAAGCTCTGTTCCGTGTCTGACTTCCGCCTTGATAGACCATTACAAACCGCTCTTCCAAAACCTGAACGAAGCGCACTATGCCATTACAACCGCTCAAAAAACCAGTCGCGGACTTGCGACAACAGCAGCCATTTTAGGCTACGCAGGACACCCCTTCACGACTCTGATAAACGGAGAATTTAAAACCATCTATGGTTGGCAAAATCTGCACGCCCACAATTTTAAAAAACTCGGCAAAAGATTACTCGGCAATTGTGACATTCCAGACCTTGGGCTTTTTCCCGCACGGTACCCCGACCTCAAAACCTTGCGCTTTTACGCAGGTATAGAAATCCCTTTGATCCACCTGACACTCTGGATGTTCTCAGGTCTTGTCCGCATAGGGCTTATCAAACATTTGGAAAAACTAGCCGCCCCGCTTTTGAAAGTCGCGGGATTATTTGACATCTTTGGAACAGCCAACAGTGCTTTTTATATGAAGCTTGTGGGCACAGATAACGCAAACCACCCAAAAGAAATCACGTTCGATTTAACCGCCCTTTCGGGAGACGGCCCCTACATCCCGTGCATGCCCGCCATTCTCATGGCTAAAAAACTGGCAAACAACACTCTCAAAGAAACAGGCGCCCACCCTTGCGTCGGATTTATCTCAAGAGATGAATACCTCTCCGCTCTCGCCCCGCTAGATATAAGCTGGGAAGAAGAAATAAAGTAAGAAGCACCAAACCATAGCCAAATAAATTCAAACTAAATATAGGAATAAGAAGAGGTTTTTGGAGAAACGGCGTCAGTCGCAGATGTGTCACCCCCTTAAGAGAAGAAGACAATACTACCAGTTCTCACGAAGCCAGAGCTGCACCCTCTGCCAAAGGTTTCCGGCCTCGACATTCGCCATAATTTCGGCGGGCATTTCATCGGCGCGTTCCGTCACATAATGAAGCAATCCTGCAGTTGTCGAGAAGGCCGGACCAGAAACAGCATCTGCCAAACCAGGCAAGCGGATCGGGCGACCAAGACGCACTTGTTTTTCAAGATATTTCTGGGCAAGCTCACGAAGTCCCGGAATTTGGCTGGCCCCACCTGTCAGCACAACACGGCGCCCAGCAATAGAACCCAAACCTGAATCATCCAAACGCGCCCGAACCAATTCCAGCGTCTCTTCCAGACGCGGCGCAATGATACTGACCAGATAAGATCTCGGCACATGGTTGGGTTGGGAATGATCTTCTTCCCCCAGCGGATGCACATCAATCAGATCCTTATCATCGGTCGCAGTCGCAATCGCACTCCCATACAAAGCCTTCATACGCTCTGCCGAATGAACAGATGTCGTCAAACCTTTGGCAATATCATTGGTCACATGCATCCCGCCAACAGGAATAGCATCCGTATAAATCAATTCCTTGCCGTAAAAGACAGCAATAGATGTTGTTCCGCCGCCCATATCAACGACAACACATCCCATGTCCATTTCATCTTCCACGAGACAAGCTAGACCAGAAGCATAAGGTGCGGAGCATAGTGCCGTAATATCCAGATGTGAGCTTTGAATGCAGCTCGCCATATTTTTCAAAGGCCCCATCGCCCCAGTTACCAGATGGACATCAACATCAAGATGCTGACCGAAAAGGCCGCGCGGCTCGCGTATCCCTTCATGCCCGTCAATGCGGTAAGCTGTCGGAATTGTATGGATCAATTCAATATCATGCCCGATAGCCTGATCCTGTGCCTTGGCCAATGCACGGCGAATATCATTATCTGTAACAGCTTCGCCCATAATCTGGACGCCCATACTCATCAATTTTGATTGGGTATGAATCCCCGGAACATTCACAATCACTTCACGCAACGGATAGCCCTTGGTGACATCGGAAGCCATTTTCTCGGCAGCATGAACTGCCTGACGAATAGCAGATTCTGCGCTATCCAGATCAACAACCGTTCCCGATTTAATCCCTTGAGAAGCCTGATGCCCCAATCCGATCACATCAATATTACCGTGATCATCCCGAACACGCGCGATAAAGCAAGCAATCTTGCTTGATCCGACATCAAGCGCGGCAATAACAGATCCTTTAGGATGGAAAGATTTTGACATGCTCTCCTCCCCCTATATCCGTTTTTGAGGCGAGAAAGACGCCTGATATTCTTCAGCCTGCCCCGGAGACGTTTGCACAACAATCCGCACAGGATCACGTAAATCAATTGCAAGGACATCACGGTCCATCAACTTGGCTTCACGCTGCGCATCCGCCAGACGCTTAATGGCTTGGCCCATATCTTCTTCAGGTAAACGAACTTCAACACCGTTCTTGAGGTACAAATCCCAACGTCTGTCACCGATCCATTTGGCGGATTCAACGCGGCTTCCAAAATCAGGTTCGACTTCAAGCATCGCCACAAGTTCTGGTGCAAATTCAGGTGCTTTTTCACCGACAACAATCATCAGGTTTTTGAATTTATTCAAGTTGCTATCAGACAAAACGTGACCTTCTGCATCAACAACAGATAACTTGTTTTTACGCTGCCACAACACCAGCGGACGTCGTTCATCAAGACGAACATATAATGTATCAGGCAAATGACGTTCGACCACGGCAGACTTGACCCAAGACAAAGCTTCGAGCTTTTTCTGCATCACCGCCAGATCGGGTTCAAAAATCGATTGACCGCGCGCCACATTCAGAATGGATTTCAGCTCGTCACGATCGACATTATCTCTTCCCTCGATCATGAGGTTAGACACGGCAAATCCGTTCTGCTCCATCTCGGCATGAAATTTTTCGGTCGTCTCGGCTTCGAATTGGTGCCACCATCCCGATTGAACAGCATAATACGCACCGCCGCCGACCCCGACAAACAGGGCAGCAATAACACCAACACGTTTCAACCAATAACTTACGCGCGCTTTTTGTCCGGCGCGTCGGTTGAGGATGGAATTTCGGCGGGTACCGGATCGAGACATTTTGCAGTTTCTACCAAGTGAGCACAAAGCTCGGTGAATGAAGTTCCATTATAGACGACCTGAGATGGTCCAATTGACTGGGGCGTAAGTCCCGGCTGTGTATTGATCTCCAGAAAGCAAAGGCCGGAAACACCTTTAGTATCATCAAACCGGAAATCACAGCGGGCCAACCCCTGACAGCCGCACACTTTATACACGGATTCGGCATATTCCAAGGCCTTATTATAAACATCCTCGGGAATTTTTGCAGGCAAGACCAATTCCGTGCGCTGATCCTTATATTTGGCGTCATAATCAAAGAAGCCGCCTTGCGCGATAATTTCAGTAACGGCCTGAGCCTTCCCGTCAAGTACGGCCACAGTCAATTCTTTTCCGGGAATATATTGCTCGACCAACGCTTCATCACCGAAATGCCATTCGGGAAAATCAATCGGCGCGGAATTACTCTGTTCCCGAACAATCTTGACCCCGACACTCGAACCTTCCTGAACTGGCTTCACGACATAAGGCGCAGGCATCACAGTCCCCGCCAAAATATCCGAAACTTTCGCAACACATCCCTTAGCAACAGGCACGCCAACAGACGCCGCCACAACGCGCGACATTTCCTTGTTCATTCCGATAGCAGACGCCATCAATCCCGAATGGGTATAAGGAATGCCAAGCATCTCGAGCACACCTTGAATAATTCCGTCTTCACCGCCGCGACCGTGCAAATTGTTAAAGATAGCATCAGGACGTGGGGTTAAAGCCTCGACCAAAGCAGGGAGATTTTTGCGCACATCAATCACACGCACATCATACCCACCATCACGCAATGCTTGTTCAACCAACTTCCCTTTTTCAAGGGAAACTTCCCGTTCGGCGGACCACCCGCCCACAAGCAACGCAACTGATTTGGCCATAAATATCTCCGGAAATGGAATCGAAAAGAGGACTTACCTCAAGTATGCGAAGAGTTCAGGCAAAAAGCCAGTATTTTACTGAAAAAAACAATGAAAAATATTTGACATATTACTTTTTTCTATGATACTGTCCCTGAAATCATTAGCGAAGAGAGAATTGACATGTTTAAGACATTATCTGCAACAGCACTAAGCCTTAGCCTTGCAGCCTGTGCATCCTTTAAGAATGTAGAAGAAGCCCCCCCTACTTTCTCATACGAAGTGAACGGAAACTACGTAACCCTGTCTTCTTCAGACAAACGTCTGGGGCAGCACATTACAGATTGTAAAGAAGTCACCGAATTGGCAAGCCTGTTTAACATTTCTCCTAAAGTAAATGAAAACTTGGCGGAGCTTATGGCTGATAACCCAAATAACGGCGGCCTTACTAAAGAACAAGCAACAAAAGCGGCTCACGGGCTTATCAAAGCCATAAAAGGTGCCGCTCTGGAATGCGCGAAATAAGAGATATAAAAATAGATAAAAAATAACTGGAGAGGGCCAATCCCTCTCTTTTTTTGTCCGAATTCTAAAATAATTGAGAATCGTTCTTAATTGCAATTGACAATCATTCTCATCTGAACAATGATCCCCTCATTGAGTATCACACAACCATTCAAGAGGGAAAAATGACCACAAAACCAAACCATTCGCCTGAATTAACCTGCATCGGCTGCGAAGACCCAGGCATGAGCGAAGGCGCGCGCATCACATCTGAATTTGCCGCCAAGGCTCTCCTGAACATAGACGAACCATCAGAGACGCCTGACCGACTTCCTAAGCCTCACCCTCAACAGCAAACAGCCCGCCCCTGCGACAACTCCAGAGCTTGCTATTGCTGTTAAAACTCTAAATCTGATATAAACGGCGGAAATCTATAAAGAGAGGGTAATCATATCCCTCTCTTAAATTATTTGACATAATTTTATTAGGGCTATATAGTCTTCGTACGAAAAGATACTCAGGGTGATACCGCAAAGACAGTCACATCCTATTTTCAAGTATTCGACGCAGCTATGAAAGATACCCGCTCCTGCTCTGACATCACTGGCATGAAAGTTGTAGCAACTCTTACGCTTGATTTTGTGAAATCACAACTTGCTATCTCCCTAAAGAAAAACGGTGCAACCAAAGCACAAGCAGAAAACGGCGGACAAGCTATGGTCATGTTACTGGATAAAATGTCCAAAGCGTGCCCGCAGTAACCCTTGTATCTCTAGTATGTATCTCTAGTATGTATCTCTAGTAGAAGAGACCGCGATATTCAGCAAAACTCATTCCATGATAACGCGCTAAACGCTTTTCTATTTCATGCTCAACGGCATCCTGATTCGATTTATAGATATAGGAACTATTCGTGAAATTCTGCGCCACATTCCGATGAAATCGCGAGAACCCGGCGAATACACCTGCAAAAAGCAGTGTCAAAAATCCCCCGCCTTGAGCGCTCATAAGGGCGACCTCCGATTTGCTGATCGTTTGCTGGCTCTCGACGCCACCATTCTGTTGGGCCGCATCAATATCTGACGAATGCTGATACGCCGCAGCACAAAAAGCCAAAGCACATCCCGCCATAAATTTACTCAATTTCGCGAATTGACGGGAATCCTTCTCGTATTTTGCAAGGGAGCCCGGATTCCGACTATCAAGGTTGATCTTACAAATATGCCGATAGGATTGAAGCTGCTCATCATCCATTTGTCGCATATCCATCGGCTCACCAATCGCACGCCCACGAAACAACTCCGGAAGAGCCGCATTCAAGCAGATACCACTATGGGCAATCAACAGACCTTGCCTTAACAATGCATTAGAATATAAAACTTCAGGGCTGGAACTGGCTTCACGCATTATAAACCTCTCTTTTCAATCTGTTCATAACGCGAGAAAAACATTATGTCAACATATCGCAAAGACGTTGCAAATCCGCAGGTCTCTCGCACGTAAAATGCATTTCTTCCTCTGTACGGGGATGAATAAAGGAAATTTCAGCAGCATGTAACGCCTGTCGCGGGAACGCCATAACATTGCCGATCACCCCATCATCAAACCCGCCGCGTTTTAAGATAGATTTGGCTTTTGTAGATTGCGCCCCGTACAACTCATCCCCGATTAAAGGGAACCCGAGATGTTGCATATGAACCCTGATCTGGTGTGTCCGCCCTGTCTCAAGGCGACACTCCACAAGTGACAAAGCCTCATTATAATTTTCCAACACCATAAAGTTGGTCGCGGCCTCTTTGCCGTTCCCTTTTACAACCGCCATCTTCAAGCGATTACTCGGGTGTCGCCCGATCAATGTCTCAACCCGTCCGCGATGCGGAAACGGTACACCATACACCAGCGCATGATACACGCGTGACAGTGACCTGTCCTGTAACTGTTCAGATAAATGGTGATGCGCAAAATCATTCTTGGCAACCATCATAAGCCCCGATGTATCCTTGTCCAGACGATGTACAATCCCCGGACGCTTCACACCGTTAATGCCCGACAGACTATCACCACAATGAAATAACAAAGCATTGACCAGAGTCCCCGTCCCATGACCGACCGCAGGATGCACCACCATCCCGACAGGCTTGTTGAGAACAATGATGTCCTCATCTTCAAACAAGATCTCGAGCGGTATGTCCTCAGGCGTGGGCAATGCATCTTCCAAAGGCGGTAAGGACAAGACAATCGTCTCGCCTGCTTTCACCTTTCTGGACGGTGTTGTGCAGGTTACGCCGTCAATCAGACACTCTCCCGCATCGATCAAATTCTGTAACCGTGTCCGCGAGAAATCAGGCAACAAAGTGGCAACCGCCTTATCCAGACGCAACCCGTCCTCGGCAAAGCCGATAATGGCATGCAGCGTGTCAGTTTGAATCTCATCCTGTTCAGGTGATGTGGTCATGTTTCTTCCAAAGTTCAATCAGGGAAGATCATCCAATAGCTTAGGCTTCGACGCAGCGCAAGGATTATGATAATCAGGGAGCTTCGGCATCGCCATTATCCAGTTATCATAGGTGATATATTGATCGCGCCCGCTCTTTTGCTCTTCTGCGAACCCTGTCTCCGCAATCCCTAAGACAAATCGCTGCCGCGCATCCTCATCCAGTCGGAACGGGATTGTATTCGACCCTTCCATAAATGATTCATCCGAAAGAAGCGTCCCCTCAGGAGACAACGTAACCAAACGGGCAAAGCGACGCCCGCCGAACGATGTCGGAGCCGCCGCCCATAACGTTTGAATACGACCATCATCCATAACCAGCATATCAACAGCCGTGTACCCGTATTTTCCGGTCAGGAATTTTTGCCATACAGGATTTCCCAAAGCATCAGTCTTGATAACCCAAGCCGCCTTATCACCTTCTCCCGCGGGAATAGCATCACCGATCGCAATCACACTACCGTCTTTCAACACGCGCCCTTGCCTTAAGGTCGCATCAAGCCCCCGAGAAAATGCCCGTTGGAAAATAAGATTTCCGTCAGTACCGATCTTCAACAACCAGCCTGCCTCATTGCCTTTCTCGGCAGTCACGCGGCCTGTTACAATCAATGACCCGTCACTGCCTTTTGAAACAGAGGATGGGTTAGTCTGTATGCCGGGAAGATACTCTTTTATAGTGCGCACTTTGCCGTTAGCTTCAATCCACACAACACCGGTCGATGTCAAATCTTTTTGTGTTGTTTTAATATCCTGCATTTCAGCCAGAACAATTTTCACACCATTCGACAACGGCACAAAAGAAACAGGCTTCAAGTGACGATCCGGATCAGAGACCAGTTGCTCTTCACGTTTGTCTCCCTTGCCGTCAAGATAAAATAAGCCGATAAAATCTTTCTTGTTCCGATTGAGATGTGCGAGTGTCACAACGCGTGTCTTTTGCAAAACGCCATCAATCACCGACACCAACCCGTCAACAGGAACATAAGCCTGTGTCAAAATTTTTCCGTCCTTGCTGATACGCCCCATCTCGATCTCGACAGGCTGCAATCCCTCATCTTTCAAAAAGGGCTGCCCCTCACCGACAAAAATCACCCCTTCATCGGCAACTTTCATCAGGGCGCGCGGAATATCAACTCCCAGCACACCAAAAGTTCGCTTCCACACAGCCGCCTGATCGAAATTCGGCGTCCGCATCGGGACAATCCCCTCATAAACAATTTGACAAACATCCTCACTAGCCTGAGGCGAAGCGGAACCGTCTTGCGCTATAGCGATGGGCGACACACCGAGCAACAGCGCAAAAACACTGCTCACCATAGATGTTCTGAAAAATTTATCTTGCACGACCATTAAAAACCTTCTTATATCCCTCAGATAACTTAGAGAATACCTGAACAGAGAGCAGACGACCACATGAAAATCCTGATTATTTCCGACGCATGGGAACCTCAACTCAATGGAGTTGTCAGAACATATCAAAACATTATTCCAGAAATTGAAGCATTAGGACATACAGTTAAAATTATAGGCCCGCGCGACTTCCCCTATCGCACCCCGCCGATCAATCACGATGTCGAACTGGCCCTCTTCCCAGGAAGAACAATTGAAGAAACACTCGACAGTTTTGAGCCGGACCGCGTGCATATTGCTGTGGAAGGCCCAATCGGTTGGTCAGCCCGAAATATTTGTTTGAAACGCGGCATAAAATTCTCGACTTGCTTTCACTCAAACTTTGCAGATTTCTTTGTTGCAAAACTCGGAGGCCGTTTTAATGCACTTGCCAATGTCCTATCAAAAAAGTCATTCGATGTTTTAAGAAATTTTCACGAAGCCTCAAGTGGTATCTTCGTAGCCTCCAAAGCATTGGAAGAAGAACTGGTCTCACACGGATTTAAAGGCCCGTTTCTGCCGATGACCCGTGGTGCTAAGGCTGAATTTTTTCACACCGGCCCTGCCACAAAATTTGAAGGACTTCCTCGCCCGATCATCCTGAGCGTCGGACGCGTTTCACAAGAAAAAAATTATGACGTATTTTTGTCTACCGAATGCGAAGGCACAAAAGTCGTGATTGGGGACGGCCCATATTTGGAAGCCCTCAAAAAGAAATATCCGGATGTTGTGTTCTTGGGCCGTCGGGAAAAAGAAGAATTGGGAGAATATTTCAGATCAGCAGATGTCTTCGCTTTCCCGAGTGAGTTTGATACATTCGGCATCGTACAAGTCGAAGCTCTGATCTCGGGTATCCCTGTCGCAGCCCTCGACTCTTATGCCGCCAAATCGGTTCTGACAGATCCGCAATTTGGAAGTTATGACAAAGATTTCAGAGCAGCTATCCTCCAAGCCGCAGATTGTGTAGGCGATCAATCCACACGTGAAGAGCGTAGCAAAAAGGCTAGAGAGCAATATTCGTGGGGGAAAGCTGCAAAACAGTTCTTGGCCTTTGATCCGAGTCTTGTGTAAAAAGGCCCATGGCTCACATATTAATTGCAGAAGATGACTCGTCGATGCGCCAATTCTTAACGATGGCGCTCGAGAAAGCTGGACACCACGTCACGAGCTGCGCAGACGGCTTGGCTGCATTCTATGCCGTAGAAGCCATCGGGGATACAATCGACCTCTTATTAGCGGACATTGTCATGCCCGGCATGGACGGAATCGAACTCTCCCAAAAAGCCAACCGCATGCACCCGAATATGAAAGTCCTTTTTATCACAGGATTTTCAGCCGTAGCCATGGATAAAGGCGCACAGAACAACAACAATACCCGCGTGTTATCCAAGCCATTCCATCTAAACGATCTGGTCGCCCAAGTGACGGAAATCGTAGGAAATCCGGCCGAGACAAAAACTTCAGAATAAGACTTGATTTCGGTAAAAAATCCCGCTAAAACCACCCCCTGATGAAAATCAGTCGAAGTTATTTACTTTTGGACCAGAAGCCAGTGACGAAACCTAGAAAACCTAGGTGAGGAACGCAGCGACACCGTCCAAAAGGAAAGAACGATGAGTGAAGGGCAATTAGCTCAGTTGGTTAGAGCGCTATCTTGACATGGTAGAGGTCACTGGTTCGAATCCAGTATTGCCCACCATTTATTAAAAAAGGCCATCCGCAAGGATGGCTTTTTTGGTAAATTGGGACATACGGAGAGAATCGGTTGGTTCGACAAAACGCGACATCAAGCGTTTTGGACGCCGAGCGGCGCGAGGTGGTCCTGAGCTTTCAGCGAAGGATAAAAATGCGCCCCGCGCAATTTTTACAATCCAGTATTGGAGTACAAAATGTTTGAGCACATATATATTTCAGAGATTAAACATCTAGTTTTAGAATTAAATAGAAAACTAGATATTTTCCAAGAATGGAAAGAAAATAATTTCTCTAAAGAGTTAGTATTGGCTTCAAACGTCGATAATCACAATACTTTTATCCAAGAAATCATTACACAAGCAGCACAACTGGCCGATTTGTTACAAGGAGATAAAAGCTCTAAGGATAAACAGCTTGCAAAGAAGCGGAAGGACTTTCTGACACAAATAGGTATAATAGATAACAGTAAACTAAGGACTCTTCTAAAAAGAGACTTAAGAGATACGATTATACATTTCTCTGAAAAGATAGATGCTCTAAATTTTGGAGAAGAAATAAAAACTCCAAGCCTATTAAGGCTATACAATATTTCAATTTCTGGAGAGTTTATAGAAACCAATCCACAGACAGATAAAAGATTCAAATTATACACTTGCTCAATTTTCAAAAATGACAATGTGGATGATGGAATCGTACTCCCCATAAAAGTTTATAATTCTCACGACAATTGTTACTACAATTTATACGCAAAAATCAGCATATCAGATCTAAGAAGTGACATTCAGTATATGGAAAAGATTCTAAGGGGCATTAAATCCGACTAAAATCATTCCCACTAACTACAAGGGTGGTTTTTTGTTGGGAAAAAACCCCGTGACGTGGAGAAAATATAGTTTTATACTACTCCCCGACATATTCAAAAAAACACCCCACCTTACGGATTTTCCAGATGACTGATAAAAAAATGAACTCCAAGAAACTCCTCGTCCCTCTTTCTTATGCCTGCATGGTTGGTTTGGCAATTTGGGGCGCAACGGGATTAATCCCGAACGGTGTTGCGGGCAACGACGTCTCCGGTCCGGTTGCACAGATGGAGTACATGGGAATTGAACCGGCATCCGGACAAGAAAACATGATGATGGCCCAAATTGATATGGAGCCTGAAATTCCTGCGATAAATGAGTCTGAAATTATCGACACACCAGCCATTGCAGATCTGGAAGCCGCAGGCGGCAAGGAATCAGAAGAACTCGCACCTTTGCGCATCTCTCCGGATAAACCTGAAATCATCGAACTGGATCGCGGCGCTGTCAACGTGATCGTCGGAAGTGAAGAAAATCTTCGCGCTGTTCCTGACACAAACCGCACCATCATCCTGATCCCGAAAAAACCGGGAGCCACATACTTTAAAGCCATGGATGAAGAAGGCAAAGTTATTATGCAACGCCACGTCATTATCGGCGGACCTAAGAACGAATATATCCGTATCCGTCGTGCATGTGTTAACGGTGCGGAAGGATGTAAAGAATTCAGCATGTATTACTGCCCTGACTCATGTCATGAGGTCGGTATCGTTCAAGATAAGAAAGCCGCCGCAAAAGAGGACTCTGCTCCAAAAGATACAGTCTCCCCGACCACAAATGTTTCCCCGAACGCTCCGGAACCAGTTGTCGAATAGACCAAACACTCCTCTAACTTGATAAGGAATACGAAACGATGAAGCTCTTGATCGACAAAAAGAAAGTGCTGACTTTCTCTGCCCTGTGTTTGCTCTCCCCCCTGCTGACAGCTTGCGGTAGCGGATCAACAAGCCAGAGCGTTGACACATCATTGCCGCCTGTAAAAAATGCAGAAATTCTTTACGGAGAAAAACACGATAAACTCTCTGTCATTAAAGCACTGCATGAAAAAACTCCCGACGACGCCATGATCGCCGCTCGCTACGGCAAAGCTCTGCGCGAGGCAGGACAATTCAAATCGGCAAAATCAATTCTTCTGCCTTTGGCAAATAATAGCGAAGTCGCAACTCTGGCGAACACAGAACTCTCGGCTGTCTATCTCTCCCAAGCCGAATTCGGAAAAGCCGAATCCGCAGCACGCAAAGCAATCAAAGCGGACAATCGCAACTACCGTGCATGGAGAAATCTCGGCAACGCGCTGGACGCTCAGGAAGAGTATAAAGAAGGCGAAGAAGCCTTCCGTAAGGCTTTGGACCTCTGGGCCGACGAAGACAAAGTTCCTGTCATGAACAATCTGGCATTGAACCTTGCCGCACAAGGCTACACAGACAAAGCTCTGACCATGCTGTATGACGCCCAAAAAATGGACCCGAACCGCGTTGAAATTGAACGCAATATCCGGATCATCAGAACTCTGAACGAACCACCTGAATATAAAGGTTTGAAAATTCCGACCCCTAAAAACAAAGCACCGGAATAAAGAAATACCCAAACAAAAATCCCCTCTTTCGAGGGGATTTTTGTTTTTGAAAACTTATATATTAGTTTCCGATAGCCCCTGCATCTTTGGCAGCCAGAAAAGCCGGAACCAGAATCACGATAAACAACGCCGGAAGAAAAAACAAAATCATCGGAACAGTCAGTTTCGGCGGCAAAGCTGCAGCCTTACGTTCAGCTTCAGCCATCCGCATATCACGAAGCTCATCGGAAATCACACGCATAGCAGAAGACACAGATGTTCCGTATTGCTCAGCTTGAATCATAGCAGTCGCGAAAGATTTAGCAGCTCCGCTCCCCACACGACGCGCAAAATCCTGTAACGCACGGCGACGATCATTGAGCATCCCCATCTCGGCACTCAAAATACCAAGCTCTTCAGCTAGAATAGGACTATGCTCTGCAATCTCGTCACCGACACGGTGAATAGTTTGCTCCAAACCAATCCCACCTTGCACACAAATCAACATCATATCGAGCGCATCAGGAAACACGATATTAATTTCCTGCTGACGTTTGATAATATGGTTCTTGATCAAAATACGCGGCAAGAAGAACCCGACCCCGCCCAAAGAAATAGTAATCAGAAAGATAACAAAAGGTTTCACTTCCTTTTCGCCATGCGCAAGAATAAGCCAGGAAAAGAACATCAGAACCAACGGAATGATAAGTCGCGCCCCCAAATACAGCATCGGGGCTTTCGGATCACGAATACCTGCCTGCAACATCTGATCGCGAACTTTTTCACCCAAAGCACCAAACTGTTCCTGAACTTTAAAGAAGAACGCCAGAGATTCCCTAGTGGATAAAGACTTCTCTTTCTCTTTGGATTTTTTATTATAAACATTTTCTTTCGCCTGCTCGTACAAAGCGCGGCGTTTTTTCTCAATCACATTGGTATAATGCTCGCGTTTTTCGGTGCGGTTCAGCATCGGAAGAGCAACAGCAACAAAAGTCAGCATGGCCGCAAAAGAAGCCACAATAAGAATAATCATACGATCAATTTCTTCCGAAAACATATCTTTGTGCCTCCTTTCCGAACATTAAACTCTAAAGTTAATCATCTGACGCATAACCAAACCACCGATAGACATCCATCCCAATGCGCCAAATAAGAAAAACTTGCCCTTCAACGTATAAAACAACGGATACATATAATCAGGGTTAATGGCATATAGACCTGACGCCACCAAAATCGGCAAAGACCCGATAATCGCCGCAGATGACTTGGCTTCGGATGATAAGGCCTGAACTTTCCGTTTCAAACGGAAACGCGAACGAATCACACGTGCAAGGTTAGTCAGAATTTCAGACAAGGATGAACCGGTTTGCTGTTGAATGGAAATCCCTGTCGCAAACATCTGCATTTCAGTAATCGGCATCCGCTCCGCAGCATGCAAACATGCATCTGCCAATGTAATCCCGATTTTCTGTTCATCATAAACACGTGACATTTCCTCGCCTACCGGTCCCGTAAATTCACGCGAGACCATGGAAATTGCTTCACCAATAGGCATACCGGCCTTCAACAAACGCACCATCGATTCAAGTGCATCCGGAAAATCTTCCAGAAACGCACGTTGACGACGGGAAATCTTTATTTTCAAAAATAAGCGCGGCAAACCAAGAGCCCCGACAAAAGCACCGATAATAATCAGAATAGGTCCCTGTCCGGTTGCCACCATCGCCAAGACCGAAACTACACCGCTAATCGCCGAATATCCCCAGAAGTTCCGAACGGATGTGCTAGAAAAACCTGCCTGTTGAAGCTGGCTTTTTACTTCCATAGATTTTTTGGACTTAACCGAGTTACTTTCCGCCAACTTCTTTGCCAGATCAGCACGACGCTTGTCGCGTGCATCCTGCAAACTATCGCCGCTACTGGACACAGCCTGCCCGGCAATAATAGACAAATTGCGCTTTTGTTGTTCCTTGCGGGTATTCATGAGCAACAAGCCCGCCATCCCCAGAACAACGGCAACAATCAAGATAACCAAAAAAATGATGACTGCAGATGACATAGCTGTCTCTTTCAAATATTAGCCGTAAGCTTCTTCCATCGCATCGAGAACAAGTTTCTCAACCCCAAAAGAACGGGCTTTATCCCAGAATTTCGGACGCATTCCGGTGGATTTCAGACGGGTAATCAATTTACCGTCATCATCTTCTCCCAGAACTTCCAAAACAAACAAATCCTGCATGGTGACTACATCGCCTTCCATACCGGTAATCTCGGTCACATGCGTGACTTTACGTGACCCGTCACGCAAACGCTGCACCTGAATAATCACATTAACCGCAGAAGAAATCTGTTCACGGACCGCCACGGTCGGAATGTTCAAATTCCCCATCGCAATCATGTTTTCCATACGGGATAAAGCTTCTCGCGGGTTGTTGGCGTGAACCGTCCCCATTGATCCATCGTGACCTGTATTCATCGCCTGCAACAAGTCAAAAGCTTCAGGACCACGAACCTCACCCACGATAATACGTTCAGGACGCATACGCAGACAGTTCTTAACCAAATCACGCATAGTCACTTCCCCAACCCCTTCGAGGTTGGCAGGACGTGTTTCAAGACGCACAACGTGCGGCTGTTGTAATTGCAATTCACAGGCATCTTCGCAGGTAATAATCCGCTCACCCGGTTCGATATAACGGGTCAGACAGTTCAGCATCGTGGTTTTCCCGGACCCTGTACCACCTGAAATCAAGGCATTCACTCGGCATCGACCAATCGCCATAATCAACTTGGCACAACTCGGAGTCATCGCCCCGAACTCAAGCAATTTCTCGAGTGTCAGCTTATCTTTGGTAAATTTACGGATCGTCATACACGCGCCGTCAACAGCGAGCGGTGGAATAATCACGTTCACACGTGACCCGTCAGGCAAACGCGCATCACAAATCGGAGATGATTCATCCACACGACGTCCAATAGCACCCACAATCCTCTGACAGATTGTAACAAGGTGCTGGTTATCGCGGAACTTAATATCTGTTTTCTGGATTTTCCCTTTACGTTCGACATAGACCGTATCAGGACCGTTAATCATAATATCGGCAATGCCGTCTTCTGCCAATAATGTCTCAAGCGGACCATATCCCAACATATCATCGCCGCATTCCTTGGCGATTTGGGCCATTTCCATCGGCGTCAAATCCAGATTACGGAATCGAGCAATCTCTTCAACGGCTGTACGAACTTCATCGCGCGCGGCTTTACCATCCATACGCGCCAAAGCTTTCAAATCAATCCCATCACGCAAATCTGACCAGATACGCGTTCTGGCGCGCTTCAGGCGCAACGCCGTCATAGAATCGACTTCACCCGATCCGGACGTGACATGAATATCTTCTTCTTCATGGGTCAGAAAACCGTCATCAATCGATTTTTTAGGTTCATCATCTTTTTTCTGAACATCGCGTGTTACTTCCTGCTTTACAACAGGCTCTTCTTTTTTATTGCTATCCTTGGCTTCTTCTTGTGCCATGCCTTCGCGCATAATTTCGCGCAGCTTCTCTGACATGTCATCAGACATGACCGATGGCGGAGGTGCAACAGTCTCCGAAAGAGATGATTCCAGTTTCGATGTATCTTCAATAGCCGAAGAAGACTGTTCCCTGAGTTCTGATACAGCAGGCTTCTTCGCAACCTTTGGCGGCGCGCTCGGTGGTGATGAATTGCTCTTTTTACCAAATCCCATTCCGGAACCTAAATCCTATCAACCTACTTTTTAAGTTTACCCAAAATCCCGCCAAGAATTTTCGGAGAAGACGAAGAAGGCGTATCTGTCTCAACAGCATCACCTTTCCCGATATTCAAAGTCTGGACCAGAAACTTTTGCATTAAACCAAGAATTTCTTTAGCTGCCGGATTTTCAGTCAACGGCTTACCGGACGTCTCGGCAGCACCAAATACTTTCGGAGCCCATGGAACAACCACTTCCGGATGTATCTTGAGGGCTGTCTCAATATCAGAATCCGAAATTTCAAACCCCTGAGACATCCCTTTCTGGTTTAGAACCAGATGAACATTTTCCTCTGCACCACCGCGCAAGGTTTTGATCTCTTGCAAGAAACTTCTGGCAGCACGCAAAGACGGTAATGATGGAGATGTCACAACAACAATTTCGTGAGCTCGTACCAAAACAGCAGACGCCATCGCTGTCGGCGCTTGCGACAAATCACAAATCACCAACGGAAATGTCACCATCAGCTTGCTTAACAAGGCTTCATATTGTTCGGAAGCAACTGGCCCATCAAGAATAGCCTCCGCACCTGTCGCCAAAACTGACAAATAATCATCAACCTTAACAATCATACGCTTGAAAGAATCCTGATCTGTCCCCGAAGCAACGCGCGTTGCTTCGTGTAAAGTCGTCATGGCCTCTGTTCCCATAGCAACGCTCAAATAAGAACGTCCCCCGGCCGCATCCAGAATAATAGATTTTTGATTTAACGCTGTTGAGGCGCTCAAAGCACAAGCCTGCGCCATCGTTGATGTCCCGACCCCGCCTTTTGCCCCGACAAAAGCAACCAAACGACTGCCTGGCGACCCGAGTTTTTCAATCAAAATCTTAGCAATCAAATCTGTCAGAACTGTTTTGGAAATCGGGCAAACCAGATAATCAGAAACACCCATGTCGATCAATTGGCGATACAAATACACATCATTGATCGGACCAACAACAACCGCAGCAGTATGTTCCGAACAGCTTCCCGCCAAAACTTCTAAACGGTCTGTAAAACCATCACCAATTTCCTCGGTTTCAACAAACAGCAAATTGGGAGAATCTTTGACACGGAAATATTCTGTAGCACTCGCCACATCACCATCATGAATATCGAATGTAACACGTGCAAAACGCCAATCATCTTTCAAAGATGCAGCTGCCTCACGCATGTCCTTATCACGGACAAACAATGCGACGCGTGCGGTCGGCAACAAAACATTCGTAATAATTTCCGAATTATCAGACATAAAATAAACCTGAATGTACCCTATAGAATTATAGTTTTTTCCAGTTTCATTATAGGTACAGAGTATAAATCGAAGGTTAATATCCGCGTTGTGAAAACGAAGAAAAACCCTTTATTTTCTCTATTTTTCAGACGCGGTTTCCCCGCCGAGATCAGGGTTGGATTTACCCCCGTAATATCCTCGTTGATCGAGAACATTTGCCTGTCTGTTACCGTCAACATCTGTCTCGAATCCTGGTTTACCCAACAGATCGGATGGACGTGATACTTGACGTGCGATCAAATTCTCGACCGTACAGCCATAACGATAATCTGGATTTTCAGTATCAGTGTCGCTCGGAGCTTCTGGTAAACCATAATAGCCCGGCATCATCTTACATCCGGTAGGCCCTTGTGCGGTAATAGCAGGGAAAGTCATAACCGTTGTAGAAACGTCTCCAGTTCCCGGAGCTGAGGCGACAGAAATCTGAATGTCATGGACGCCTAATTGGCGAAGCTTTGTTTCGATACGTTGCGATTCACGCTGAGCATTCCCCAAACCATTTCGCGAGGACTTCGGATCATAAGAAACTGAGGCCACCAATGGGCCGTTCCCGTAACGCTGATAATAAACAGATACAGCGCGTAAAGTCGCATCATTCAACTTTGCAGTCTCAAAACTATCCGTAAACTGATCCTCATGAATTTCCAATCTGGATTGGTTCATCCAGCTATTGGACTCAACCGAGCACCCGCTCAACAGACTGACGGAAGATGTCGCCAAAACCAACGCACCAAAAACTACTGAAACTTTCATAATCTATCCTTCCCGTCTCTTTAATCGAGCATATACCCAAAGGCCTGATCGCCAGCCGGAATATTCTTTACACGTTCACCGTAAATCTTGCGCATATTGCGGGTAAAGACATTACTCATCGGTGAATTAACAATCTTTGGCAGTTCTTCAGCTTCAACATCAACAACCGATACAGCCTCTTCCTGCGTATACAAAGGAACTGCTTTTCCTTTATCACCAGGGCTCATAGCCGCTGTCGGTGGTGGTGGTGGTAGTTTCTTGGAACTTTCAAAAACAGGTTTTGCCTGAGAGTCATCAGCATAGGGCTGAACCAGATATGGCGTTACAATCACAACCAATTCGGTTTCCTGACGTTCGAAGCTCTTGGAAGAAATCAAATCTCCCAGAACTGGCGTATCCTTAACACCCGGAAGGCCTGACATCCCTTTAACATTCTCGGATTTCAACAGACCCGCCATCATCAAAGACCCACCGGAATTGATTTCGACCGTCGTAGACGCTTTACGAATATCAATCCCCGGAATCTGGATCTCGGCAAGGGTCAAACCTTGGCCCGGATCAAGAGAAGAAACTTCTGTGTTCAGTTGCAACGAAATACGATCACTGGACAAGACTGTCGGCTTAAAGTTCAAAGACACACCAAACTGCTTGTATTCGATAATAATATTCCCGTACTGGTCACGACCTGCAGGAACCGGAAACTCTCCACCGGCAAGGAACCCTGCTTGCTCTCCGGAAACAGCCGTCAAGTTTGGCTCAGCCAGAACATTAGCCAGATTGTCTTTCTCCAGAGCATTCAAAAGAACCTGAATATCACCGAAAGCAGAACTTGCCGTATTAAATAGTAGGCTGGTCACGCTAAATGGATCTTCTGTTAAACCGGTTCTACCTGTAACTGACGAGCTTGCTCGAATACGGGCCGCATCGCTCACGCCGGAACGGTCATTGCTCGTCTCAACACCAAACTCCTTCAAAACATCACGGGAAACTTCCATCATACGGACACGTAACATAACCTGTTGCTCGCCACGCACGGACAGTAGGTTCTGGACAATTTCATCAATATTTCCAGTCATCTCCTGAACTTCACCCATATGAGCAGCAACAAGGCGGGCTATTTTTTGAGCAGCCGTTGGGGTTGAAACTGTCCCTGTAATTGCAGCCTGATCCCCGATCATACGAACATGAACATCTTTTTCCTGAGGAAACAGATCAGCAATCATTGCCTCAATCGCTTTGGTATCGACAGAAACCGATACATCAATTTTATTCAAAACATTTCCTCGGCTATCCAGAACGATCACGTTGGTGTTCCCAAGATTTGCGCCAACAACATAAAGCTTATTACTTTGCAAAACAGAGACATCGGCAATTTTAGGATCAGCAACCATAATATCTGCAATCGCACCCGGGATCTCGATGATCTCGGCCTTCCCAATTGTCAGTTGCATCATATCTTTGGATGCGGATTGCACAGGCAGCGCAAAGCCGGCCATGACCATCACAACGAGTGTCGCCATCACTGACAGAATCCTGACCCGCGAGGCTAATCCTGTGGATAAACCTGTGAACAACATTTTATTTTGCCTTTGTTTTAACAAGTTAATTAACGAAGCAGAGAACCTGCCTCAAAATTCTAGATTACTTATTGTCGAACATTTACATTTTCTATGGTCTGCCCATTATAGACTCTCACAATATTGGAGTTTCCACCAGAGTTCTTTTTGATTTTACCTATCTCTTTAAGAACTGCGCCGACTTCAACATCCGTTGTAAAAGGTCTCTTTTTAGGATCGCTGGTTGCATCATCTCCCAGCGCACGCAGCACCAGAGATAAGTCTCCCATTTCACTGGCCAAAGCCAAACGCTCTGCCCCTTGAACATCAACTTCCAATGTAACAGTCCGACCGACCTTGGCTTTTCCGGCTTCTTCTTTTCCGGCATTCTGATCAATCGCAAGAACCTTCACGTTTTCCAAAACTGTCTGGGTTGCATGTTTACTTACGCGATCTGCCACTTCATCTTTTTCGCTACCCGACAATTTAACCTGATATGTCAACAACACATCAACACGGTCACTTGGAGAAATAAACCCGCCAACCATCGATTCAGCAGAAACTTTAATTGCCATAGCCCGCATACCGGGTTCCATGGAAGCGGCCAGAATATTCCCCTTGCCCGCACTCGTTAAAGACGCAAGAAACAAAGGCTCACCCGCAACCATATCACGACGCAAACGACCTTTGGCAACATCGGTAATTTTTTCACTCTTTTTACGAACAACCGCACCCGGCACAACCGAAGCCTCCGGCCACTCTTGCCATTTAAAATTTGTATCCGAAACAGTGTCTCCCGTGGTGACAGCTTTCGAGGCCACAAGGATCTCTACCATACCTTCTTTCTTGTTACTAAAGCTGGCCTGAACAATGATCGCCACAAGAAGGGCCACCAGAAATCCGCCACCGAGAACAATCAGAATATTTTTATTCATAATGAAATCCAGTCGTCAGAGAAATTGACACGAACGGCCAAAAAGAGTCAGCCACCTTTACATTTAGCCAAGAGGTTTTAAAAAATCCTAAATGCATTTTTCAGAACACAGCCTCCCATTTGGAAAAATTGAAATATCCTATAAAAACGAATGCAAAAAGCGCACCAACTGCCAAAGCAATACCATAAGGAACCGAAGGATGCCCTTCTTGCGCCTTTGCAATCCAGCTTCCTTCCGCAGGAGACGCAAATAATTTCTTTCTTTTGAGAACCAACGAAAACGCCGCGACCAAACCACCTGATAACGACATATAAAAGAGAAACGGAATAAGTCCCTGCAACCCAACCCACAATGCGATAACAGTTGCAAATTTTGAATCCCCGGCCCCCAATTGCTTTAAGGCAAACATCGCGAGCGTAACGACAAACACAATCAATGCAGCGCCGATATGATTCATAACCGGACGAAACGCAACATCAACATGCCCCAGAACCGTCAACCCGCCATACGTCACAACGAACGCCGCCAGAATAACAAGAGACACATAATTAGGAATACGAAACCCGCGAAAATCAGAAACCGCAGCAACACAGCACATGGCAAGCGTAACAATTACACCGAATAAAAATAAAACCAGACCAATCATACCAACCACAACTTTTTAGATTTCAGACATTAGATTTCAGACGAGCGCACGCCAAAGCAATGCAGACCTCAAATCATTTCGAATTTTTATGAAATAAATCCCGGACAGTACAAAAGCCCACCCAACCGGGCGGGCTTCCGCAAACTTTAATGAAATGTTCAAACTCCAATTATGGAGCAGTACCACCAGTATTGGACAATGCAGAGCCCATTTCATCAAACTTGTCTTCCAATTGACCTCCAAATGCCCATACAGCACCTGCGATTGCCAAAGCGATACCGGCAGCGATCAACGCATACTCAATTGCGGTCGCACCGTCTTCTTTTGTTTGATATGCTTGAACTAAAGCAATAAGTTTCAACATGTTTTTCTCCTTTTTATTTTTCCAGCAAGATCTTATGTAAAGCTCAACCCTTACATCTTCAGAATAGCCTGAAAATACTTAATGCCATGTTAATGATACTTCAATTTACATATAAATTACAGACACTTAGCAAAAAGCCTTCAAAAACAGTCCTGTAACAATTTGGGGAAAATTTAGGGAAAATATAGATCAAATTCGAAATTCTAAAATGGTGCGCCGCATACCTATTCGGAAGATGCTAACCCAAAGAAAATGCTGACTAAATAATCAGAACATCAAAGAATCTGCTTAATACCGTCGATCATGAATTGAATGGCCATAGCCGCCATCAAAATCCCCATCAGCCGCGCAAGCAACGTACTGCCTGTAGGGCCAAAAACTTTCACCAACTTATCAGCACCAAGCATAGAGATAAAAGCAATAATCTGAACAGCAACAATGGCCAGAACAATCAGACCTTTATCAAAAAAACCACCAGCCGTCGTCATGTGAAGCAACGCGGCCGTCATACTTCCCGGTCCAGCCAACAAAGGAATTGCCAACGGGAATACGGCAACATCCGATCTGTCATTGTAGACGCTTTTTTCCGATTCCATTTGGTCAGGATCATGAAACCCCATAATCATTCTAAAGCCCGTCACAAATAAAAGCAGCCCACCCGCAATCCGGAAGGCAGGAATAGAAATCCCCAAATACTGAAGCAAAGCTTCCCCGCCTATTCCGAAGAGAATCAGAATGGCTGTAGCCACCAAAACAGCCTTAACCGCAATCACACGCACCATATGTTGTGACTGCCCTTTCACAAGCGCAGGAAAAACCGCCGATGTTCCCAAAGGATCAACGATAACAAACAACGTGATAAAAGCTGCTAAAAATAAATCCATAGAAAAAATCTATACTAAAAGGCAAAAACAAAACAGCACAGAGATGACGCAATTAATATGCGCCGACCAATGTTCCGCGAAGTGTTTTTATTTCTTCTAAAGCATGCCCTGTACCGAGAGCAACACATGTCAACGGATCATCCGCAACCGTAATCGGCAAGCCCGTCGCATGACGCAATAAGTGATCAAGATTGGTCAGCAAAGCACCGCCACCCGTCAAAACAATTCCGCGCTCGGCAATATCCGCAGCCAACTCGGGCGGCGTGTTCTCGAGAGCAACTTTAACACCTTCAACAATCTGTCCGATCGGCTCCATCAAGGCCTCAGACATTTGACGCTCAGTCACGACAACTTCCTTCGGAACACCATTGATCAAATCACGACCTTTGATTTCCAACGTACGCCCCGGACCATCAGCAGGCGGCAATGCAGACCCGATTTCTTTTTTGATACGCTCTGCTGTTGTTTCACCAATCAACAGATTATGCACGCGACGAATATAAGCAATGATAGCATCATCCATCTTGTCACCGGCGCACCGCACAGACTTCGCATAAACAATCCCGCCAAGAGAGATAACTGCAACCTCGGAAGTCCCGCCACCAATATCAACAACCATTGACCCGCAAGCCTCGGTAACAGGAAGCCCTGCACCGATCGCAGCCGCCATCGGCTCTTCAATCAAATGCACTTCCGATGCGCCTGCGCTTTCGGCAGACTCAACAATGGCACGTTGTTCGACAGTTGTAGAACCGGCAGGCACGCAAATCATCATCTTCGGGGAAACAAAGGTACGACGGTTATGAACCTTACGAATAAAATGTTTAATCATTGCTTCGGTCACTTCGAAGTCCGCAATCACACCATCACGCAAAGGACGAATAGCCTGAATATTACCCGGTGTCCGCCCAAGCATCTGCTTGGCCTCAAGACCAACCGCACGAACGGACTTGCGCCCGCCTTCCGTAGAAATCGCCACAACAGACGGTTCATTCAAAACAATGCCGCGATCTCGAACATACACAAGCGTATTGGCAGTTCCGAGATCAATCGCCATATCGGCGGAGAGCATACTGAATAAACGGGCGAACATGAGAGCCTAGAATCCTAAATCTAACTGAAGCGGTAAACTGCCAGTCTTTAACAAACAGTCCATAACAAACTTCCCGCTGACGGCGGGAAGCAGAAAAGCTTTATAAGATGTACACAAGCACAGGAAAAGACGCAACAGCGAAAGTGACACGCGCATCCCTAAATCCTCGACGCCCCCGCAAAAACGGGGAACAAGGATTAGCCCTGACGTGCCTTCATACGTGGGTTCTTTTTATTGATAACATAAACACGACCTTTACGGCGAACAACGCGGCAGTTGCGGTCACGGGTTTTCAATGTTTTGAGCGAGTTGACGACTTTCATCGTAAAAATCCTTATTTTGGTACTTTTATCTTCTTTTGGAGACCGGACACTACAAGGTAGGTACGCGACCTGTCAAGTACATTTTCAAAGCAAATTATGCCTAAAATTAAGACGGTTACAAAGGATTTTAGGTCTTTTTCCGCGAATCCCCGAATTTTAACGTTTTCACCTAGGACATCATGGCTTAATATGCCTGAACACACAGCCTGAAATTAACTTTTCTCTAAAGGCTTTCAGGCACACTCTATAATAATGCAATTCCGCACAAATTGAATTTTACACAACAAAAACAATGACTTCCGAACAAAAACCCATCGAGTTGCCGGACACCCCGGCGGACCAATTACCCGACGAAATTCTTGCAAAAGAATTCCAAGCGGCCATGGATGAGCACCAGCTCAGCCTCTATTATCAGCCGATTGTCCACTTGAAAAGCGGTCTGGTTGCAGGATTCGAAACATTGATGCGTTGGAATCACCCGAATCGCGGCTTTATCTCCCCTGCTGTGTTTATTCCCATGGCAGAACGCACAGGCCTTATCGTTGAAGCCAGCCGTTGGGCCTTGAAAGAAGCCATTCGTGCATTGAAGCGCCTTGAAAGCCATGTCGGGCATAACGAACATATTTATATGAGTGTGAACTTTTCGCCGAATGACCTCGCAGACGAGAGCTTTCTTGATGAAATGTATAACGTCATTAGCGCCAGTGACGTCCGTCCAACACAGGTTCAGTTGGAAATCACCGGAGATTTGCTCCGCGGACAGCGTGAAAACAGTAAAACCATTCTGGGAATCTGCCAAAAAACTGGCCTGAAAATCGCGATTGATGACTATGGCCTAGGTGACCCGAACGTCTTCTTTAAATATATGGACGATTTCCCGATCAGTGCCGTCAAAATTGACCATTTGGTCACGTGTGACATGCTGAAGATCCCCGAAGCAAAAGAATTGATTATGGCTATCATCTCCGAAGCCAAGAAAAGGGACATTACCATCATCGCCGAAGGGGTCGAACAAAAAGAAGAAGCCCTGCTTTTGCGCGAATTAGGCTGCAAATATGGGCAAGGTTACTATTTTACAAAACCTCTTCCTGAACGCGAGCTCACAACATTGCTCTTGCAAATCAGTGCCTTCAACGAACACCTGAAGTAAAAATCTTCAATCTGTTGATAACTCCAAATAAAAGCCGCCCTCTCTTTTCAAACCTCCGCTCATAGGGCATGCTCCAAGTCTCAAATAAGCACACCCTATAGTCAAACCCATTGACTTTGGCACAAAGAACAAGCAACGACCCGTAATTAAAATACGGTAAGAGTGCAGTGACGATGTGAAAGAGTTAACTGGACAGACTATATAAACAGACGAGGACAGGTCCACATGGCTCTGAAAATTGCCGTATTGAAAGAGACGAACGAGTTCGAAGCACGCGTTGCTGCAACTCCTGAAGCAGTCAAAAAATATATCGCAAAAGGTTTAACAGTCACCGTAACAAGTGGCGCAGGAACAGCAGCATCTTATCCCGACAAAGAATATGAAGCAGCTGGTGCAACCCTTGCATCCGACAATGATAAGTCCGCAAAAGACGCAGATATTATTTTGTGTGTACAGGCTCCTGAAACACTCCCGAAATCAAAAAGTGGTGCGCTGTTAATCGGCATGCTTTCTCCATACTCAGGGAAAGAACGTGTCGGTAAATTTGCAGACGCAAAACTCACCGCCATTTCCATGGAACTTGTCCCGCGGATTACGCGCGCACAAGCAATGGATGTGCTCTCGTCACAATCAAACCTTGCTGGGTATAAAGCGGTACTTGAAGCCGCCGCCTACTACACCAAAGCTTTCCCGATGATGATGACGGCAGCCGGAACAGTCCCGCCCGCACGCGTCTTTGTTATGGGTGCAGGTGTTGCAGGTCTACAGGCCATCGCAACAGCCAAACGCCTCGGGGCAATCGTCTCGGCAACAGATGTCCGCCCCGCCGCCAAAGAACAAGTCCAGTCATTGGGGGCGAGCTTTGTGATGGTTGAAAGCGAAGAAATGAAACAGGCAGAAACTGCAGGCGGATACGCCAAAGAAATGTCTGAAGATTTCAAAAAGAAACAAGCCGCACTTGTAGCTGAAACTTTGGTCAAACAGGACATTGTCATTACAACTGCATTGATCCCGGGACGCCCTGCACCGCTTCTTGTCACAGAAGATATGGTTCGGTCTATGAAACCCGGATCAGTCATTGTGGATTTGGCAGTTGAGCAAGGTGGCAACTGTGCGCTCTCTAAAGCCGGAGAAATCGTAGAAGTCGATGGCGTCAAAATCGTCGGAATACGAAACATGCCATCCCGCTTGGCAACAGACACCTCGGCCCTCTATGCAAGAAACCTTCTGAACCTGCTCGGACTGATCGTCAAAGACGATGCAATCACACTCGACATGGAAGACGAAATCATCAAGGCCACAGTCCTGACCAAGGACGGCGCCATCATTCACCCGAACTTCGCACAATAACAAGAGGTAGAAAATGTCAGATCCTCAATCCACAGTCACAAATCAAGCCAATCAGGTTTCAGCCCTGGCGCAACAACTCTCGGCACAAGCAGACAGATTGGCATCGGATGTCAATACCATCTCCTACACCATGGCACATAACTCCGACTTCCTGATGATGGGCCTCACAATTTTTGTGCTCGCCTGCTTCGTTGGGTATTATGTTGTCTGGCGCGTAACACCTGCCCTGCACTCGCCACTCATGGCCATCACCAACGCGATTTCATCCGTCATTATTGTCGGCGCATTAATCGCGGCTGGTCCAGCAGAAACATCCTTCTCGAAACTGGTTGGATTTTTGGCGGTTATTCTCGTCTCGATCAATATCTTCGGCGGATTTATCGTCACACGCAGAATGCTGCACATGTTCAAGAAAAAGGGATAACCCTTTTATTAAGATAAGAAATTCCACTCGTTAAAACGGAAAAATATTATGGCTGAATTTGCATCTCTCTTTTATCTAATCTCGTCTGTGCTATTTATCATGGCACTTCGTGGATTGTCCCACCCAGAAAGCGCCCGCCAAGGACTGAATTACGGCATGATGGGGATGGGCCTTGCCATCCTGACAACGCTCTCCACTCCTGAAGTCCAATCTTTCGGATTGATTGTCTCGGGGATCATCATCGGTGGAACAATCGGTGCCATCACAGCCGTCAAAATCCAGATGACAGCCCTGCCGCAACTGGTCGCCGCTTTTCACTCTCTCGTAGGTCTAGCCGCAGTTTGCGTTGCCGTTGCAGCCTTCCACAGCCCGGAAGCTTACGGCATCGGACATCCTGGGGACATCCACATGTCCTCCCTCATTGAAATGTCTTTGGGTGTTGCGATCGGAGCAATCACCTTTACAGGGTCCATCATCGCTTGGGGAAAACTCCAAGGTGTGATCTCCGGGAAGCCTCTCACTTTCGGCGGACAACACCTTTTGAATGCGCTACTAGCAATCGGATTAATCGGATTAATCGTTCTGCTATGCGTTTCTGAAAGCACCTCAATTTTCTGGATGATTATCCTCCTGTCATTGGCTTTGGGTATTCTATTGATTATCCCGATCGGCGGAGCAGATATGCCTGTAATTGTTTCAATGCTGAACTCCTACTCAGGATGGGCAGCAGCAGGAATAGGCTTTACCCTTCAGAATCCGTTGCTCATTATCACAGGAGCACTTGTCGGTGCGTCAGGGGCAATCCTTTCCTACATCATGTGTAAAGGTATGAACCGCTCGTTCCTCAACGTTATTCTCGGTGGCTTTGGTGCCGAAACCGGAACAGCCGTTCACACCGGCCCTTCTGATAAGGCCGCAAAAATCGGATCGGCAGATGATGCAGCCTTTATCATGAAGAATGCCGGAAAAGTTATTATTGTCCCGGGTTATGGGATGGCTGTTGCCCAGGCTCAACACGTCCTTCGTGAAATGGCCGACACATTAAAAAATCACGGTGTCGAAGTACGTTACGCCATTCACCCCGTTGCAGGGCGTATGCCGGGACACATGAACGTTCTATTGGCCGAAGCCAACGTTCCTTATGACGAAGTCTTCGAACTGGAAGACATTAACCGTGATTTCGCCCAAGCCGATGTCGCGTACGTGATCGGAGCAAACGACATTACAAACCCTGCCGCCCGTACCGATCCATCCTCACCGATTTACGGCATGCCTGTTTTGGATGTTGATAAGGCAAAAACTGTCCTCTTCGTGAAACGCTCGATGGGAACAGGTTATGCCGGTGTTGATAACCCGCTCTTCTTTGAAGACAACACATTGATGCTCTTGGGTGACGCCAAGAAAATGACAGAAGAAATCGTCAAAGCGATGGAAGCATAAAACTAAAAAATAAACGCCCCGAAAGGGGCGTTAAGTTTTGCTAGCTTTTATGTTATTCTAGAATAACAGCGCTACAAATTTATTTCCTGAATTGGATAACCACACGGCGGTTAGCTTCCAACTTCACGTCATCCGGTGTCGGGATAGCCAGATCATGTTCACCGACAGCACGCTCGTCAACCATCATAGCCACAATGTTACGACGACTTAACATCTCGGAAACAGATTGCGCGCGCTCGGCGGATAACTTCTGGTTATAAGCCGCGTCTCCGGCAGTATCCGTGTGTCCGACAACCGTAATCTGGGAAGGCTGATATGTATTCAGCTCACGAGAAAGTTTATCCAACACCGCCATCTGATCCGGACGCACAGCCGACTTGTCAAAATCGAAATACACGACATAAGTTGCAACAACAGGCAACAATCCGTCATGAATAGCAACAGGCATCTCTTCTGTCTGATCGCCACAACGATCATGCACCCCTGCTGGAACATCCTTATAATACTGGCATGGTTCACGTTGTTCATACTGGTTATATGTATCAACTTTGAACTTCATCATACTATCCGTAGTGACATGGTGATCCGCGAAAGCAGGTGTTGACATCATCATCACTCCTGCAACTGCTGCCAAAACCGGAACATCTTTTTTGAACTTAACAAACATAATCTACTCCTTCCGGAAAGGACCATCCTTCCCCTTGCTAATTACGATCAACAAACACGCCTGGCGCGAAAAAGTTCCAAAGAAGAAAAACGCCCCGTTTCCGGAGCGTCTTGTTCTTATTGACTTATAATATAAAAGGCTGGCCTAAGAACGACCCAAATCAAGTTTGGGGGCCGAAGACGAAACAACCTGCTCTTGTCCCTGTTCTTGACGGCGCACTTTCTTTTCTTCAGCCTCTGCCTGCGCAAGGTTACTGGATGCAATTTTTAACCATTTGGAATTACTCATCCCGAATGCATCTCTGGAGAAATGTTCGTAGACAGCGCTGAAGGCAGAAATAACTGACACAGAAGCAAACGCAGCTTGCGATGTTGGTGTCGGAGATACAGCAGCCGCAAAAGCACTGACGCCGGAAACGATGGATCTTATACGGGGGAAAATCTCACAACGGACATGTTTATAATAGTCCTGAGCCTGCTCGACGCGGTAATGAGCCGCGGCACTCGTATCATTCATTGCACACCTCTATTTTTGAGTCTTTATAGTTTTATAAATTTTTATATGTGACACCTTAACTGAAACCAGAACCTTCTGTCAAAAGAATCAGCTCTCTACGGAGACATATCCCGTCCGGCGCGTGCCTTCAATCGCGCCAATGTATATACGGCCTCAGAAACACTGGTCACACGGGCATCAACACCGTATGGCAACGGCTCCTTTTTACTCTTGTCCTGATCACGAAATGTGGCATCAACCCAGATTGTACACAATCCGTTGCGGGATGCGATCTCGAGATATTTAACCTCATTATCAATTAAACAGGCTTGTTCATTCGGAACAACCAGAACGGACTTCTCTCGCAGATCGCGATAGAGTGTCTCGCTGGACTTGAACCCTCTGGATTGGGCCGTATTTCTGAAACGTACGTCAGCCACAGTCAAAGAACCCACCACATCAGGAAGCAACGCCCGCTCAAGAATTGGAACAACCTGCTCATGGAAAGAATTGGTCACAACAGCAAACTGCATATAAGGGAAGAGTTGCTTTAAAATACCGACAGCCGTAGGCAAATCTTTATCAACTTTTGTCCATTGATGGCTCATCTTACCCATGGAACGTGCTAAGAGCTTTCCTCTTGCAGGATTATCCTCTGGTGGCTTGGCCTGATGAATGCCGCGCCCCAAAACGCTGAGTGAGGCCGCCAAATTAAACGGGTTCAACAATCCAAGACCCAGCCCTTGCCGCGCGCTGGTCTGGACAACCCGCAAAAAGCTCTCCAGACGATAACCTGCATCCTTTTCCGAATACAGTGTTCCATCTACATCGAACAAAACCTGCCGGACTTCGGCAAATTTCTGGTGATTTTGGACCAGAACCGTCATTTACGTCACACACTCTTTTTATATAGTTTTTATATTTAAATAGATAACAGGGATACCGTATCGCGGCACCCCTGTCAATAAATATGTAAATTATATTCGGAAAATCCTAGGATTAGCCTACGATTTCAGATCCTGCAAAAAAGTAAGCAATTTCAATTGCTGCATTTTCAAGGCTGTCAGATCCGTGAACAGAGTTTGCTTCGATGCTTTCTGCGAAATCCTTACGGATTGTGCCTTCTGCCGCATCAGCAGGGTTTGTAGCCCCCATAATTTCACGGTTTTTCAAAACAGCATTTTCGCCTTCCAAAACTTGGACAACAACAGGACCGGAAACCATGAAGTTTACCAAATCCATGTAGAACGGGCGCGCGCTGTGAACAGCGTAGAATGTCTTGGCTTGTTCAACAGTCATTTGAATGCGCTTTTGGGCGACAATACGCAGACCAGCCTTTTCAAAACGGTCATTGATAGCGCCGGTCAGGTTACGCTTGGTTGCATCCGGCTTGATAATAGAAAAAGTACGCTCGAGTGCCATATAAAAGTCCCTCATCTCTTGGGTTTTGGTCTAATTTCGTTGCCCTGCTTATAGGGGCTGAGACCTTAAAAAACAAGCTTAATTCTTAATATGCATTTTATTCATAGCTTTTATGCGAATAATGCATAAAATTTCCTTGCTTTTTTGCTAAATCTGGCGAAAATACAACTGAAACTTGGAATTTTTTGTTGACGAACAATCGGAACGAAGCGTACCATTTTAGGACAAAATCAAGAAAAAAATTAATAATCAGGGATATGAAATAATAATTATGGGAAACGTAGTTACTTTACACGGCGATATATTTGCAAAAGCAGCAAAACCTGAAGACGCGCTGTACGTCGTAGCAGGGCAAAAAATTCTGGCCGAAAAACCTACCCAGCAAATTCGCAGCCCTGAAAACATTCTGCATATGCCGAGCGCGCAACGCGACGCCGTACTGAGAGACAAAGCCGAACAATTACGTTTTGTTGCAGATCAGATGAGCAGCACCGTTCTTTCTCGGATCGCTACCTATGAGAGATTGATCGGAACGCCTGCAAAAGAAGGCGCTACCAAAACCGTTGCCCGCATGATCGAAAAGGCCCTGACGGAAAAAGGCGGAAGAATCGAAGACATTAATGACGTCAAAAGATTTGCATTCTATTGCCCACGCAATCCGCAAATCGAACGCGCCCTGCACCACATGCACCCTGCCCACAATGCGGAAGTGACAGAATATCTGGATGAATTCCCGTACCCACACCCTAGAAAAGAGCTGAGCCGCGCTAAAATCATTCTACAAGTCCCTTGCGATATTGAACTGCCACAAGGCGGATTGGTTACCGCGTTTAATTTCGAAGTCATGATCTTCTCCAAAAAAGCGGAAGAACATTACAAAGCATCGCACGGAACATACGAAAGACAGCGCGCCTTCAAAGCTGCGGCTTTCAACGCGGACCGCGTATCACAAGGGTTTATGAGCCGCTGCCAGAAAGAAGAGCGCAGCCTGAGCAGAGAGCGTCTTGAACAAAACCGCAATGCACGAGCTCTGGCTGGCTTGGAAAAATTTGATCAGGAAAGAAGGTTCTTCCAGCATGACGGCGTTCCGTTCATGACTGTTGAAAGACCAAATGACGCAAAATTTCAGATGATTGTTCTGCGCCCTGATATTGAAACAGGCCGCTATGTCCACGATCAAAGCTATGCACGTCTGGTATCAGATAGCGCAACAACCCAGACTTCAGCTGAAGCATTTATGGCTGCTAGCATAAATGTGGGTGTTGAACATGCCAAACGTGAAAGATCGACAGCCAACACCATGGCAGCCGCTAGCACAGCGCAAGTTATGAAACTGAGTCACTCTGGATCATAACAACAGAATTCAAAGAGAGAGTTATGCTGAAACAGAAAAAGGGCCTCACAGCCCTTTTTTATTGTCTTCACTTGATAAAGCCGGATGTCTGCAACGACCATAATCTTGCATACAACCCGTCAATCGCCAAAAGCTCGCTATGTGTCCCCATTTCTACGATTTTCCCTTGATCCATCACAATCAAGCGATCCATAGACTGCAATGTCGATAAACGGTGAGCAATGGCCAGAACCGTGCGCCCTTCCATGATTGAGGAAAGACTTTCCTCAATCAATTTCTCTGACTCACTATCCAACGCCGAGGTTGCCTCGTCCAGAATAAGTATCGGCGCATCTTTCAAAATAGCGCGCGCCAAAGCAATACGCTGACGCTGCCCGCCGGAGAGCTTGACCCCGCGTTCCCCGACTTCCGCATCATAACCACAGTGCCCATCCTTATCAATCAACCCTGTAATAAAGTCATGAGCATGAGCCAACTTCGCAGCCCGCATCACCTTATCCAGAGAAGCTTCTTCCGAACCAAAACGGATATTTTCAAGAATAGAACGATGGAGCAACTCGGATGTCTGCGGAATAACAGCAATAGCATCTCTCAAACTATCTTGCGTGACATCAGCAATATTCTCTCCCGAAATACGGATTTCACCATTCCCGACATCGTAAAGACGCAAAATCAGTTGCACGAGAGAGGATTTGCCTGCTCCAGAAGGCCCAACCAATCCAACCTTCTCCCCGGCATTAATTCTCAAAGACAAGCCGTCAAAGACAGGCCGCTCGGGATAAGAAAAAGAGAGATCAGAAACTTCAATATCGGCAGAAGTGACTTTTAAATCAGGCGCATCCACTTTATCGACAACTTCAAAAGTCTGAACAATCGTATCAATTCCGTTACGCACCGTCGCCAACAATTGGATAAACGACACGAACAAATCCGCCAACCACCAGCTATTACCCGAAATAACAACCCCGAATGTCAGGACCATCACAACAGATGATAATTCTATTTCACCATTCTTGAATTGAGAAATAACCAAAAACAACAAACCGCTCTGGAAAATCGCATTGGCAATATGCTGGGATAACGCCTGCCAACGAAAAACCTGTTTCTGACTATATTGGGCGGAGGCTCCGGCTTGATACAAGCTTTCGCGCAACAACAAATCTTCCTGTCGCGCACGTGCAAAGACTTTAACCAGAAACATGTTCGATATACTGTCAATATACCGACCGCGAACTGTGTTCATATCCTCAACAGCCACATAACTGGCAGGCCCAATAAATTTAACCGAACAAACTATAATGAGTCCGCACCCCATGATGTATCCCGCCAAAACCAAGCCATACACAGGGTCAAGCAACACAAAGAATACAAACGCCATCACAATTTGCATCAGGCAATAATTAAAATTATGACAGAAATTCATCAGAATCGTACGGATCGAGTCAGGCATTTCCATGACTTTCCCCGCCAAACGCCCGACATAATCATCCTGAAAATAACGGCTTGAATGTCCGTACATATATTGCGCCAATTGACGACGCACCATCATCACAAAGGGCATCAAATAAATGGAATCTATCCATACAGATGTCGCAAAAAACAAACGGCATCCGATTTGGACGATAACAATATAAGCAACAATGTAAAAAACCAGTTTCTGATCCGGTTGATCGACCACATAATCTTTCAACGCTTCTGCAATTTTTCCGAAAAGCCACGGCTCGAACGAGAGAAAAATATTCGCAACAATACACAGCAGGAAAACAGAGATAACAGGCCATTTGACCTGCCGCACAAAATACCAGACAAAAGACCACAACCCCACAGGAAGCTTTACACCCTGTGGGAGTTTTCGATCAATCAGATCCAAACCCGGAATAAAATTATTTTGCATGAAGCGTGAATATCATAAACGATCGCGCTTAACAATATCCGCAATCGGATTATGCCTGCTCGAAGGCGCGTCTTTGTCCTTGTGGAACAACTTGTTCATGCAACGGAATTAACTCGATAGGCTTACGGAACAGCAAAGATTCAACAACCATTAGGGGGCGTCTGCCGTCCTGAATAACAAACTGATGATTTTGCTCTAACATTCCGGAAAAAATTTTGCCACTTTGCGCGCCGAGAACACGAATATCAACACATTGCGCATTGGCATATTCAACATCAACATACCCGTCATCATCCGGAAAAGAAATACGTGCAATATCTTTTCCATGCATATCACCCTGTCCTTCAGAGACAATCGAAACATTGTATTGTCTCATTGTCGAGGTCATCCAGTTCTTTGCAGCAAATAAAAAGACATCCGCCGCGATGCGGCCGGCACATTTTTCAAAGCTTTTATATAAATCCATATTTGACACCTTCTCTATAATTAAAGCACACTATTTTCTGTTTTTTGGACGCAAAAGCTATCAAGCCACATAGGAAGAGTAAACGAAAAAAATGTCTCACCAGCCCTATCCGATCGAATTCGCAATAAAATTAGCCGACACAGCTGGCGCAATCGCCCGCACCTATTTCGGCACACCGCTCGACATTATAAGCAAGGATGATGAAAGCCCTGTCACCAAGGCAGATCGGGAAATTGAACAAACTCTCCGCACCTTGATTGAAACGGAACGGCCCGATGACGGCATTCTGGGAGAAGAGTTCGGGATCAAGGACAGCAAGAATGGCCTAACATGGGTGATCGACCCGATTGACGGGACAAAATCTTTTACTATTTCCAGACCGACATTCGGAACTTTAATCGGCCTATGCCAAGATGAAAAACCAATTTTGGGGATTATAGACCAGCCGATTACAAAAGAACGTTGGATCGGACAATCTGGGCTCCCCACAACCTATAACGGCAAACCGGTTACAACCCGCAAATGCCCTGATTTAAAACAAGCCATATTCGGTACAGGATCCCCCTCACAAATATCAGACACTGACAGCACACGCTTTACACGAATAGAGAAAGCAACACGCTATGCCGTTCTCCAAGGGGACTGTTATTTTTATGGCCTAATGGCTAATGGCTTTCTGGATATTATCGTTGAGGATCATTTGGGAATTTATGACTTTATCGCGCTCGTGCCCGTTATCGAAGGAGCTGGAGGAAAAATTACAGACTGGCAAGGAAATTCAAAAACATTAAATGGAAACCCGAGCTTGCTTGCTTGCGGGAACGCAGAACTCCATACGCAGCTTTTAGAAATACTCTAACGATCCGTATCGGTCGCCAATGCAAAGATGTTTGCGCCGATATTCTGGGCAACGCGCAGGTAATCCGGACGATCAAGAGAAGCGACTGCTTCCAAAGACGGAACATCCTGCCCCATGCGGGTACGATACATCCAGTAATTGACCATGACGCGTTCCACAAATGCACGTGTCTCGGAGGACGGAATGCTCTCGATAAACAACAACGGGTCATCAATATCGGAAAGCTGCTTCTTCCATTTTGACAAATTCCCCGGACCGGCATTATAGGCAATTGCCATCTTGAAGAGATCATTGTTCACAACCGGATCACGCAACAACTGACCCACATATTTTTGACCGATCTCGACATTAGTCAACGGGTCGGTCAACGCAATATCCTCAGCCTTAGCGACAAACTTCGCAGTCTCGGGCATCAATTGCATAAGCCCCTTGGCACCAACGGTACTGGTGGCATGCGGATTAAAACGGGATTCCTGACGGATCAAGGCATGAACAATAGCCTTATCGACCTGATAGCCGTTCTTCGGCTCCCAAGGGCTTTCCGGATACAAAGCCAGATCATAAAAGCGCCCGTCCTGACTTTTGGTCTTACGTGCCAGGAACAAAACCAGAGCCGGTACGTTTTTCTCGGAGACATAAGCCAGAACCTGCGCACGTGTCTCATCATTCTTCAACCAGCCGCCTTTAGATAGGCTCTCGATTGCACCTGTTACACTGCCGTTTCTGGTATGCTCGATTGCAGCCTGAACAGATGCCGATGAATCGATGGACTTACGGTCGGCAGAGCTTAAAACCGGAATATCACGGTTAAAGTCATAATCACGTCCCAAAGACTTCAGAGCTACCATCCCGTAGAATGTCCGTGGGTGCTCGGCAGCCTTTTCATGCCATCCTTTAACATCCGAGAACCGTCCGGCACGGAAAGATGATCTGGCAGCCCAAAACGCCCCACCCGAAGACAACCATGGAGACGCCACTTTAGAGCGGGCTGTCATAGCAAACATGTCTGCCGCCCGTCCGAAATCGCCCTGACGCCATGCAGCCTGTCCCGCAACCCATCCCGACAACGGGACCAGTTTTCCGGAACGCTGAACAATTTCTTCGGCAACCGCAGCCGCACGATCAATCTTACCTTCAATCAGGTAGGATTGGGCAATCTGGGCCTTCACACGGTCAAATTCTGAATTTTTAAGATTTTTTGCAGTCGGGTCCAAAGACAGAAACTTCAAAGCCGCTGTCGGACGCCCCTGACGCAACTGGGCGCGAACAGCGCGCTCAACAAGTTTGTAACCGGAAGATAGCTTAACGTCTGCCGAATAATCCTCCGGCAGGGCGATACCAATTTGGGAAGTGGACATATCCGTGGCTGCTCTTGTTGATCCTTCCGTACCAAACCCGAAACTCAGGTTGTCGGTCAGATCCGGCTTCATCAACACTTGGGCAAAACTCATTGTGCTTGTTGATGTACCGTTACCGGCAGTTCCACATACCACACCGCTCAACAGGCACACAGCAGCTAAAGCCAGCTGGATGCCTTTCTTTATATCGTCGTTGTGCATAGTGAGGGGGTTTTTATCAATGCCGCATAATATTGTCCAGAAAAAAACTGACGCACCGCAAGCAAAAGCCCTAAATGCCCAAAGCTAACCCACTGAAATACAAAATAAATATCAAGGAAAAATAATAGGGAAATTTGTGAATATTAACGATTACATCACCTGAATTTACCACTCCCTACAAACACTGAATAAATACTTAGGTAGAGAGTAATAAATACTATAAGAAAAAACAGAATTACTTAAAAACAAATACTAATGACTTGAAAATGGCGGAAGATCGGGAAATTTACCCTGCATTATCCCATGCGTTTTTGGAGACCTTGAAGATCTTCCCAAGCTTCACGCTTTTTGGCAGGGCTTTTCAGCAGGAAGGACGGAGGAAAACTCACCAGCGCTGGAATTCCTTGATACTCGAACCATTGACCTCGTAAACGCGTCATGCTTTCGGTGCGCCCCAACAAAGCTTTCGCAGGCACACTCCCCATCAACAGCAGAAAATCAGGCTTCACCAACTCGATATGTTTTTTCAAGAACGGCGTAGACAATTCTATTTCGCTGGCATTCGGCGTTCTGTTCCCCGGCGTCCGCCAGTTCAAGGCATATGTCAGGTAAACAGCCCGATCCCGCTCGGCATCTTTTCTGGATAGGCCGATGGCTGCCATCATTTTATCAAGCAACTGACCCGCTTCACCCGCAAAGGCTTGGCCCGAGCGATCATCCGCCTCTTCAGGAATTTCGCCGATAATCATCAGCCTGGCTTGGGAATGTCCATCCCCAAACACCAGATTGGCTGCCGTTTTTTTAATCGCCAACCCGTCAAAAGAAGAAATGGCCTGCTTTAACGCGTCCAGAGAGGACACGGAGTCCAGCAAAGGCGCAATCAAACTCTGTGCTTCTGCGGCCCCTAACGGCGCACCCGCAGACACGGACTGAGCCATTGCAACAGGAGCAACAGGCGCAGGTTCAGCTATTTTTTCAAGTAATCTATTCTGCGGCGCATCAAACACAACCTCATCCCAACCGATTTCCAGATACCACTGGACGGCGGACGCAAGGTCATGAGAAGTGAACTGTGTTTCGGTCACGGGAGAATTACCTTTATCAAGATTTCTTCGGGTTTTCTTCAAGCGCTGTTTAACGTATATATATAAGAGGAAGAAAACGCGCGATGCAACTCTTTGCGCACCTTCCGTCCACACATAAGACCAAAAACAACCCGCACTCGCTATATATAAGTAGAACCATGACACAAGAGCCTCAACAAACCCGCGATTCCATGAGTTACGACGTCGTCATCGTCGGGGGAGGACCGGCTGGCCTGTCTTGCGCCATTCGCCTAAAACAGATCAATCCCGATCTAACAGTCTGCATTCTGGAAAAAGGGTCGGAAATCGGAGCACATCTCCTCTCCGGCGCAGTCTTTGAACCCCGCGCCTTGAACGAACTGATTCCCGACTGGAAAGAAAAAGGCGCGCCCCTTACCTGTGCTGCAACCAGTGACGAATTCCTGTTTCTGACAGAAGACAAAGCCATCAAACTTCCAAACCCACCCCAAATGCATAACAAAGGGAACTACATTATCTCTTTGGGTGCTCTCGGCAAATGGCTGGCAGAACAAGCTGAAGGTTTGGGGGTAGAGATTTATCCGGGATTTGCCGCAACAGAAATTTTGTTCCACGAAGACGGAACCGTCAGAGGCGTGGCCACCGGAGACATGGGCATCAGCAAAGAAGGCGAGAAAACAGCCGCATACCAACCCGGCATGGAACTTCATGCCAAACACACAGTTTTTTCAGAAGGCTGCCATGGATCACTAACCAAACAACTGATCAAACATTTCAATCTGCGCAAGAACGTCTCCCCGCAAACATACGGGCTAGGCATAAAAGAAATCTGGGAAATTAAACCCGAAAACCATAAGCAAGGACATGTAGTTCACACAATGGGCTGGCCATTGGATAGCGCGACTTACGGCGGATCATGGTGTTACCACATGGAAGGAAATTTAATCTCGATCGGCTATGTCGTGGGATTAGATTACCAAAACCCATATCTCTCGCCGTTTGAAGAAATGCAGCGTCATAAAACACATCCCCATTTCAAAAAACTTCTCGAAGGCGGGAAGCGTGTCTCTTATGGTGCAAGAGCATTGGTGGAAGGTGGACTGGCCTCTCTTCCTAAACTCACATTCCCAGGCGGCCTATTAATCGGAGATAGTGCAGGCTTCCTGAATGTTGCAAAAATCAAAGGTAACCATGCCGCCATGAAATCCGGCATGTTAGCAGCAGAAGCACTGGCAACCCAGATTGAAGAAAAAGAATGTTCTGCCTACCCTGATCTCTTTAAGAAAAGCTGGCTCCATCAGGAACTTTATAAAGTCCGCAATATTCGGGCAGGCTTCCATAAAGGACGTTTTTTTGGATTAATTCATGCTGCTTTCCAGACAATCGGCGGATGGATGCTGCCCTACACACTTAAAAATCATGCGGATTATGCCCAACTGGAAAAAGCAGATCTGGTCAAACCAATCGCCTATCCGAAACCGGATAGCGTGTTGACATTCGACCGCCTGTCGTCTGTGTTCCTTTCAAATACCAATCACGAAGAAGATCAACCCTGTCACTTAAAGCTCAAAGACCCAAGTATTCCGATAAAAATTAATCTTCCCCAATGGGCGGAACCGGCTCAAAGATATTGCCCTGCAGGCGTTTATGAAATTATCGAGGAAAACGGAGAAAAGCACTTCCGGATTAACGCACAAAACTGCGTCCATTGTAAAACATGCGATATCAAAGACCCGTCCCAGAATATCAACTGGACCCCACCACAAGGCGGAGGCGGACCGAATTACACGGGGATGTAATTTTATCAGAGAATAGCTATAGACCTGCCCCTCTCAAAACTTATATGATTGAAACACCACTTAACCGAAAACGGGCCTGAACATGTCAAAATCCTTACGCGCACTTCTTCTCGTCACAACATCTCTGCTAATAGTCGGATGTGATGACAAGTCAACGGAAGATACAGCCGCAGCGTCCGTAGATCAGACACAAAACATTGTCGGAATCTATGCCCCGCAAAATATTCAGCCCATTCGCAAAACACTCTCCGGAAGCTATCTGGCAGGACAACACGCCCAACTAACCGGAGACTGGAAAACCGCCGGAGAATATTTCGAAGACCTCTTGAAATACTCACCCGACGACACGAATATTCAAAGCCGCCTCATGGCTCTGTCATTAGGATCAGGGGACTATGACCGCGCAGTCCTGCTCGCAGAAAACATTCTCGAAACGCGCAAAGATGACTCTTTGGCACAACTGATTACAATCCTTCAGGTCAAGCAAGACGGCCTAGGATCTGCTATTATGCCGCTCGTCCAAGCATGGTGTGAAGCAGGCTTAGGTAAGTCAAAGACAGACACCCTCAAGGACTCTCCGTCATTCCTATATCAAGCAGTCCTGATTGCAGATTACAACAAGGATAAAGAGGCCGTTGCAAAACTAGCGAAGACCTACAATTTCACCCGTACGCCAACCCCGATTTCAGGACTCGAAGATGTCGCCGACGTCTTTGCCAAATACGGAGAAACGACCGAAGCCAAGGACATTTACACCTCCTTGCGAAAAGCACTGCCGGACTCTGCTGGGCGTCTGAACGAAAAAATCAAAAAACTTTCAGAACAACAACCGATCGAAACAGAAACCATTACACCGCAAGAAGGACTGGCCCGCGCCTTGCTTGACACCGCGCGCCTCCTCTCGAACGGCTACGAAGAAAGCGCCATTCTCTTCACGCACATGTCACGTTTTCTCGACCCGCACAAACCAGACACATTGGAGCTTCTGGCACAATTCTCTGCCGACAACAAACAATTCGAAAGCGCCATCACCTATCTGACAAAAATCCAGAATGACGGGGACAAAGCGACACAAATCAGCATCACCCGCCAAATTGCCTTATTGCTGGAGCTAGACAATAAAACTGATGAAGCCATCAGAATCCTGAAAACTTTGGTCGAAACTGACAATAACGTCGAAGCTCAAATCCAGATCGGCGATATTTACCGTCAGAATGAAAACTATAAAGATGCATTAAGCGCCTATAACAAAGCAGTCGACATGCTGGGCAAAGAAGTCCCGCAGGAAAAATGGCAACTCCTATTCTCACGCGGCATTGCCAATGAACGTATGAAGAACTGGGATCAGGCCGAAGAAGATTTACTGAAAGCGCTCTCTTACGAACCGGATCAACCCTATATCCTGAACTACCTCGGATATACATGGGCAGACCACGGACAAAATCTGGATAAAGCGGCTGAAATGATTGAAAAAGCAGCCCTTTTGAAGCCGGATGACGGTGCAATTATCGACTCCCTCGGCTGGGTTTATTACCGCATAGGAAAATTCAGTGAAGCCGTCGTCACATTGGAAAAAGCTGTGGAACTGCAACCATACGAGTCAGAAATCAACGACCATCTGGGTGATGCATACTGGCAAGTCGGACGCAAAAACGAAGCTCGTTTCCAATGGCGCCGCGCAATCAGCTTCACAAAAGACTCGGAAATTATTTCCAAGATCGAAACCAAGATTACCAACGGACTTCCAACTTCAGATCTTGCCAAAAGCTCTGCGAATGAATCCACCCAATCCAATACTCTTGTTAAAAACGACTAGGGGCGCGAGGGTGCCTGATGCAAAATACGACGCCCTTCTCCCCGACAAGAGTAACCTCTCCTGCTAAAATTAACTTGCACCTGCATATCACGGGCAAACGCGAAGACGGCTATCATAATCTCCAATCGCTCACGGCCTTCACTGATTTCGGCGATACCCTTATCCTAACGCCATCAAACAAACGCACCATAACAATCAATGGCCCGTTTGCCGAACATCTCAGAACACTCTCAGAGCAAGACAATCTAATAGAAAAAGCCCTTGCTCTTTATGAGAAAAAGATCACACGCTCGCTCAATTATTCTGTGTCCCTGACCAAAAGAATCCCAACAGGCGGTGGGCTGGGCGGTGGATCAGGAAACGCCGCATTTGCCTTACAGACAATCAAGGATTTGATCGAAGACACAACAGACCTAAGCGAGATAACATCTGCTCTGGGAAGTGACATTACAGCGTTCCTGCACGCACCACATGCCATTATCATGGAGGGAACAGGCAACAAAATATCAACCATTACACCTTCTTTTCCGGATACGCCTATTCTGCTGGTCAATGGTGGGCAGAACTGCCCGACCCCTGAAATTTATGCACGCATGACGCCGGATGATTATGCACCTCCGGTAACGTTTCCGTTTGAATTCACAACGGGCGATGACATGGCCTATTTCCTGAAATTCAAAACACGCAACTCCATGACAAGAGCAGCTCTCACCTTCGCTCCCGACATTCAGGAAACACTCGACATGCTTGAAAGCCAGAGAAACTGCCAACTCTCAAGACTATCCGGCAGTGGAGCAACCTGCTTTGGGATATTTCCGACTGTTGCAGAATCTGTTATGGCCGCAGAACAAATAAAAACAACCCATCCGGACTGGTGGGTTGTAACAACACTGCTTAGAAGCAGATAATTTCTAAACGATTACATCTTGCTGGCAAGAATTTGGACCAACAATGTCTCACTTGGCAGTCCGTCCTGCTTCAACCCATTTTCTTTTTGATAAGCGGTAATCGCGGATTTCGTTGCATTGGAATTCAGCCCATCAGGAGCCCCTTTATAATAGCCCAATGCAGACAATTGTTCCTGAATTTGCAAAACGACAGAAGAGTCAATCGGCTTGGTTGCTAAAATCGGGGAAGATACAGGAGCAGCAGACGCCGCTGGAGCTGAAGAAGCACCGATCTCAAGATCATTGATATTGTGCGCCTCAGGCAATGCAGCTTCTCCCTTTGCATTCAAAAATCCCGGCTTGGTCTGGGCAATACGATCAACGATGCGTTTCACATCATCATCACTCATACTGAGCTGGCTTTGTAATTGAGCCAATGCGTCCTTAGCCTGATCGTTGCCTTTAGCCGCAGCCAAAGAGTACCAGAACACAGCCTCATCAGGCTGGGACTCACCCAACAACCCGTTTTCATACAAAAGACCCAGATTATAAGCACCTTCAACAATACCGCCCGAAGCGGCTTTCTGGAAGTAAGCAGCAGCAATTTGCGGGTTATATTCTGTCCCGACACCCTCAATATAGGCAATCGCAAGGTTATATTGTGCTTCCGGATGATTATTGGCAGCCGCCACACGGTACAAATCAATCGCCCGTGTCACGTTTTTCTCGACGCCCAAACCCTGTTGGGTCAGAACACCAAGGTTATACTGGGCGTTTGCAATATTCTGATGCGCCGCCTCGGTAAACCATTTCGCAGCCAGATCATAATTGACCTTCACACCGGCATGTCCGGCCGTGTAGATAGCAGCCAGATCATGTTGAGCCTTGGCATCACCTTCAAAAGCCATATTTTCAATTTCCTTGATGGCTTTCGGCAAAGACGCATTCGGCTTGATACGTGTCTTGACGGACCCTTTCGGAGCTTCTGCATTAAAGACTTCAAGAGCCTTATCTTCCGCATCAATCGCTTTATCAAAATCATTAACCTCGACAACGCTCTCTTCACTAACTGCCACTGTCGGATCAACGGCAGCAGGCTCGATCTGATTAGCCATTGTCGCAATATTAGCCATCAACTCTTCTTGACTTGGTGTCGCAGCAGGAACCAATGCTTGAGTTTGATCGACGTCATCACCTGTTGGTTCGCTGACTTTCACATCCGCAGCAGGAGTCATGTCACCCGAACTTCCTTCATCCACACTCACAGAAGAAGATTTGTCGGTAGAAGGCGTAAAAGAAATAGATTTGAAATTAATCTGGCTTACCAAAACACCGGATGCAATCACCAACACAAATAGCGCAATCAAAAATGCTTTATTGCTGATGTCAGCTGCCTTTTGTTGCTGACGAATAGACTCAGCAATATCGGATAAAGGCCCTGTATCGGCAGAAGATTTTTCCGCACGTGGTGTGGAGACACGCAACGTATCGTCACCGGTCCACGCAGGAGATTGCGGCAGATTTGTCCGAGCCGCCAAAGCCTGATCCGTCAAAAGAACCAGAGCTTTTGCTTTCAGCGTTTCTTGAGTCTGGGTCAGAGTTTCTTCCATGACTTCCAGCTTACGCACCAGTCTGGCTTTATCTTGTCCCAACTGCTCTACACGTTTGGCAAGTTTTGAATTTTCGGCAAGGGCATCTTCAATACGAACGATTGCACTACCCGCAGCAGTTTCAATGCTGCTCAGCTTGTCTTCCAGCTTACCCTTGAGGACAGCTTGCTCGCTTTGCGCACTTTCAAGAGCTTGGCTCTGGGATTTCACAAGCGCTTCAAGTTCCGTCTGTTTATCCAAAAGACCTTGAATAAAATCTTCCTTACCGGAAAGTTTACCTTGTAGATTTTCGAATGACTTGACGGACTGTGAATTTTTATCGCTGAGATCGCCAATTTGCTTACGGCAAGTCTCGACTTCTTTCCAAAGAATTTCGCGTTCTTTTTCGCTTTGACGCAAACGCTCGCCCAAATCAGTGAGCAATCGGACAATCTGCAACTGCTGAACAGGGCTAGATGAATTGGGAGAAGAATAGGATGACTTCATTTCCGCTTTCATCAGCTGATCATAAGAAGTTGCTTTGTCAGCCATTTTATCTTCTGCGGCATCTGCACTTGCAGGCGCATCTGCGCTACCTGTCGGCGCGCTCATCGGTTCACCACCGGACACAGACGATGAGACGGTCGAAGAAACTGGCGTCTCGGGAGCCGCTTCCTGTTCCACGGTACTGTCATCTCCGTTCACAGCACGTTTAATCGCAACGGGCTGAATAGATTCAACTTCATTTACCCTGGACGCGATCCCACCCGCCTGATTAGCGGCACGGCGCGTCACCCAGTCTTGTAGACTGAATTTTTTTCCACTGATGTCATCCATGACGCTCACCATAATCATTTTGTATAATCCCGCCAAGAAAAACCTGCACCCTCTCCTGAATTTTCCACAGAGGAAACATGCCGAGCGCGTCAGCCCTTGGCAAATCGGCAATTTTCTGCGAAGCTATGGCCCGTACCATACTCAGTTTTTTAAGCCATTCGGCAAAAAAGGTTTTCATAACAATGAATCACTCTTCTCAGGACGTCACCCTGCTCTTGGAATTATTGGCATCACGTATATGTCATGACCTCGTTTCTCCTGTCGGGGCCATCAATAACGGCATCGAATTCATGGAAGACATGGCCGGAGACCCTGACGGCATCAAACAGGCAACTGATCTGATCTCCCACTCGGCTGCGTCAGCTGGAGCAAGACTACAAGCTTTTCGAATTGCCTATGGCGCAGGCGGACGCGACGGCAATTTGAAAGCAGAAGATATTCAAAAAGCTTTCGGTGCTTTAATCCGTATGGACGGAAAAGTCCGCCAAAGCTGGGACCCATACGGACCGCTCGGAATTGATGTGAAAGAAAAAGGCGCGTGCAAAGTTTTGATGGGTGCACTTCTTCTGGCTCAGGAATGTCTGCCAAAGGGCGGAACCGTCTTTGCGGATGCAGGATCGGGAAAAGAGCTGATCCTCACCGCAGAAGGAACTGACGCAACCGTACGCGAAAATGTCGAAAACGCCTTGGCAGGAACTATAGCGCTCACCGACCTTGATCCGCGCCTTGTTCATCCTTACGTCCTCGGCGAGAGCGCACGGAATTACGGATTTTCCGTGACCCTACATACAACTGAACCCAATAAAGTTGTCTGGTCCTTAAAACAAACTGCCTCCGAATAACATACACGCGTAACCTTATGATTGATTCAACCCACCCGATCCTTTCTCAAGACAGATTCCAGCCTCCACCACATTGGGATTGGAGCTTCCGTGAGTTAAGCGGCATAAAAATCCGCTACGGACTTCCCCGTTCCAGAAAAAAATATCATGCAGTGGCGTTGATACTCGGAGGATTAGGTGATTTTGGAGAACAATATTTCGAACTGGCCAATGATTTGGAACAACGGGACATCAAACCGGTCATTATCGACCTTCCGGGTCAAGGCGGCTCGGGACGTTACCTGAAGAACCCACACAAGCGGCACTCGGCAGGCTTCGATCTATTGCTAAAAGATCTGCATACACTTATTGATGAAATCGTCCTCTCAACAGCAATCGACCCTGAAAACAATCATCTGCGCCTTCCGATTATTCTTCTGGCACATTCTATGGGTGGTCACATCGCGTTACGCTATCTGGCGGAATATAATAAAAACACAAAAGGTCAGGACATCTTCTCAGCTGTTGCCATCACTGCCCCGATGCTCAAAATTAAAACAATTGAAAAACTCACGGGACTTATTTCGACACCGGCCCTCGCCCTTTTGAAACTCTTTCCGACTGCCTATGTACCGGGCGGATGCAACTGGACCGAACACTATAGGGACCGCCCGGGACTACAAGGTATATTTTCGAGCGACGAACAACGTGCCTCCGTTCAAAAGGCTTTTTTCACCCATCCTGAATATGCGCACCTGACCATCGGCAGCCCGACCAACAAATGGCTGTCAGATGCCGTAAAATCCTGTAAAAAAATCGAGAAAAAAGGGTATCTGGAAACAATTCAGACCCCCACACTGATTGCCCTCGCAGAACAAGACCAATTAGTATCAAATATCGCAATTCGCAGTGCAGCTTCCCGTATAAAATCATGTGAATTATTGGAAATTGAAGGCGCGCAGCACGAAATTCTGATGGAACAGGATAAATACAGATCTGCATTTATTGACCGCTTCTTTACTTTTATCGAGAATAATGTTCTTAATAAGCCTGAAAACGGCAAAACCTTTATCGTTTAAAAACCACAGAAAAGACCAACACTAAATACGGAGCCTCGACACTATGGATATGGACGGAATTTCATTGAATGCCCACCGCTTGAGTGACCGGATTGCATTCGCGCTGGAACTGGCTCTGGTACAAAAAGACATCAGAATTGCAGATGTGTTGGTAAACGCTCTTGAATTGTCCATGACCCGTAACTCGGGCGGCGGCGATTTCGTAGAACGTCGTGACTATCCTCCTGAAATGGAAGCTCTCCTTAAAAAATTGAAAGAGATCAAAGCGGAATAGAACTCCGCTAGTTTCCGATCAAATCTTTCCATTCCTGCTCTGTCAGAACGCGCACCCCAAGATCTTTGGCTTTGGTGAGCTTTGATCCTGCATCTTCTCCTGCAACGACATAATCTGTCTTGGAGGACACACTTCCCGCGACTTTCGCGCCCAATCCTTCCGCCGTGGCTTTGGCTTCAGCCCTGCTCATCGTGACCAAAGTTCCCGTAAAAACAACTGTCTTACCGGATACAGGCGTCTCCTTCGCCAGAACAAGCACAAAGTCCTCCACAGTCACTTGCGTCAACAAATCATCCAGAATAGTTTGATTATGAGGTTCGGCAAAAAATCCGACCAGATCCGCCGCAACGCTTTCTCCGACATCCTGAATATTCAACAGATTTTGATATGCATCGCCGATACCCTCAGCACACTCATGCATGGAGTGACGCAATACGGTGATATTCAAATAAGTTTCAGCCAGCCGCTTGGCAGTCGCTTCCCCGATTTGCGGAATACCCAGCGCATAAATAAAGCGCGGCAAACTAATCACACGACGTTTATTGATTGATTCAAACAAATTATTGGCAGAGAGATCCCCCCACCCCGCGCGCTTACGAATTGGCGTCAAACTGCCCTTATCCCGATCCTCAAGCTTAAAAATATCGGCAGGCGTTCTAATCAACTCTTCCGCATAAAATTCCTCAATAATTTTAGAGCCAAGGCCCTCAATATCAAACGCCAACCTTGAGACAAAATGTTTCAATCGCTCGACGGCCTGCGCGGGACAAACCAACCCGCCCGTACATCGCCACACAGCTTCTCCTTCCTCACGTACCGCATGGGAATGACAAATCGGACATTCATGAGGAAAATTGAAAGGCTTTGAATCTGGTGCACGCTTATCCTGTAAGACTTCTACAATCTGCGGAATGACGTCTCCTGCCCGCTGAACAACAACATGGTCGCCGACACGAATATCTTTTCTCTGAATTTCATCTTCATTATGAAGCGTCGCGCGAGAAACAACCACGCCACCGACCGTAATCGGCTCAAGTTCAGCCACAGGCGTTAAAGCCCCTGTCCGCCCGACTTGGATAATAATGTCTTTTAAAACCGTTATGGCCTTCTCAGCTGGGAATTTATGCGCAATCGCCCATCGCGGCGCGCGCGCAACGAACCCCAAACGCTCCTGATAGAGGAGTGAATTGACTTTATAAACAACCCCATCAATGTCATAAGGAAGATCAGGACGCTTTGCTTCCACAGCCTTATAATAGGCAAGAATATCCTCAACAGTCTTGCAAACAGCCTGAGGCTCGGCTTGTGCAAATCCCCATAATTTCAACTTTTGACGAATACCGTCCTGCGTCTCGGCAATCGGCACTGACACCTGCCCCAGCGCATACCCGAAAAACCGTAAAGGACGCGCCGCACTCACCTGCGGATTAAGTTGCCGCACCGAACCTGCTGCCGCATTACGCGGATTAGCAAAAATCTTGCCGCCCGTTTTTTCCTGCTCGGCATTCAATCGCATAAACTCATCACGCCGCATATAGATCTCGCCGCGCACTTCCAAAATATCAGGAACGTCCCCTTCAATCATTTTAGGGACATCGGAAATGGACCTGACATTCTCTGTAATATCTTCACCCGTAGCCCCGTCACCGCGTGTCGCAGCCTGAACAAATCGGCCTTTTTCATAGCGGACAGAACAGGACAGCCCATCAATCTTCGGCTCAGTCACAATCTCAACCACATCTGACGCAGATAACTTCAGAAAATTACGGATACGATCCATAAAATCTGACACATCCTGACTCTCGAATGCATTCCCAAGTGAGAGCATCGGCACAGAATGTTCCAGTGATTTGAATCCCTTAGACGGAGCTGCCCCGACTTTTTGAGTGGGAGATGAACTGCTCACTAAAGCAGGATACGCCGCCTCGATCTCTTCCACACGCCGCCGCAATGAATCATACTCTGCATCCGAAACTTTCGGGGCATCATCTTGATAATAGGCTTCATCATGCTGCCTGATCTCGGCAACAAGCTTGTTGTATTCTGCGACTGTCGCCGCGTCTGCAAAAAAGGAATTCTGACCTGTCATACCGTCAATGTATCAGGAAACACATAAAGGAAAAGAGAGAATATAAAGTAGCTATTTCATCTACTTTATGGATGGAATATGCACTTGTGTCCCTTGGGTCACAACAACCACCGCCGCCTGTTGGTTTTGGTTCTGTGGCAAATTCAAATCCGGATATAAAGTTTGTAACGGCAAAGAATCGCCGGAAAAATGTTCCAAAACAGCCTTCATCGCTTTGGGCATCATATTCCCGTGCATAGCGTGACCCGCCAAAACAGGCAAAATCGTCAACAAACCTTGTCCGAATTGAAGTCCGCGCACATCGGCAACATCCCCCGCCTCATTCCGGACCATAAAATCTTCTTCACATGTAGCCCGATCAATTTGCCCCACCAGGCGCACAGCATTATCAAACGGGCAAATATCATCACCGATACCATGCACAGCTACAAAAGGAATATGATGATCTCTGATAATATCCATTGCATGGAACATGGATTTATCCCCCATCTCTGGTGCCCATAACGGATATTGCGTTTCAAGGGTCCATGCAAACATGCCCGCATAGTTGAAAGAATGCCCCCAGTCGTCGGTTACAAATTTATCAACTGTCTTTTGGATCTCTGCTTCGTCGGTTCCGTAACTATATTGCAAAGAGACATTCCAGCTCCGCCACAACATCGCGGCTTCTTTTTTCTGTTCCGGAGTCCAGACCTTACTCTGACCATGCCCATCTTCATCAAACATGACATGGTAAAGACGATGCATAATCTCGCTCTGGTCAAAATCCTCACCGAAGAAATCTTCCGAACGCAAGCGATCTACAAAGCGGGTAAAAAACGGGTTTTTCTCATATTGCTCAGTCGTCTTCTCGACATCAGCAGGGTTCATGCGCCCGCAAAGCTCAACCAATGACGTCCCACGCACAACAATCTGTTTTACCTTGTCCGGATAATGTCCCGCATAAAAAGCTGCTAATGGGCCTCCCCACGAGCTTCCCATGACCGAGACTTTTTGATCTTCACCCAAAACATGACGCCGCACATCTTCAATATCATTGATTAAATCATCAAATGTAATATTGCGGATGGCATCCAGCTTGTGCGTAAGCGCCACCAGCTTCTCGTCGTCGGGCAAATTTTCCAACGCAGAATCACGATAGGAATTACGAAGTCCACGATATTGAATACATTCACGCTGCGTAATCGTTATAACTTTGAATTTGGAATAATCGAAAAGTTTTTCATCAGCCTCTGAAGGACCAGCCCCAGGTCCGCCGTGCAAAACAATAATCGGCTGGCCTTTGGGATTACCGCGTACGTTGGCCAGAACCTGATACCCGTCCCGCGCCGTCACAAAAACAGTCTCTCCCGAAGGAACGGGATGAACCTGGCTCTGCGCTTTATCAAAAGCCCCATGTACTTGCGGTTTATCAGACATAAGGAAATCTAAACACAATCATAGATTATGTCAATAAGCAAGTAGGGATTTAAGGGATCAACCGTTCTAGGCAGGCTGTAAAATGCGCGTTGCGGCAGGTCGCGCCTGAAGCCCCACGTCGGCATCCGCTTCATTTTGCTCATCTCTGGAAGACAAGGCCACAGCTTCCGCGTATTCGACCATTCTGGACAAAGCAGACCACATACCTGAATCATCATCAGCATGGCCTGAGTTCACAGGAAGCAACACAACCCGACGATCGGAATTGAACACAGGTGTTCCGGACTGTAACACCATCGGCGCCTGCTCCGCAGAACACCACTCGAATACATCATAGGCATTCTGAATCGGACAGATTTTATCATCCGTGCCGTGAACAATCATAACATGCGCATCAGAGTGACTGAAAAATTCAGGTAATGTTTCTTTAAAATAAGGACGACCATATTGCGGATAGCCCAACAATAATTTGCTGAACAAAAATCCGAATTTAACATTCTGTTCAATATCGGAACGAATAGCGGCCTCAGCTTCGCTTTCACTAATGCGTGTGTACTGCAAACTCTTGTTCCAAATGCGCCAGCTAATTGCAGCGTCACATTTTTCATGATCTGACCAAACACGCCCGTCAGGCTGCGCGTCATAAAGCCCTTGATAAAGATGCAAGAACAACTCCGAAGGCTGGTAAGCATCCTCACCAACCAAAGCTTTGATTGTGTTTTCCATGCGCATAAAGCACGGATTATGAAGGCGTTGGGAAACCGTTTCCGCCTCATCAATCGGATTCATCGCGCCGCATAATTCGGTCAAGGATGTACAACGCAGAATGAGATTCTCGGTCTTTTCGGGATAATGAATTCCGTAAAGCATCGCCAAAGCGCCGCCCCATGATCCGCCAAAGACATGAACTTTTTGCTCTCTAAAGAAATGCTGACGCAGAACTTCAATATCATGAATTTGGTGGCTCAATTCGTTGCCTTCGCTCACATAAAGAGCGCGTTCAACATAATATCTCTCTAAATCTTCAACATTTTGAGTATCGGGACGAAGTGGCTCATTGCGGCGGCGCGACAACCCGCATCCGCGTTGGGAATAGATAATGACATCAAATTCTGTAGAATTCAGGAGATCTTTATAAGCTTCGTCCAGCCAAGCCCCAGGCCCGCCATGACAGACAATCATTGGGATTCCGCCCTGTTTTCCGGATCGAATATAGTGAAGTTCGTGTCCTTCACCGACAGCGATAAAACCGCTCGTGTTTTGGGTCTTACTAGAGCCAGCTCCTACTCCGGCGAATCCTTGTTCTAATTGTCTCATGATGACCCAATTTTAACTTTTTTTTATTAACAGCGTCCTAACCCGTATCCAACAATCGCGCTGCAGCTGCTCTGGCTTCCTGTGAAATTTCGGCTCCCGATAGCATTCGCGCAATCTCTTCTTGTCTGGCTTGACCTAATAACGGAGTAATTAATGTAGCGCCCCCGCGTTTGGAAACCATCCAATGATGGTTTGCCTGGGCTGCAACCTGTGGTGAATGAGTCACAACCAACACCTGATGCCTCGTAGCCAATTTTGCCAAACGTTCCCCGACGGCGTTGGCTGTTGCCCCGCCGATTCCCGTATCAATCTCGTCAAAAACAAAGACGCCGGGGTATTGGGCGGAGTCGGCCAGTACGACCTTGAGAGCGAGCATAAAGCGCGCCATCTCCCCACCCGAAGCAATTTTGTTGAGAGGTCCCAATTCCGGAACCGTATCAGATGTTGCGTTGGTTGCGACCAGAAACCGAACTTCGTCAAAGCCCTGAACTCCCCATGCATTTTCAGGATGACACAGTTCGACAGAAGTTTCAAACACTGATTTGTCTAATTTGAGAGGTTTTAATTCTGAATTGATAATTTTATCAAGACGTTGCCCGACCTTCTTGCGAACTTCATGAAGCTTCATCGCCGCAACCCTATATTTTTCCTTGTCTTGCGCCTCTTTCTGACGCGCAGCCAAAAGCAAATCCGCCCCCTGATCCAGCAAAAGAATCTTGTCTTTCAATTCGCTAGCCAACCGCGGTAAGTCTTCAACGGAACAATGATGCTTACGTGCCAGTGCACGCAATGCATAAAGACGATCCTCAATCTCTTCCAAATTCAGACCATCCGGATCAAGACGAGAAATCATTCCATCCAGATCACGACAAGCTTCCTGAATATCAGACGACGCACGATCCAGAATTCCGACCAAACGCGCAACATCCTCCTCGCCGATTTGGGAAGCATGACGCTCTAGCATGCGGCTTGCTTGCCCAAGCTGAAGATCCGCTCCTTGCTCCCCGCCCAAAGCATCCTGCACAAAGGCAAAGCACGCCTTCAAAGCCTCAAGATTTTGGATAGATTTTTTACGGGCAACAAGCTCTTCTTCCTCCCCTTCAACAGGAGAAAGCTCCTCTAATTCATCGACACAATCCCTAAAATACTGCTCGTTTTCGGCCGCGCGCGCCGCGCGTTCTTCCAATTCAACAACAGCCTGACTCGACTCGCGCCACAACAAATACAACGCGGAAACATCTGATAATAAAGAACTATTTCCTGAATATTGATCTAATACGATACGGTGCGTAGCTGGATTTAGGAGGCCATAGGTTTCAAATTGGCCATGAATATCAACCAAAGACTCCCCGATTGTTTTCAAGAAATTCACACTGACCGGCTCATCATTTACAAAAGCCTTGCTTCGGCCATCAGCGCCAAGCACTCGCCGTAAAATCAGGCCTTGTCCGGATATGTCGATTCCCTGCTCATTAAGCAAAGCTCCGACAGGATGATCTTTCGGTAAATCAAATTCCGCAACAACACTGGCCTGATCCGTACCACGACGCACCAATCCGGCATCAGCACGCGCACCGATTGCAAGTCCAAGAGAATCCAACAGGATAGATTTTCCCGCCCCCGTCTCTCCCGTTAAAGTAGAAAGCCCTTGCGAGAACTCCAATGAAAGATGCTCGATCAAAACAACATTCTTGATATGGAGCGCCCGTAACATCGCTTAATTGGTCCTGACTAAACTAAAGACGCCTTTAAACATAACAATCAGTTTGGAGAAAGCAAGGAACTGAGCGTCCGGCTAACCCATGACCGCTGATCTTCCAACTTGCCGCGCTGACTTGGATCAAGAAGCGCATAACTATCCTGATACCACTTGCTGCCCGGATAGTTATATCCGAGAACAGCCGCAACACGCGTCGCCTCATCACGCAAACCTAAAATCGTGTAAATCTCGACCAAACGATGCAAGGCCTCTGGCGTATGGGTCGTCGTCTGGTAATTCCGGACAACCTCCATAAAGCGGTTTATCGCGGCATTATATTGTTTCTTCTTCATATAATAGCGACCGATTTCCATTTCCTTACCGGCAAGGTGATCCATCACCAAATCCAGCTTGAACTGGGCATCCCGCGCATATTTACTGTCCGGAAAACGGTTTACAACTACTTCCAAAGCTTCCTTAGCTTGCTCGGTCATGCCCTGATCCCGCGCCACATCGGTCATTTGCTCGTAATAGCACATAGCTTTCATATAATACGCATAAGGCACTTTCTCATGCCCGGGGTGCAATTCGACAAAACGATCAAGCGCGGCAATCGCCTCGTCATATCTCAATGCCTCGTAAGCACTCTCGGCCTGACGAATCTGGGAGAGCGTTGCGTATTCGGAATAAGGATGTTGCCGTTCGACTTCGGAATAAAGTGTTGTAGCAGTCTGATAGAGGCCATCTTTATTGGCAGCCTCTGCTTCCTTGAAAATCTCCTCGGCCGGACGATCAACCTTTAAAGGGTCGGCCTTTTCTTCGCGAGAACTACACGCAGACAAAACAAGCGATACGGCTAACAAACTAACAAGAGTGCGATTCATGGTTTTTCCTATTGATTTTATCCATTTCTAACACCAAGACCGGGAGAGTCCAAGAGCCTTTATAAGGAGTTTCACAACGTTTGCCTTGATTCTACAGACAAAAAACAGGCCCCTCAAAAGACGGGCCGGTCTAATAGATAAACATTCATATCGGATTAGGCTCTGGCAGAGAGTTTCTCGGACACAGCAGACGGCACAAAAATCTCCGCATCTTTCTCAGGTGTATGGTCCATATAGAGATCAACAAATGTCCAGGCATCAGGCTGAGAGAACAATTCACGCAACACCAGGTTATTCATGTTGTGCCCTGGTTTACTGGCTTCAAATTGACCGACAATCGGACCACCGGCGATATAAAGATCGCCGACAGCATCCAGAACCTTATGACGGGCAAACTCATCAGGAGTCCGCAGCCCCTCAGGGTTCATAATTGAATCCGCATCAAGAACAATTGCATTCTCCAAAGACCCGCCCAAGGCCAGCCCCATCGCGCGCAACGCATTCACTTCCTGCAAAAATCCGAAGGTACGTGCACGAGAAATACGGTCAATGAACTCATCCGCGAACATATCCACTTCAGCAGCCTGACGTCCGATTTCTTTATGAGGAAAATCAATTTCAATTTTGTAACGTGAGCCGATACCTGGTTTCAGGGTTGCAACTTTATCCCCATCACGAACAGTCACTTCCTTCAAAATCTTGATTCCGCGACGTGCAGCCGTTTGGGTTTTAAGGCCAACAGCAAGAATAGCTTCAATAAAAGGTTCGGAAGACCCGTCCATAATCGGGACTTCTGGTCCATCAAGCTCAATATCAGCATTATCAACACCACAAGCAGAAAGCGCAGCCATCAAATGTTCGATTGTCCCGACACTCACACCATCCTGATTGGCAACAACCGTACACAGACGTGTATCGACAACATGATCCCATCGCGCAGGAATGACATTATTTTTATCAGCAACGTCGACACGAACAAACCGCAAGCCGCTAGAAACAGCCGCAGGCTTAATCTTAAGAACAGTCTCTGCACCGGAGTGCAAACCGATTCCCGAGAGAGTGACAATAGAGTGAACAGTATGTTGCATATTAAAAAACGAATCTCCTGAACGGATTAATACACTCGGAATTTAGGTGATTTGCTGCGTAACGACAAATCACGCTCTATTGCGCTCTGTTACAATTATAACCACTTGAAAGAAAAGGGAATTTTT
>QKCR01000081.1 GCA_003245575.1 Alphaproteobacteria bacterium | reverse complement strand
ACTGTACGACCGCCTTCACGGATAGCGAAGCGCAAGCCTTCGTTCATCGCGATTGGAGCGATCAACTTAACGGTCAGATTGATGTTGTCACCAGGCATAACCATTTCTGTTCCTTCAGGAAGTGTAACTTCACCGGTCACGTCAGTTGTACGGAAGTAGAACTGTGGGCGGTAGTTAGCAAAGAATGGAGTGTGACGTCCACCTTCTTCTTTAGAGAGAATATAGGTCTCTGCAGTAAATTGAGTGTGTGGGGTGATAGAACCTGGAGCAGCCAAAACTTGTCCGCGTTCAACTTCCTCACGTTTTGTACCACGAAGCAATGCTCCGATGTTGTCCCCTGCCTGACCTTGGTCAAGAAGTTTACGGAACATTTCAACACCGGTACAGGTGGTTTTCTGAGTTGGCTTGATACCGACGATTTCGATCTCTTCACCAACTTTGATGATACCTTGCTCAACACGACCGGTCACAACGGTACCACGACCGGAGATCGAGAACACGTCTTCAACTGGCATCAGGAATGGTTTGTCAACCGGACGCTCTGGCTGTGGAATGTAGCTGTCAACAGCTTCCATCAATGCCAAAACTTGGTTTCTACCGATATTGTCATCACGGCCTTCAAGAGCTGCCAATGCAGATCCTTTAACGATAGGAATATCGTCGCCAGGGAAGTCATAAGAAGACAACAATTCACGAACTTCCATTTCAACCAGTTCCAACAACTCTTCGTCGTCAACTTGGTCAACTTTGTTCATGAAAACGACCAATGCAGGAACACCAACCTGACGAGCCAACAAAATGTGCTCGCGGGTTTGTGGCATAGGACCGTCCGCTGCGTTCACAACCAAAATCGCGCCGTCCATCTGAGCAGCACCGGTGATCATGTTCTTAACGTAGTCAGCGTGACCTGGGCAGTCAACGTGTGCATAGTGGCGGTTAGGTGTTTCATACTCAACGTGTGATGTAGAAATCGTGATACCACGTGCTTTTTCCTCAGGAGATTTGTCAATCATGTCGTATGACATGGCTGTCGCTCCACCCGCCTCAGCCAATACTTTCGTAATCGCTGCTGTCAGTGTCGTCTTACCATGGTCAACGTGACCAATCGTTCCGATGTTACAATGCGGTTTCGTCCGCTCAAACTTCTCTTTGGACATTTTAGTACCTCTTTCTAATTCAATTTGCTAATTAAGCAGCAACTTTCTTTTTAACTTCTTCAACAACGTTTGCAGGAACAGCATCATAGTGATCAAACACCATTGAGTACTGTGCACGTCCTTGTGACATACCGCGCAAGTTGTTGATGTAACCGAACATGGATGACAGTGGAACCATCGCCGCAATCACTTTTGCGTTACCGCGGTCAGACATACTGCTGATTTGTCCGCGACGGGAGTTCAAGTCACCGATCACATCGCCCATGTATTCTTCAGGTGTTACCACTTCAACTTTCATGATTGGCTCAAGAAGTTGTGGGCCGGCTTTTTCCATACCTTCTTTGAAAGCTGCACGTGCAGCGATCTCGAACGCCAGAGCCGAGGAGTCAACGTCGTGGTATGCACCGTCTGTCAGACGTACTTTGAAGTCAACAACCGGGAAGCCCGCGATGATACCTGTTGTTTGAGAAGCCATAAGACCTTTTTCAACACCAGGGATGTATTCTTTAGGAACTGCACCACCAACGATTTCGGATTTGAATTCATATCCTTTACCAGCTTCGTTCGGTTCGAATATGAGCGTAATACGCGCATACTGACCGGAACCACCGGATTGTTTTTTGTGGGTGTAGTCAATTTCAGCAGGCTTGGTGATGGTCTCACGGTAAGCAACCTGAGGCGCACCAACATTTGCTTCCACTTTGAATTCGCGTTTCATACGGTCAACGAGAATTTCCAAGTGAAGTTCGCCCATACCTTTCATGATTGTTTGACCGGATTCGTGGTCAACAGATACACGGAAGGAAGGATCTTCAGCAGCCAAACGTTGCAGAGCAAGACCCATTTTTTCTTGGTCAGCTTTTGTTTTTGGCTCAACAGCAATCTCGATAACAGGCTCAGGGAATTCCATACGCTCAAGAACGATTGGTTTAGAACCATCGCAAAGCGTATCACCTGTTGTTGTGTCCTTCAGACCAACAATCGCCACGATATCACCGGCATAAGCTTCTTTGATTTCTTCACGGTTGTTGGAGTGCATCAGAAGCATACGGCCGATACGTTCTTTTTTATCCTTAACGGAGTTTTGAACATATGTACCGGATTCCAGTTTACCGGAGTAGATACGCGCAAATGTCAAAGATCCAACGAACGGGTCGTTCATGATCTTGAATGCCAATGCAGAGAACGGTGCATCATCAGAACATGCACGGCTATCAGCTTCGTCAGAGTCAACTTTTTTACCTTTAACAGCACCAACGTCGATCGGGCTTGGCAGGTAGTCAACAACCGCATCCAACAATGTTTGAACGCCTTTGTTTTTGAAAGAAGAACCGCAGAGCATTGGAACAAACTTGGAAGCCAGAGTTCCTTTACGGATACAACGCTTCAGTGTGACCATGTCGATTTCTTTACCTTCAAGGTAAGCTTCCATGGCTTCGTCTTCCATTTCGACAGCCATTTCGACCATCTTAGCGCGCCATTCTTCAGCTTTTTCTTTCAGGTCAGCAGGAATTTCTTCTTCGGTGAATGTTGCACCCAAATTGTCAGAGTTCCAGACGATTGCTTTCATTTTCAGCAAGTCAACAACGCCAGCAAAGTCAGATTCAGCACCGATCGGCAGGTTGATTACGAGTGGGTTTGCACCAAGGCGCTTGTCCACATCTTCAACGCACTGATAGAAGTTCGCACCGATTTTATCCATTTTGTTGGAGAACACGATACGAGGCACTTTATACTTGTCACCTTGACGCCATACTGTTTCAGTCTGAGGCTCAACACCTTGGTTGGAGTCAAGAAGACATACAGCACCATCAAGAACACGCAAGGAACGCTCAACTTCAATGGTGAAGTCCACGTGGCCCGGGGTGTCAATAATGTTGAAACGGATTTTTTCGCCAGGAGCAGCACCTTCAGCAGGGCCGGTCCAGAAACAGGTGGTCGCAGCAGACGTAATCGTGATCCCACGCTCTTGCTCTTGCTCCATCCAATCCATGGTCGCAGCACCGTCATGAACCTCACCAATTTTGTGAGATTTTCCGGTGTAGTACAAGATACGCTCGGTGGTTGTCGTTTTACCGGCATCAATGTGAGCCATGATACCGAAGTTACGATAATGTTCGAGTGCAAATTCGCGGGCCATTTTTGTCTCTTTGTCCTTAAACTGTTTCTATCCTAGTAGCGGTAGTGAGCAAACGCACGGTTCGCTTCAGCCATTTTGTGCGTATCATCACGTTTCTTGATTGCAGAACCGCGATCGTTAGCAGCTTCATAAGCCTCAGCAGCCAGACGCTCAGCCATGGTATTCTCACCGCGCTTACGAGCAAAGTCACGCAACCAGCGCATAGCCAAAGCCATCGCACGTGGAGCAGGAACTTCGATAGGCACTTGGTAGTTTGCACCACCAACGCGACGGGATTTAACCTCAACTTGAGGACCGATTTTTTTCAATGCCAAAAGCATGATAGCCAAACCGGCGCTTTTCTTAGCAGCGTCTGCGTTCAGATCCATATCATTGGCAGCTTTTTTATCGAGCATCTCAATCGCATCGTAAACGATACGTTCCGCGATGGATTTTTTACCGCGGGTCATGATGATGTTGATGAATTTTGACAGAGTCACATCCCCGAATCTTGGATCGGGAAGGATCTCACGTTTTTTTGCACTATGACGACGGGACATTTGTCTTCAAATCCTCTTCAATAAATTATCACTTAGGCTTCTTCACGCCATAGCAGGAGCGTGATTGCTTACGATCTTTAACGCCTTGGGTATCCAACGCACCACGAACGATACGGTAACGAACACCAGGCAAGTCCTTCACACGACCACCGTGAACGAGAACAACAGAGTGTTCCTGGAGGTTGTGACCTTCACCGCGGATGTAGCAAATCACTTCGATGCCCGTTGTCAAACGAACTTTAGCGACCTTACGGAGAGCGGAGTTTGGTTTTTTAGGAGTTGTTGTGTACACGCGGGTGCAAACGCCACGAACTTGTGGGTTCTGTTTCAGAGCGCGGTTTTTCTTGCGCTTGACCTGTTTTTCCCGCGGGTTACGGATAAGCTGTTGAATTGTTGGCATGTCTTTTGCCCTTCAGTCCTTTTATCTCAAGTATAAAATTGTTGTGGATGGTTGGCGTCGTACCGCGACAAAGACCTTGAGTCAAGGAGAATCTTTACCTTGACGCCGATATTTTGTCTTCCACGGATACCCCCGAGGGGGTTTTTAGTGTCGCGTATAACCTTGCAAACCGTTGAATTTCAATGATTTTGCGCAGATTACTGCCGACGCATCCAAAACAAGTTCGCGGACTATACTCTGCGATTCAGTCGTGAGTCAAATATTATTTTCACCTTTTTTTAATTTTTTTTGAATCATTTGAATCACTTAGCAACTATCCCAGATCGACCTCGTTTTTCAGATCCCGTTTCGGTGTAGGCCCTCATATAGAAATTAGGGCCGTTAAGGCCCTAACATCATGATATGTTTATGAAAATATTTATTTTAGTGAGGCGCGCTTCCTGACAACCCTTTTAAAAATCCGGCCAATTGCACTTTTGCTGCACGTTGCGTTGACCTCGCCTCAAATAAGAAAGGGAGGCACGCCACAGCATGGCCACCAATGAGGGTATAATCGGCTCCTGCGCTCTCGAGATCTTTAATATGGCGGTCTTTATTGGCGTCAGTCTCTGACGAATTGATATAGCCGACAACTGCCTGCGGCTTAACAGCGCGGGCATCCTCAACCCCTTCGGGATGATCAGCAACGATTAGCGCATCGTATAACGGGTGACGCCCGATATTCCCTGCCTGGCGGTATAATCCTGCGCTGGTCAGGTCTTCGCTCCATCGCCGCTTAGCCGTCAGGCGGTCATAGCCTATGACATGATCTTCGAAGACATCACGGCATCTGGCCTGTTCCAGACCCTTTTCAAGGTCGCGTGTTGCTCCTGTAAATACGGCGACTAATACGTGCCCTGCTTTGCGCATAAAAGAGAGCATTTCCCGTGTTTCGAAGTTCAAGCGATAATCCGGATCCTGTTTTAAAGCTTCGCGCACGTGGTGATGCTGCCAACGCAAGTAATTTAGCGCATCCGAAGATACATCCTCAGCTAACTCCCCCTCGGCAAATGGCAAAACATGTTCCCCTGTGCCCATAGATGCGCAGTTAAACATGACCCTGTTTCCAAGGCCAACATCTCGGGCTAAATCTGCCATAAAGATACTGGCTTCGGCGACTTGTTCTGAAATAGAAAATCTGTTCCAATCAAGATTGAAAATGGCGAGCATGTGATATTCCCTGTTTTATATTTTTAACTTTTAATTTTTATTTTCTGAAAACAAGGCTAATAGATCATCCCGATTACGGTCAATAAAAAAATCATCCCCGATTTGTGGTCGGGGATGATTTTAAATTCTATTGCTTAAAGACTAGCTGTTTGCAGCTTCTGCCATCGGGACTTCAGCTTCTTCAGCTTGCTCGATTGCACCTGCTTGCTGTTGAGCAGCGATAGCCAGCTTGTCACGTCCTGCAGCCAATTTCTTGAGCTGGTTGACGTAAGCACCGGTACCGGCAGGGATCAAACGACCCACGATCACGTTTTCTTTCAAGCCATGCAGCTTGTCGGACTTGCCTTGGCATGCCGCTTCAGTCAGGACACGTGTTGTCTCCTGGAACGATGCTGCAGAGATGAAGGAACGTGTCTGCAGAGATGCCTTGGTAATACCTTGCAGGATCGGACGGCCTTCAGGAGGACGTTTTCCTTCATCAAGATATTTCTGACGCTCGATTGCAAACTCATCACGTTCGACATGTTCACCAACCAGATAGGTTGTATCGCCGACTTCGGTGATTTCAACTTTTTGCAGCATCTGGCGAACAATCACTTCGATGTGCTTATCGTTGATCTTCACACCCTGCAGGCGGTAAACGTCCTGAATTTCATTGATGAGGTAGTCAGCCAGAGCTTCAACACCCATCACATCCAGAATGTCGTGCGGGACCATCGCACCGTCAAGCAGTGCATCCCCTTTACGAACATAGTCGCCTTCGGCCACGGCCAAGTGACGTCCTTTCGGAATCAGGTATTCACGTGCTTCCTGAGATGCGTCGGCAGGGCGAACAACAATACGGCGTTTTGCCTTGTAGTCCTTACCGAATTCAACCTGACCTTCGATTTCCGAGATAACAGCAGCGTCTTTCGGACGGCGTGCTTCGAAGAGTTCAGCCACACGTGGCAGACCCCCGGTAATATCACGGGTTTTCGAGGTTTCGCGAGGAATACGTGCCAGAATATCACCAGCCTTGACTTCCTGACCGTTTTCAACGGAGAGAACCGCATCAACAGAGAGGTAGTAGTTTGCAGGCAAACCATTTGGCAGAGTGATCACTTCACCTTTTTTGTCCAGCAAAGACATACGAGGTTTCAGATCACCACCGCGTGGTTGGGAACGCCAGTCGATAACCACTTTCGAAGAAATACCGGTTGCTTCATCGGTTTTCTCGGAAATGGATACGCCTTCAACCATATCAAAGTAGTGAGCCACACCGTCTTTTTCGGTGATGATCGGCATGGTGAACGGATCCCATTCAGCCATTTTATCACCCGGTTTAACAGTTGCGCCGTCAGCAACCAACAAACGCGCACCATATGGCAGGCGGTGGATTGCTTTTTCAGCACCCTTGGCGTCTTTCAGAACGAGTTCCGTGTTACGGCCCATCACGATATTCACGCCTTCAGAGTTCTTGACCACGTTGTGGTGGCGAATTTCAACCGTTGCAGCCATGGTGGCCTCGAAGGAAGATTTTTCAGCACCCTTCTGCGCCGCACCACCGATGTGGAATGTACGCATGGTCAGCTGTGTACCCGGTTCACCGATTGACTGCGCAGCCATAACGCCGACAGCTTCACCCATGTTTACTTCGGTACCGCGTGCGAGGTCACGACCGTAACATTTCGCGCACACACCGATTTGGGTTTCACACGTCAGAACAGAGCGAACCAGAACTGAGTCAACACCAGCTGTTTCAACTGCTTCGGCTTTCACTTCGTCGATCAGATCATTACGCGGAACAATAACTGCTCCGGAGAGAGGATCAAGGATGTCAGCTGCTGCACAACGGCCCAGAATACGTTCGGACAAGGAGACCACAACATCCGCACCATTCATAATAGCGCGCATTGTGATACCGCGTTCGGTTCCGCAATCAGGTTCGTAGATCACAGCATCTTGAGCAACATCAACCAAACGACGTGTCAGATAACCAGAGTTTGCTGTTTTCAACGCCGTATCCGCCAAACCTTTACGAGCACCGTGGGTCGAGTTGAAGTACTCGAGAACCGACAGACCTTCTTTAAAGTTGGAGATAATCGGGGTTTCAATGATTTCGCCTGACGGTTTCGCCATCAGACCACGCATACCGGCCAGCTGGCGGATCTGGGCTGCAGAACCACGAGCACCTGAGTGCGCCATCATGTAAACAGAGTTCGGCATACCGGTCGAGGTGTTGGAAATACCTTTCATCATCGCATCGGCAACTTCGTCTGTACAACGTGACCAAATATCAACGACTTTGTTGTATTTCTCACCTTTGGTGATGAGACCGTCCATATATTGCTGTTCGTATTCCTTCACTTTGGATTCTGCGTCAGCAACCAGTCTTTCTTTTGCTTCAGGAATGATCATGTCATCCTTACCGAAGGAAATACCGGCGATACATGCGTATCTGAATCCGAGTTTCATCATACGGTCACAGAAAATAACTGTCTCTTTTTGACCGCAGTGACGATAAACCACGTCGATCAGGTTCGAGATTTCTTTCTTAGTGAGTGTCGTATTCAGAACAGTAACAGGAATGTTTTTGTTACGTGGCAGCAAGTCCGCCAACATCATGCGACCAGGAGTCGAATCGATGAGACGTGTGACCGGAGTTCCTTCTTCATCAACCGTGTCATAACGGCATTTGATTTTGGAGTGCAAGGTCACGACTTTGGCTTGCAGTGCGTGGTGGATCTCGCCCATATCGCGGAAGACCATACCTTCACCTATCAGGCCATCGCCAACAACAGAGAGATAATAGAGACCCAAAACAATATCCTGAGACGGCACGATAATCGGTTTACCGGACGCCGGAGATAGAATGTTGTTGGTGGACATCATCAGAACACGGCTCTCGAGCTGTGCTTCCACAGACAGAGGTACGTGAACAGCCATCTGGTCACCGTCAAAGTCCGCGTTGAAAGCGGTACAAACGAGCGGGTGCAACTGGATAGCTTTCCCTTCGATCAGGGTTGGTTCGAACGCCTGAATCCCCAAACGGTGGAGTGTCGGCGCACGGTTCAACATAACAGGGTGTTCGCGGATAACTTCTTCAAGAATATCCCAAACTTCCGGACGCTCACGCTCAACCATTTTCTTCGCTGCTTTAACGGTTGTTGCCAATCCGTAGAGCTCCAGCTTGTGATAGATAAACGGTTTAAAGAGTTCCAGAGCCATTTTCTTAGGGAGACCGCACTGGTGCAGTTTCAACTCAGGGCCAACCACGATTACAGAACGACCGGAGTAGTCAACACGTTTACCGAGCAAGTTCTGACGGAAACGACCTTGTTTCCCTTTGAGCATATCGGAAAGTGATTTCAATGGGCGTTTGTTTGCGCCTGTAATCACACGACCGCGACGACCGTTATCGAACAATGCGTCAACAGCTTCTTGCAGCATACGCTTTTCGTTACGCACGATGATGTCCGGTGCACGGAGTTCCATCAGGCGTTTCAGACGGTTGTTACGGTTGATGACACGACGATACAAATCGTTCAAATCGGATGTTGCAAAACGTCCGCCATCAAGCGGCACCAATGGGCGCAATTCAGGAGGAAGAACAGGCACAACGTCCAGAATCATCCATTCAGGACGTGTTCCGGAGGTGATAAACGCGTCAATCAGTTTGAGACGTTTAACGAGTTTTTTGCGTTTTGTTTCAGAAGAACAATCACGCAGTTCTTCTTCAGCTTTGACTTTTTCGGTTTCAAGGTTGATCGCAGATAGGATTTCCTTGATGGCTTCAGCACCGATACCGGCACGGAAATTTTCATCACCGAATTCGTCTTGTGCATCCATAAACTCTTCTTCAGAGAGGAGTTGGAGTGGCTTCAGGGAGGTTAGGCCCGGATCAATCACGATGTAGTTTTCAAAGTACAGAACGCGTTCTAGATCTTTCAAAGTGATGTCGATCATCAAACCGATACGGGATGGCAAAGATTTCAGGAACCAGATGTGTGCAACAGGAGATGCCAACTGGATGTGGCCCATACGCTCACGACGGACTTTGGTCAATGTGACTTCAACGCCGCATTTCTCACAGATAATACCTTTGTACTTCATGCGTTTGTATTTACCGCACAAGCATTCGTAGTCCTTAACAGGTCCAAAAATACGCGCACAGAACAGACCATCACGCTCAGGCTTGAAGGTTCTGTAGTTGATGGTTTCCGGTTTTTTGACTTCACCAAAAGACCAAGACAGAATTTGCTCTGGTGATGCCACAGAAATGCGGATCGAGTCGAAATTCTGGAGGCCGGTTGGCTGTCCAAAGAGGTTCATCAGTTCGTTCATTACATTGCTCCGTATAACGGGTTTGAATTCTGGTTCAAATTTCCGACGGGTCTGTGCGACCCATCGGCTTATTCTCTCTTATTCTTCGTCAGACTGGTTCATCTCGACGTTCAAGCCCAAAGCTTTCAATTCTTTGGTCAGAACGTTGAAGGACTCAGGGACACCGATTTCGAAATTGTCTTCGCCGCGAACAATCGCTTCATAGACTTTCGAACGACCGGCCACGTCATCAGACTTGATGGTGAGCAACTCTTGCAGAGTATAGGCAGCGCCGTATGCTTGCAGAGCCCAAACCTCCATCTCCCCGAAACGCTGACCACCGAACTGGGCTTTACCGCCGAGTGGTTGTTGCGTGACAAGTGAGTATGGTCCGATAGAACGGGCGTGGATCTTGTCGTCCACCAAGTGGTGCAGTTTAAGGATATATTTATATCCGACTGTCACCGGACGGTGGAATGGTTCACCGGTACGACCATCAATCAGGGTTACCTGACCGGATGAGTTGAGACCTGCTTTTTCCAACAACGCAGTGATGTCTGCTTCTTCAGCACCATCAAAGACAGGTGTTGCCATCGGCACACCGCCGCGCAGGTTGTTTGCCATTTCAACGACTTGGGTATCATCCAACAATGTGACTTTGGCGTTATATTCGCCTTCGCCATATACGTCTTTCAACTTGGCTTTAAGTTCAGTGATCTCAGCCGCAGCAGGATGTTTCGGATCATTGAAGCTGTCGATCATTTCACCGATCTGACGGCCCAAAGAGGCAGATGCCCAACCCAAGTGGGTTTCCAAAATCTGACCGACGTTCATACGAGATGGCACACCGAGCGGGTTCAGAACCACGTCAACCGGTGTTCCGTCTTCCAAGAACGGCATGTCTTCACGTTTCATGATACGTGATACAACCCCTTTGTTTCCGTGACGTCCGGCCATTTTATCACCCGGCTGGATTTTACGTTTAATCGCCACGAAGACTTTAACGGTTTTCATCACGCCCGGTGGCAATTCGTCACCACGTTGGAGTTTTTCTACACGGTTTTCGAAACGTTGTTTGACGTTATCAACTGCATCATCAAATGTTTTACCGACGGCCTCGATTTCAGCCATAACAGCTTCATCTTCTACGCCGATTTGACGCCACATACCACGCTTCTCGATTGCATCCAGATCGGCGCCATTCAGAGTTGCGCCTTTCTTGATACCATCAACGCCTTTAGGCGCAGAAGCTACAGTTTGACCGACCAACAATTCTTTCAAACGGGAATAGAAACCGTCTTCCAGAATTTTGCGTTCGTCGTCACGGTCTTTAGAGAGTTGATCGATCTCTTCACGCTCGATAGACAGAGCACGAGAGTCTTTATCAATACCACGACGGTTGAAGACACGAACCTCAACGATTGTTCCTTGTGTTCCAGGTGGAAGACGCAGGGAAGAATCTTTTACGTCAGCCGCTTTTTCACCGAAAATTGCGCGCAGCAATTTTTCTTCCGGTGTCATCGGGCTTTCGCCTTTTGGTGTGACTTTACCAACCAGAATATCGCCAGGGCCAACTTCCGCACCGATGTGAACGATACCGGACTCATCAAGGTGTTTCAGAGCTTCTTCACCGACGTTTGGAATATCACGTGTGATTTCCTCAGGTCCCAATTTCGTATCACGCGCCATCACTTCGAATTCTTCGATGTGGATGGATGTGAAGACGTCTTCGGCAACGATACGTTCAGAGAGAAGAATAGAGTCTTCGAAGTTGTACCCGTTCCAAGGCATGAACGCGACGAGCACGTTTTTACCCAGAGCCAATTCACCGAGTTGTGTGGATGGACCGTCAGCGATGATGTCGCTAGCTTTGACCACGTCACCGACTTTCACCAACGGACGTTGGTTAATGCAGGTTGATTGGTTGGAGCGTTGGAATTTCATCATTTTATAGATGTCAACCACAGGCTCGTCAGAGCGGAGTTCTTCAGTCGCACGGATAACGATACGGTTTGCATCAACTTCCACGACAACACCACCACGGCGTGCTGCAACAGCAGCTCCGGAGTCGCGTGCCACAGGCAGTTCCATACCGGTACCGACCAACGGCGCATCAGAGCGCAACAGAGGCACAGCCTGACGCTGCATGTTCGATCCCATCAACGCACGGTTCGCATCGTCGTTTTCAAGGAACGGAATAAGAGCGGCAGCAACAGAGACGATCTGTTTTGGAGACACGTCGATATATTCGATATGTTCCGGAGTAGACATCAAGTTTTCACCGGCCTTACGGCAAGAGATCAGGTCGTTTACGAATTGACCGTCAGGAGTCAGTACAGCGTTTGCCTGAGCAATCGTGTATTTAGCTTCTTCCATTGCAGACATATAGATCACTTCGTCAGTTACTTTACCGCCGACAACTTTACGGTATGGGCTTTCGATGAAGCCATACTGGTTGACGCGAGCAAAAGTAGACAGAGAGTTGATCAGACCGATGTTCGGACCTTCAGGGGTCTCAATCGGGCAGATACGTCCATAGTGGGTCGGGTGCACGTCACGAACTTCGAAACCTGCGCGTTCACGTGTCAAACCACCTGGGCCCAATGCAGACAAACGACGTTTGTGCGTAATTTCGGACAGCGGGTTGGTTTGGTCCATGAACTGGGATAGCTGGGATGATCCGAAGAATTCACGGACTGCAGCTTGTGCCGGTTTGGAGTTGATCAAATCGTGTGGCATGTAATTGTCAATATCGACAGAAGACATACGTTCACGGATTGCACGTTCCATACGCATCAGACCGAGGCGAACCTGATTTTCCATCAGCTCACCAACAGAACGGACACGACGGTTACCCAAGTTGTCAATGTCATCCACTTCGCCACGACCGTCTTTCAGTTCGTGGAGATATTTCAGGATCGACAAGATGTCAGCTTTGGTCAAGACGCGCAGATCGTCACTTGCGGACAAGTCAAGACGTGCGTTCATTTTTACGCGACCAACAGCAGAGAGGTCATAGCGCTCAGGATCAAAGAACAATGAGTGGAACAGACCTTCGGCAGATTCAACAGTCGGCGGCTCACCCGGACGCATGACACGATAAATATCGATCAATGCCTCCTCACGTGTATCACATTTATCAGCGATCATCGTGTTACGGATGTATGGTCCAACGTTCAGGTGGTCAATTCCCAGAAGCGGCAGGTCGGTAGCGCCCATATCAACAAGCTTGTTGATGTCGTCTTCGGACAATTCATGTCCGGCTTCAAACATCACGAGACCGGTTGTCATGTCCATCACATCACTTGCGAGGTACATTCCAATCAGCTCTTCTTCTTGGATGATGATGTCTTGCAGACCTTCTTCAACCAGCTTGCGACAAGCGCGTGGGGTCAATTTTGTGCCTGTTTCAGCAACAGTTTTGCCTGTCTTTGCATCAACCAGATCATGAGAGAGTTTCACACCACGGAAACGCTCTGCGTCAAAAGCTGTTTTCCAGCCTTTTTTATCGTGGGAGTAAATCACGCTCTTATAGAATGTGCCGAGGATTTCCTCGTTGCTCATCCCTTGGATCAACAGAGGATCGATCTCGCGACCGTTTTGTTGGCAATCCAGAATATATTGCTCGGATTCTGCACCATAGAGCGCACGCAAGAAGGTGGTTACAGGCAATTTACGACGACGGTCGATACGGACGTTCAGGATGTCTTTCGCATCGAATTCGAAGTCGAGCCAAGAACCGCGGTAAGGAATGATACGTGCCGCAAACAGGTATTTACCTGATGCGTGGGTTTTCCCGCCATCATGATCGAAGAACACACCTGGGCTACGGTGCATTTGGGATACGATAACACGCTCGGTTCCGTTGACGATGAATGTCCCGTTACGGGTCATCAATGGCATATCCACCATATAAACGTCTTGTTCTTTAATATCGCGGATAGAACGCAGGCCGGTTTCTTCATCCACATCAAAGACGGACAGACGCAAGGTCACACGCAGAGGTGCCGCGAAGGTCATGCTGCGGGTGTAGCATTCTTCCACGTCATATTTCGGATCTTCGAGTTCGTATTTTACGAAGTCAATCTCTGCTTTGTCAGAGAAGTCCTTGATCGGGAATACCGTCGAGAGGACTTCCTGAAGGCCTTGCATCTTGCGGTCATCAGCAGGCACGTTCATTTGCAGGAATTGTTCGTAAGAATCTTTTTGAACCTCAATCAGGTTCGGCATAGCAGCAACTTCACGGATTTTTCCGAAGGAACGACGAATGCGTTTGCGTCCGGTAAAGTTATCAACGATGGCTGCTGGGGAGAGAACAGGAGAAGCTTTTTTAGCAGTAGCTGTTTTTTTCATGTTTTGGCCCTTAAACGTCTGAAACAAAAGTGTTCAGTAATTTCAAAATAATCGGAAAAACGCTTCTTCATTCGACCCGTCCTCTTGTATCACGCATGGCCTTGCGGTTTGCCAGATGAGTACATGAGACAATACTTGAATGAATTCGACTTAATTTTCCCTTGGGTCCGCAAAATAAACACAACAGAAAACTCGCGTATTTCTGTTGGGTAAGCGGTTTTAACGAATTGATTCGGGGTTGTCCAGAGAAAAGATTCATATTTTGTAAAGATTTTTGTTTATTTACAGAACCCTCCATTTTCCCTTCAGCTTTACCTCTACTGCCGTCTTTCAACATATGATAGGAATTTAATCCTTTACATTTTTTAGGGTTTGGGTTAGGATTTTGAGGCGTACAAAAGACGCCCTGCTCCCTGTCCTGTTTGGGCAGGGATTTTTGCTGCGCGCGTTTTGTCGTTTTAGGGGCTTTTTCGGGATAAAAAATGGAAAATCACGCAAACGAACTATACAGAATGGCTTAAAACGTACGCGAGGCGCGCGTACATGATTTAGATTTTCAAGAACTTATCCCATAGGTCGTGGCATTGGGCAATGACGGCGTAGGCCCAGTCTTCTTGGGTCGGGGTGAAGGCTGTGCGCATTTTTCGGATGATGTCTTCCTTGTTGGGGTGATTGTCCCCGTATTTTTCCGCGAGCAATGTGCGGTTAAGGATAGCGCCCAAGACATCAATGCCGGGGATACGGGCTTGGGTTGTTCCGAATTCGAGGGTTACGGGGAAAATTGTTTTGCCTTTGACCTCAGGAAATTCCGCCCAGTGGTCGCCAATGTCCCCGATGACCTCAGCGAAATAATCATCGGTAGTTTTTATTTTGTCGGGTGTTGTGAGTCTCAAACACAGGTCTTTGGTGTGCGAGCCTGCCTTATGGCACAAATAATGTTGCAGGCCGCCGAACGGGCCGTCGCCTGTATGGACATCAAAATGGGTGATGGTCTCGACGTGGGGGGTGAGGATGTCCTCTTCTACAATTTTTTCCCAAGTGAGGCGTGTGCAGCTTGGCCTTACCCCGCCGTAATAGGGCAAGATCGGGTTCGAGTATTGTCCACGCACAAATTGGCGTTTGAATTCGTTTTGGCCTTGTTCCACAAAGGCCGTGTAGAGCAACCGCGCCCACATAAGGGCCAAAGACGTGTCTGATAGTTTTGCTTTTTCGAATGCTGAGGCGATCTCAGAATTCGCCAGAAAAGCAGAGCGATCAAAAGTTTTGAAATTGATAAAGTTTCGTGCGGGGTCAATGTTGCGCCCGCCTTCCGTATCCAGATCGGTTCTGAGCGCGTTGGTTGCGCCATAGGGGTTGAGGGCATGAACGAGCACATATCTTGTGTCTTTTAAATGCTCTGGCCTGAGCTTGGACATCAGGATTTGTTGCGCGAGCGATCCTGCGGGCAGTTCGACACCGTGGAGACCCGAGGTGACAACCACTATATTTTTTGCAGCCTCGTTACCAAGAAGCGCAATATCCGTGGTGAGGTCGTTGCCTGATATATGAGCAATTTCTTTTAGAAGCGCACCGCATTTTGTGGCAGCTTCGCGAAAATTATTTCTGTTGGCTGTATAGGACTGGTCAATCTGCATAACAGGTCATTCTAGCAAGCCAGATGATACTAAATGGTTAACCCAAAAGAAAAACACCCCCCGAAAGGGAGGGTGTTTTGAATTTTATCGGATATCCGAAAACTACTTGAGAGCAACTTTTGCGCCAGCGTCTTCGAGTTTCTTTTTGATTTCTTCAGCTTCAGCTTTTGCTGCGCCTTCTTTAACTGGTTTTGGAGCACCTTCAACGAGGTCTTTTGCTTCTTTAAGACCCAGACCGGTGATTTCACGAACAACTTTAATCACGCCGATTTTGTTGTCGCCAGCAGCTTCAAGAACGATGTCGAAGCTATCTTTTTCTTCTGCAGGTGCAGCGCCGCCAGCAGCAGCAACAGCAACAGGAGCAGCAGCAGATACGCCCCATTTTTCTTCAAGAAGTTTTGCCAATTCAGCAGCTTCGATCACTGTCAATGCTGAGAGGTCTTCTACGATTTTTTCCAAGTTAGCAGCCATAATTCAATCTCCTTTAATATAATAAAAATAAGCTACGATATTTATAATTAAGCATCGGCCGGTTTGTCGGCATATGCTTGAGCCAGACGAGCCAGTTGGGCGGCAGGAGCCTGAATAAGACCAACCAATGTACCGCGAATTTCGTCGAGTGTTGGCAGTTTTGCCAATTTTTCAACAGCAGCAGGGTCTAGTTTCATGTCTCCGAAGTACCCACCGAGAATTACGAGTTTGCCGTCAAATTTTTTGGCAAATTCATATACGGTTTTGGCAACTGCCAAAGGCTCTTCAGTTGTTGTCGAAAGACCGGTTGGACCTGCGAGCAAGTCTTCGATGCCTTCGAATTTGGTTCCTTTAATTGCAATCTTAGCCAAAGTGTTTTTGTTCACTTTGTAACGAGCACCAGCAGCGCGGAGACCTTTTCTAAGTTCGGTCACTTGTGCCACGGTCATGCCCGTGTTGTGGCTGACGATCACGATTTCGGATGCTTCGAGAGTTGATTTGATTGTATCAATCTCTGTCTGTTTTTGTGCGCGATCCATCGCGTACCTCCTTCGTGTTTCACCAATAAAAAAGCGGCCCTAAAGCCGCCTACCCAAAAACCTGATAAAACCAAACAGAGATGATACTACCCCTAAGGGCGGCACTAAGTCTTGATCGGCCTATCTGTACAGGTGGTTTCCCTTTATTTTCATTACCCCGAAGGGTTCTGAAAACCTGTAGTCTTGGACAGGAATGTGGGGTTTATAGGGGAAAGACGGGGGCGCGTCAATAAAAAACATTAAAAAACCCGCCTAACTCTGGAGCGGCGGGGTTTTTATGAATTCTAGTTGATCATCAGAACTGACGGGCCTTCCGGCAAGTTCGGATAGAGACGCCCACGAGGACGCGGGGTTTCGCGGGAATATTGGGAGAGCAGATTGCGAACTGCTTCTTCGAATGTTCCCTCGTAATTAAAAGCCGAATTAATCGGATAATCATACGGGCTTTGCCATTCCAGCTCGACATTTGCCAATTTGGACCAGTCGCCGACGACTTCCTTCAATGTGTATCCAGGGCGGCCTTGCCATGTTCTGGTGACGCCGACTTTCATAACAGGAATAGCGGGTTTTGGAGCTTCTGCAACCGGTTCGCTTTTGATTGCGGCCTTGGCTGCTGCGTCCATTTGACGGGCTTTTACAGCTTCAATTGACTCAATCACGACGGCATTTCCTGCCATGGTAGATGTCAGGCCCTGATTAGCCAAAGCATTATTCAGTACATCTTGCCATGGTTTGCCACCACGCCAAGAGATAATGCGTCCCGCGTAAGCGTTATCGGCAAAAGAATAGGCGTATTCCGGAGGAACAATGTCACGAAGGGCCAAGGCCAACGGAATTTCCTTACCAAATCCTTCAAGAACTTTATCATTCTGGATCGGGGTCGGTATTGGTTCGGCTGTCGTATCAACCAATTCAACCGGATCTTGTGGCTGATCTACAGACTCTTGTGTCGGGGTCATGGTTTGACCTTCTTCTGCCGAGGCCATCGTTCCCGGAGGCGGCAAGGCTTGAGAGTCAACATCTGTGACCGGTACAGGCGGCGCATCCATCACTGCATCAGGCTCCGGTGTGAGTGGTCCGTCAGCAACAGGGGCTTGCATACCAGGCTGAGGTGCAGGAGCAGATTTTATCGGGGATGGGGTCCAGTCAAATCCGGCATGGGCCATCATCGGCAATCCGATCAGGCCAGCGACAAAAAAGGTTGAAAATACTAATTTTTTCGATGGCATCATTCACTCCAGCTTACCATGTATAAAACCCTAAATTTCCGTAGCTCCCACCATAAGGTTGGTCTGAGGAAAACTCAAGAAACAATGTCATGAAAATCCCCTCTCCCACAGGCTTTTCGCTCTAACGGGACGGGTTCCCCCCGAATTTTCCGTTAACGACCGTAGTCTTTCAGCTTCCTGTGGCGGAATTTGGTTAGGCCGGGGCGATAATTTCCAAAAAAGAATAGTCGGGATGAGCGTAACGCTGCAGGGAAAGTCAGACCTTTTTTCTCCAACAACCAGAAAAACACCGTTACGATCAGACAGATAATTAATGTCGAGAGGCGTGCATAGAACAATAGGACGCAAAATGGGATAATCGCGCGGACGTCAAATCCAAAGAAACGGACAGGGCGCATGGAGTTTCTCCAATGCCAATTTACCTGTTCCTGAATATCTGCAATCTGATTAGCCATTAAAGGAGTTTATCCCGAAATCCTATGTGAAAGGTTAATATACAGACTTTTAGTCCCTTGAAGGTTAGCCAGCACCACCACCTGCGGTCAAGAGCAGGTAGAAGCGTTTCTCGATAATGCCTTTTTCGAAGATGATTGTTGCGGATTTATTCATTGTTTGACCGTAGAACGGAATCATCCTTTGAATTTCCACACTCCATTGTTCCGGATCCATATCCAGCAATTTTTCGCGCACTTCGTCCGGGAAAATCATCCATTCGCGGACACCGACGCGCCCCCCATTGACTTTGGGGACAAGTGCTTGCGTTACAATCATCCGCATCGTTTCCATCAGCGCATAAGCACGTTCTGTCCGTTCCTGTTTTTCAAAGGCAGAAATCATACGACGAACTGTCGATGCAACACCTGTCGTGTGGGTCGTGGTATACACGGCGTGACCAGTTTGTGCGGCCTCGATTGCTGCGGAAATTGTTTCACGGTCACGCGCTTCACCCACCAGAATAATCTGAGGTTTACGACGCAAAGCGTTTCTGACCCCTGCGGCAAAATCAGGTAGGTGACGCGGGATTTCTGTCTGTGACACCAGCGAACGCGGAGAATGGATTGTGTCATACGCAAATTCGATCGGAGATTCGTATGTCAGCATTTTTCCGCAGCCGTGCGGACGCTCCAACAACATACGATTTCCTGCAGCAAGCAAAGTTGTTTTACCCGAACCTGTAGGCCCCGTAATTACAACCATTCCCTGACGCGGCGCCCAGTTATCTATGATTTGCCGCTCGATATTCAAATCTTCCATGCGAGGCGGCTCGGCAGGCATGACACGCATTGTGATCTGTGCCGCGTCACGTCCACGTGCCAGAATAGCCGTGATGTTCACACGAAAACGGGAACGGGAATAGCGATCAGGGCGAATTTCGTATGAAACGTCCAAATCCTTTCCGGATGCCAGACGTGCCAACGCATCAGGTCCATAAATCTTAACCAGAAAAGCGTTCATATCCGCCGCATCGAGCGGACGATATGTTGACGGGTACAAGACCCCGTGCACCTCTGTATAAACAGGGCGGTCTGTCTGGATTGAAATATCCGATGCTCCTTTTTTGACGCAATAGAGCAAAAAAGAATCAACGTGTTCTTCAGTAAAACGGTGAGGTTCATCGGGCCATGTTTCGACGAGGGATTGATCCCCCTTGACCAGACTTACCGGCTTGCGGGTTGCCATTCTTGAGATCCTGAGATGAGCTGAGGTGTTCCGGTGATAACAACCGCACGATCTCCCACGCGCATTGTTTCAGATTCACCTGTTACACCACGATCAATTTGCTGAGCAAACGGCGGCGAAACCATTCCCTGAGCTAAAAGCTTTCTATAGCGGACCATTCCGTCAAAATCAGAGGCCAGTCTGTTCAAATCTTCTTCAAAAACTTCACTGGCTTGAGAGTATCCTTCTGCCCACCCTTTTTTGACGTTCTTACGCCATTCCATACGCTCTTCATCATTTTTCGGGCGCAAGATTTCAGGTGGTTCCTCGACTTCACCCCAACCTCTTTCGAGATAGGTTCTCCAGTTTCTTGGAGCGGAAACGATTTTTACATTTTCATGGATACGGTAGATTGCATCGGTTACGGCAGCGGATTGACCATCGCCTTCAATCAACAACGCATTCAAAGATTCGGAAATGATCGGAGGCTCCATCATGAATCCAGACGGTGCCGCGATCAGCAATTGACGGAAATTATAGACCTTGTCGAGGTAGTTAGCACGCACATCAAGCTCTTTACGGATTTCATAGCTGCGCGCAGCCAAGCCGCCTCGCGCGCCGTATGAGAGGGCTGCTTCTTCCAATGCTTCTTTTCTGATGTCCATCGGCAAGCCTTCTTGACCTGCATGCTCTACATATCCCGGGATTTCCTGCAATTGTTCCATGGACTTCGGAACCGTTGCCTCGGCATTGTAATCACGTTCCTGAGATTGTTCAGCGGATTGTTCTGTTGCCGCAGCTTGAGCTTGAGCGCCAGCGCAAGCAACTCCGATGCAAGAGAGGGCAACAAGCATCCATTTTGTGGACTTTTCGCTCTGATGTTTTTTCAGGTTATTCGAAGCCATTTGTTTGATCCCAACTCTATCCCAGTCTCAAATTTCTAGTAGCCTTGCGCTACATCACCCAATCCCGTTACCGGAGAATAGCTCAGCTCAACAATTTTGTCTGCCGAGTTGACATGGATGTTTGCACGAGGTCCCAATTGCAAACCGATTGACCTCAAAATTTCGATAACTGGCTTGTTGGTTACAGCAATATCAACAACAACCGGAGTTGCAGGCTTCGCGCCGAGTTCAACAAATCTATATCCTGCACGATCAGCCAACATTTTTGTAATCGGATCAACAGGACCGACCCAGTTGACTGTAACAGCGCGGCGCAATTCCGTCGGTACATTTCCGATTGCTGCAACACTCGCTTCAGGGGTTCTTTTTTGTTCAACAGCCGCCAATGTTTCAAGGGCATTGGATGCACGATCCGCAGCCTGCGCCAGCATCATGGACACTTTATCAGGTTGCGCAACAAGTTGGGGGTCTTTTACTTTGACCGGTGAGGCTGTTTCACATGCCGATAAAGACAAAGAAACAACACAAATTGAAAAAGCAAAGAAAACGGAACGGAACATTGTGTCTATACACCCTTTTTCAAAAAATCCTGCATGACCGCCTACGGCGATCTAAAGTCATAACACATTAGCGGTTTAGCCGACTCGAGACAAGCGTCTTCGTGTCAGAATCGACATGATAAATGAATTTTTCATCAAAACCAGATGATTAATCGGAATTTGCCCGTTTTTCTATCGGGAGGCACTTTTGATAAGGCCATTCTTACGCATCGCCTCAATTACTTTGGCCCGATATGCGTAGCCTTTACTTGGTGTTCGGGAGTGGTAATGGGCGATTGCCTGAGATAAGGAGCCCGTTTCATCCATGTGGGAGCGCAATATCCATGCGGCAACCCCCATATTGGTACAGGCATCATCCCGAACCCAGCGCGCGGCAGTGATATTGTCAACGCCCCAATAATCAGCCAACTGCGGAACCCAAACTGTATTGATTTGCATCGGGCCGAGATCGTATGAGCCATTCGTGTTCCGAACCTGCTGGCCTATATTGCCACCTTCAACTTGAAGAATGCCAACCATCACCGCAGGAGGTACGGAATATGTCTGTGCGGCCAACATCAGGCACGCTGCCAGAACTTTACTCATTTTGACTACCCTTTCTCCTTTCCCGTTTCGGGTTAGGAGATTCCTTTATGCCGTATTTTTCTTAACAAAAAATGACATTGGACCGGACTTTTGTCCAGAGCCATCGTCACTTTCTGTCGTGGTATCCGTATTTGTCTTTGATTTTTCAACGATTTGGGAGATCGGAGACGGTTTAGACGGGGTTTTCGGTTTTACAGCACCGGAACCACCAGCGGATGATGTATTGGTTTTTCTTGCTTCTCCACGTTCACCCGGAATCAGGACATCTCCTAAAACTTCGATCATTTGAACACGCAGAATAAAAGCCTGCCATAGGCTTGTCATGGCAGGGGCCATACCTTGGCGCACTTGTTCTTCGGTTGCCATCAATTTGGCCATTTCAGCAAAGTGGCATTGGCTATAGATGGAGGAGACAATCCGCAGCAAAGCCAGATCAGCCTTGGCGCACATCATTTCGTCTGTCATCGTTGGAAACATGCGGGTTCTCAGGACTTTGGCTTCACGTACCAGACGCTCTCCCACATCCTGAATGAGACGTTTCTCAGGCACGCCAAAGGAATAAGACATGACCGAGTTAATCGCAGGCAACAAGGCACTGATATACAAGATACTGACTTGAGACGGGTCACTTGGCGCAAAATCATTTTCCAGATTTGACATGCGGCTTGTGGCGTCTGCAGCCGGTGTAAAGCCATCAGCATAGCTAATTACGGCATTTAAAGCCGAGGTCACGCGATCTACTTCCGCATCTGTCGGTGCGCGCCCAGCCAAACGATAGATGTTGGCAATCATAGGAGATGCCAGAGATGTCAGGGCCAAACGAAGAGAATCTGCCTCGTTTTCAGGGAGTTTCATATCCACAAAATCGGTCAGGGAAATACTCATTTGCGTGGATTTGGTCAAAAGACCGGCCACTTGTTCGGCTTCAGGCTTGAGACTGCCATGCTGCGCCGGATCGGGGGACATTTGCTGTCTAACCGATACTTCGCTGATCGCAGCCACCAAAGGGGCTGCGAGTTTTTCCAATACTTGTAACAAGAATGCCGAACGTTGCTCCATGGACACGCCTTCTATCCCAATTTTTATTTTATCGCAACTCTGCTATTAGTTTCTTAAGGTCATCAGGTCTTCCCTGTAAAACTTTTACTTTGCCGCTCACATCCTTATATACGGAAAATGGCGTGACGTCCAGCTTCCAATCCTGCATGATCTGCATATTTCGCTGAACTGACTGCGTATTGGCGTTTTTATCGACCAAAAGCGCATTTTCTTTACCGTCCAGGTGATTAAACAGGTCTTTTTGCGGATTTGGAGATGCAATCAGATATGCTGCCTCCGCTAGACTTTTCTCGCTCAGCACTCCTACAGGAATTAGGCGCAACTGGACTAATCCGCGGTCGAGATAGCTTGAGTTTCTGAAATCATCAATCAAATCGTGGCAATGCGGGCATTCCGGATCAATAAACGTATATATGGCCGGTGCAGATTTATCCCCTAGTTGAATCCAGTTTGCAGACTGGACTGAATCATAGAGTTGTTCAGCCTTGGATTTAGCAGCAGAGCGCAATACTTCTTGCGGATTGCTCATATCTGGCGCAGATGAAGCCGCTGTCGGTGATGAACTGGCTGCACCGCTTGTTGGGGCAGGCTCTTCTGTCGGCGCGTAGCCTGCCAAACGGTCGATAGCAGGACCCTCTTTATCTCTTAATGCGTTGATCTGGTGTAACGTCACAGCGTCGCCCTTATTATTGAACAAAATTCCCATCAAGAGACCTTGCCCATCGGGTGTCGAGTAAAAATATTGCTCATCACCGGCTTGAATAGTTACCCAGCCATCCAGACCCAATTCGCGGCCCAAATATCTGATTTGTGCTCCCTTTTCCACCATTGTCTGCAAAGGCGCCGGAATTGCCGGTTGTGTGTCAGATGCGGCGAGCGCACCTGCAATCTGCCCCAAAACGACCAATGCTGCGCAAGACAGCATAAGAAAAGATTTGCGAGTTGTTCGGGATACCATGTTATCTGTCCTTGAAAGTAATTGACCTGCCGATGCGCCAGCAATGCCGGACGCGGGCGTATCATAACCGATGTTGACCGTCTCGGAAACAGATGTTTTCATGAAATTCTCTTGAGAAATCACGACTCCGCTTAGGCAGCGGAGGCGTCGAAATAATCCAGATTGCCTGTATAGCTACTGATGAATTCCTGAATCTGGTAATCCGGTATCGGACGGGAATAACGGAATCCTTGAACCTCATCACATCCTTCTGCAATCAGGAATGTTTCATGTTCTTTTGTTTCCACACCTTCCGCGATAATTTTCAGGTTCAGAGAGCGACCCAAACCGATAATGGTTTTGGCAATCGCCGCATCATCCGCATTGTTCAGAGCATTCCGGATAAAGGATTGGTCAATTTTCAAGCGGTCAATCGGGAATTGGCGTAGATAAGACAGAGATGAATAGCCTGTTCCAAAGTCGTCAATCGCCAGTTCAACACCAAGAGAGTGAAGTTCTTTCAAAGTTTTGACGGTCTGTTGAATGTCTTCCATAAACGCACTTTCCGTGACCTCAAGCTCCAGAAGGTGCGGATTGATTCCTGTTGTCTCGATGACCTTTTTGGTATGGGCCACAATGTCACTTTGCTGGAATTGTTCACCGGATACGTTGACTGCGATACGAATCATATTGCCTTTATCGTGCCATCTCTTAGCTTCCTGACAGGCGTGCATCATAACCCACTCACCGATAGGGACGATCAAACCTGACTGCTCAGCAATCGGGATAAATTCGCCAGGGGAGATAAACTTTCCGCCTTCTTTGCTGTTGTCTTTTTTGAACCAACGGATCAGAGCTTCGGCACCGATAACACGGCCGGTTCGAAGATCCAGCTGTGGTTGGTAGTACAACATCAGTTCCTGGTTCTCGAGAGCACTTCTCAAGTCGCGCAGCATCTGGAAACGTGCCTGAACAGCCTTATCAAAGTCTTCAAGATATTCACGAACACAATCGCGTCCGTCTTCTTTTGCACGGTTAAGGGCAATATCGGCATTTTTCAATACCTGATCCGGATCAATCGCATCATCAGGGAATGTTGCCACACCAATTGACGCACGGACCTGGAAGGATTCATTAAAGACGCGGAATGGTTCATGTGAAATTATAGCCCGCACTTTTTCACCGACATCCTTGGCACTTATACCTGAAGTCAGCGGGAAGGTCACTGCGTACTCATCTTCTCCGGATTTCGCTACAATCGCGCTTTCCGGCAATGCGTTTCGCAATCTTTTTCCGACGGCACTCAAAATAGCATCCCCAACGTTATGCCCCATTGAGTCATTAATATCTTTAAAATGGTCAAGGTCGAATGCGACAATAGCAAGACGTGGCATTTCCGTCTGGTTCTCGGCAGCGTGTTTAACGTGCTCTGCCAGTTTTTGAATAAAGAGTGTTCTGTTTGGAAGCCCCGTCAACGTATCATAAAACGCAAGCTTATGAATCTGGCTTTGAGCCGCACTCTTGACTTGGCGAATGTTCTTCGCATTTTGTTTAATCAATTCTTGTGCAGCAGCGATCGTTCCGCCGACTTCATCCTTCTCGTCATAAGGAGAGCGTTCGATGTTCGGAGATTCTGGGTTGGAAATTGCCATCAACACATTGTCGCGCATAAACAGGATTGGTTCCAACAACCATTTACCAAGCGCAATCATTAAAACAGTAGTCACAAGAGCAGACATCAGGAACATAATCAGAATGTTTTGTCTGACATAGAAAGCGACATTTGCCGCAGCTTTTGATGCATCCAGACGTGCTACTATAAAGTAAGGCAGCCCATCCAGATCTTTCGGACGAAGAACAACTTCGTAATTTTTTCTATCTGCACTGAGATATGTTTTCGGCAGATCGGATTCGGAATAAAGCGTCGTAATGACGTTTTCACCACCTATTCCCAACAGTTGATAGTCAATATTATAGACTGCCAAACCGGAAACAGAGGTAAAGGACACCAGACGATTAATTTGTGTTTCAGTATAGGGCGGCAATAATCTATCGGTCATCTTGTCATTTGCGACCGTCACAAGAGTCCGCCTTGCTTCTTCTTTCAAATCCATCAGCTGTTCCTGCTGATAAGATTTTAATGTTAGAGCCATAAGCGTTGCCTGAACCGTCATGATGGTCAAGAACACTGCCATTACAATTTTCCAGCTCAGGCGGCTGCGCCACATGCTGGTACTTGTCGATTTTTTATTTGTCTGAGCCCAGGAAAACAAACCTGATTTTCTCCCCAATTGCTCCGTGTTTGGCACGGATGAATATTGTGTTTCTACACGACTTGTCATTTTCTTTTTTTCTCGCCCACAGTCAATGTGTTTCAGAGGAGTTTACACACCTCTAAACTACAGAATACCCGTGCATGATTAAGACTTCGTATATATCTCGGATATGACAATTTATGATTATTGCTAATTCTTCAGGATGTTGCTTTTAAAATTTCATATTTTAGTGGCGGTTTTCCTCGAACCTGACAGGCTTTCCAACTCCGGGTTGTTTTAACGCTCCGAAGGCTGCGACGATTTTGCCATCAATAATTGTCATGACGGGCCAACCTGTAATTTCCATTCCGTCAAAGGGGGACCAACCCGCACGAGAGAGTTGTTGAGCGTTTGTAATTGTGTCCTTTTTCTTTAAATCTACGATTGAAAAGTCGGCATCATAGCCGCGAGCAATACGGCCTTTGCAAATAATTTTATGAATTCTTTGCGGGCCATAACACATCAAATCAACAAGGCGTTCGAGTGTCAGGCGCCCATTATTGACGTGATTGAGCATGACAGGGACTAGTGTCTGAACACCCGGTGTGCCACTCGGACTTGCCGGATATTCTTTCGCTTTTTCTTCCAAAGTATGCGGCGCGTGGTCGGAGGCCAGAATATCAACTGTTCCGTTGGCAATCGCTTTCCACAGTGCATCCTGATGATTCTTCTCACGGATCGGTGGATTTTGCTGCGCCTTTGATCCTAGTTGCTCGTAACAATCGGGTGCATAGAGTGTCAGGTGGTTGGCCAAAACTTCAACGCTTGCGATGTCTTTATTCTTTGCGAGAAATTCCATTTCCTCTGCAGTGGTAATATGCAACACATGCACACGACGATTATGTTGCCTTGCCAGACGTACCAGACGTGTTGTCGCTGAGAGGCAGGATTCCGCGGATCTCCAGACCGGGTGAAGTGTAACGTCATGACTGTCCCCGAGAATTGTTTTCTTATTCTCGTTCATCATCATTTCATCTTCGGCGTGAACAGCAACAACCCGTTTGCCGTTGGCGAGGACTGCTCCTACTTCTTCATCGGTTGCAGAGAGAAGATCACCTGTGCTTGCGCCCATGAAAATTTTAATCCCGCAGACACCGTCCAGATTTTCCCATTCCCCCAAGTTGGCCGCATTTTGGGCTGTCCCGCCGAGATAAAAAGCATAGTTTACCCATGGATTCTTAGAAGCACGTGAAAGCTTATCCGCCATTGCTTCGGGTGTTGTGGTCAACGGGTTTGTGTTGGGCATTTCAAAGATTGTTGTAATCCCGCCCATGGCGGCTGCCTTCATGCCTGTTTCAAGGACTTCCTTATGATCCGCGCCGGGTTCACGAAAATGCACCTGCGTATCAATCAAGCCAGGCAAAACATGCAGACCTTTACAGTCGATTATTTCAGCGGCCGAAGCCGAGGACAGATCACCGATTGCTTCGATTTTACCATTTACAACACCGACATCAGCCTGTGTGGTTTTACCCGGAAGAACAACAGTTCCACCTTTTAAAATCATATCAAAACCGGATTGTGTCATTTCTAGCCTCTCGCATGTTGATTTTCTGCTTCCAAAGACTAGTCTTTTAAACAGCGTTGTCAAAGCGCTTTTAACCAAATTTTCAGGGAATTCCTGTTATTCTGGTATATGTAGCCCTTTCGGGCTGCGGGCCGTTTGCGGCCTTCGAACAAAAAAGGACGTTTCGTGATGGTTATGACTGTAGTGGTCAGCGGTATTGTTGCAAGCCTCGCCTTTGGCGCGGTTCTTGTGCACGCAAGCAAGTCCAGACAAGCTGTGAGAGTGCTTGCGAGAAATCGTCGGAGACGCTAGGGTAGTTCCGCACATAAAAGCGGAGACCTTTAGCTTATGACGACGAAGTACGTTTTCAAACTCTATAACTCTTTGGCACGGGAAAAACAGGATTTCGTGCCGTTGGAGGCTGACCATGTCAGGATCTACGCGTGTGGACCGACCGTTTACAGTTATGCTCATATTGGCAATGCCAGAATGGCAGTGGTATTTGACGTCCTCCAAAGACTCTTGCGCCTTCTTTACCCGAAAGTTACCTACGCCTCGAACATCACGGATATTGAAGACAAAATTATTGCCGCGTCACAAGAAACCGGTGAGGCAATCGAGTTTATTACGCGTAAATATGAGCGGATCTACAACGAGGATATGGCTGCCCTCGGCGTAAGGCTCCCTGATGTTCAGCCACGCGCCACTGAAACCATCCCTGAAATGATTTCCCTGATCGAGCAAATGATTGCACGCGGGCATGCCTATGCCAACGAAGGCCATGTGCTTTTCAACGTGCCGTCTTTTCCTGAATATGGCGGGTTGTCAGGGCGCTCTCGTGATGACCAGATTGCGGGTGCCCGTGTCGAGGTTGCCCCTTACAAGCGCGACCCGGCGGATTTTGTGTTGTGGAAACCATCGAATGCCGATCAACCGGGGTGGGATAGTCCTTGGGGATTTGGTCGACCAGGATGGCATATTGAATGCTCTGCCATGTCTGAAAAACATCTTGGCCTGCCGATTGATATTCACGGCGGTGGGGCTGATCTTAAATTCCCGCACCATGAAAATGAAATTGCACAAAGTTGCTGCGCGCACGGATCGCATGATCTGACGTCGTTTTCAAAATACTGGATGCATAACGGCTTCCTGACCGTTGAAGGCGAGAAAATGTCCAAGTCTCTGGGCAATTTCACTTTGGCGCACGATTTGATTGAACAAGGTATTCCGGGCGAAGTAATTCGTTATGTTTTGCTTTCTGCCCATTACCGTCAGCCGTTGGACTGGTCTGATAGCGGCGTGGAGTTGGGGCAGAAGATGCTCGATAAATTCTACCGTATTCTGGATGAACTTTCAGATGTTGCGGATGTTCCTGCTGATGTTCCATCATCTGTGATGGAGGCTTTATGTGATGATCTGAATACGCCGAAAGCCTATGCGGAACTGAATGCTTTGGCGAAAGCTGCTCAAGATCAAAAGACACCTGAAACCAAAGCAGCATTTGTTGCAGCTGCCCAACTTCTCGGGTTCCTAGGTGTAGAGCCTGCTGTGTGGTTCAGTGCCGGGCAAGATGCAAGTGATATTGACGCTGCGTGGGTTGAGGGATTGCTGGTTGAGAGAACCGAAGCACGTAAGGCCAAGAACTTCGCACGTTCTGATGAAATTCGCGATGAGCTTGCCGCCAAAGGGATTGTCATTGAGGATACTCCCCAAGGCCCTAAGTGGAAAGTATAGTCTTTCCACTTAACTCTGTCGCATCGTCACTGCACTCCTATCCTAGCTCTACTAGGCGTCGTCGTTTGTTCCTTGCGACAAAATTAATTGGTTTGACTGTGGCTTAAATACTTTATCTTAAGCCGATTTCAGAAGTTCGGATTGTGGGTCGGTGATCGGGCCAGAGGCGCGGCCGTTGATGAATTGATCAACATATGGGCTGCCTGATTGATCGAGATCGGCAACCGGACCTGTCCAAATAATTTTTCCCTGATGGATCATTGCAACATGATCGGCAATTTTACGAGCCGAAGCCATGTCATGGGTAATGGTCAGGGCTGTTGCTCCCAAATCCTTCACACACTGAACGATCAAGTCATTAATAACATCCGCCATGATCGGGTCGAGACCTGTGGTCGGTTCATCAAAGAAAATAATTTCAGGGTTGGTGGCAATGGCGCGCGCAAGAGAAACACGTTTTTGCATCCCACCTGAAAGTTCCGCAGGATAAAGGTCTGCGATGGTTTCGCCCATGCCGACCTGCTCCAGTTTTTCAATTGCCAGATGGCGCGCTTCTTTTTTGCTGACATCTTTGCCGTGAATTAAACCGAATGCGACGTTGTACCAAATAGGAAGCGAGTCAAAGAGTGCACCGCCTTGGAACAACATGCCGAATTTTTTCATCATTTCTTCGCGGGTGCGTGTTGATGCGCCAACCACTTCAACCCCGTCTACTTTGATTGAGCCGCTGTCTGCCTGAAGCAATCCCAGAACGCATTTCAGCGTTACGGATTTCCCCGTGCCTGATCCGCCGATGATAACCATCGAACTTCCAACAGGAATATCAAGATCAACACCTTGCAAAACATGTTTTGTTCCGAAGGATTTTGTAACCCCCCGCATTTCTATTTTGGGACGCATGGTCATGAGAAGAAAACCTGTGTCAGCAGATAGTTGAAAATAAGGATTAGGATGGAGGCTGTTACAACCGCATTGGTAGTCGCCGTTCCGACACCTTGTGCACCACGGCCTGAATTATATCCGTGGTAGCACCCCATCAATGTGACGAGGAAGCCGAAGACTCCTGCTTTTACGAGACCGGAGACAACGTCCATTTCCTCGATGACTTGCCATGTTTGGTACAGATAGCTGCCTGAGCTAAATCCCAGCACATGGGTGGAGACAATATATCCGCCATAAACACCGATAATGTCGCCGATCAACACCAGAATAGGAAGCATGATTGCTCCGGCTACAACGCGCGGAACCACCAGATATTTCATTGGATTGACTGAGAGCGTTTTGAGCGCATCAATTTGTTCAGTCACACGCATTGTACCGATTTCAGCGGCAATTGATGCTCCGACGCGACCTGCGACCATGAGGCCTGCCAAAACAGGTGAGAGTTCACGGGTGATCGAGAGGACAACAACAGATGCAATCGCGCTTTCCGCGTTAAACCTTGAGAACCCCGTGTAGCTTTGAAGAGCCAGTACCATCCCTGTGAACAATGCGGTCATTCCGACCACCGGCAGGGAGTAATAGCCTATATCAATGAATTGACGCAAAATATGGCGCAAGAATATCGGAGGTGTCAGACAGTGTCTGATTGTATCAAGTGCAAACAGAGTAATGCCTCCGAGCGCCTGAACGACATTCAGAATGGAGTGGCCTATGGCCTGACACATGTTTTTTAGGAGTGGAACTTTTTGTTCCAATATCTTAATTGCCGAACTCATGGTCATAGTTTTTACATTGAAAAGTTATTTTCTCCAAGATTTAAGGTGATTTTCCCATTGAAAAATCTCATTTTATATGTTTACCATAAAAATCTTCCAAATTCGGAACATAAAATGGCAGGTAAAATGATGGGAAATGTTATTCAACATCCTAGTTCAGGATTGGCAATATTTAATGAAATGGCACGCGCAGAGACACTCTCAGAGCTGCAAAATTCGATCAAGCGCATCACAACGATCAAATTTCATCGCGATCATGTGGAACAGGGGTTTCAGGCTTTGGATGCGGGTCTTGATCATGTGCGTCCAACTGCAAAAGAGACTTTCGAGACAGCTTATATGATGGCTGAACAATTTGCTCAGGCTGCACCCCAAAAATATGCAGTCGGGATTTGGCAATATGCCTTCAATTTCATGGCATCGCGGTCGACCAGTCACGAAGCTGTTCAGAAATTTATGCAGATTGCAGAAAAGATCGGTGCAGTTCCTCAACTCCACTAAGCTAGCGTATCCAGCTTGTGCGGAAAGAATTTCTTTTCCAATTCACTATCCGTGAAGACGAGTGGGCTGGAGCGCGTCAGTTCGCATTCTTCCAGTATCTGACGCAAGTATGCTTCATTTACCGGATCAGGAATCTCGCGGAAAGACGGGGCAAACAAAATTGTGCGCGCCAAAGAAGCGATATAAGCCCCTTCACCCGGAATTGTTGAAAGATTGAGTATATCGCGTGCCGCCAATTGAACTGGTCCACAAACATCATTGATAGAACGTTGTAATCTTACGTCCAAAGCGTCCAGCGTGTGAGCATCAACCGCGTTGACCAAATTGGCATCTTTTAGCCATTCCAACACCAAATGCGAGAACCCGTAAAGCGGCAAGTCTACTGTGTCACGAGAGTCTTCCTGTTCTTCCGCTCCCCAGATTTCTCCGGCAACAACCGCCATATCCCCCAGAGGAGAGGCAATGATTTGACGCCATAGTCCGCCCATGCCTGTTTGACGAATTTCCCATGCCATGCGTAAAGCGCACATATCAAGGTCAGCCTGACGCAATCTTGCCCAGAGAATCTGGTCGTCAATTGTTACATCTGTAGTGATACGTGCCTCTGTCATATCATGCCATATGCCGCGCAGTCCACGCGCCAGCTCCATTAAGAACGCACTTCGTTCGGATTGAGAACGAGAAAGTGTTTGCGGGGATGGTGCACATCTCGGCAGAATGAGAATTCGAAGCTGTGAGTTGATAATATGTGCTCCGTCCTCGATGTCATCAACCTCGATTGACCAATCTTCAAAACGGGCATCAAATGCCAGATCGCGACCCAAGCGGGTTTCGCACAAAACGGATAACCCCCAAACCAGTGCATCTTCATCGCATTCGAAATGGGCATTGCGAATATCCAACGATCCGTCTTCGGACGATTCCTGAACCAGATGCAACAAATCTTCCAGAGAGACGGCTTCCCCTTCCTCAAAGAGGTCGGTAGAAAAATCGTCGCCTTTCTCCAGTAAAAACTCGTCAGGGTATATGTCGTTCAGGAAGGGCATATTCTTAATTCTATTCCAGCTATGTCTTTAAATTCAATATGTGTCGCGGCAGATCTGCCGGTTGAATAGTTATGCCCGAAAAAGGTTAACGCAGCGTTACTCGATTTTACTTACTTGTATTTTTTTTAAGTTTAACTTTGAAAATATATTACTTATCGCTCCGTATCGAAATTTTTGATCTTTTTTTATTCGACGTGGTCGCCACGGGATGCGGTTAGAACTGCCTGACGCGGGAGGGTGATTCGTACGGATGTCCCCACCCCGACTGTTGATTTGATGACAAGGATGCCTCCATGAAGCTCCGCCAGTTCCTTGGTAATGGCAAGGCCCAGACCAGATCCCTCATGATTTCTGGTGAATTGATTGGCAGCCTGTTCAAACGGCCTAGTAACGTAGCGCAGTTTATTCGCCGGAATGCCGATCCCTGTGTCTTCTACGCACATCTCTATGCGGTCGTCTTCTGTATGACAGGTTACTCTGACTTCTCCGCCTTCATCTGTAAATTTTACGGCGTTTGAGAGAATGTTCAGGATCATCTGCATAATGGCGCGGCGATCTCCGGTGATTTGTAAGTCCCCTTCTTCAGGGATAGAGGACACGACTTTCACGCCTCCATCAAGCGCACGACCTTCAATCATATGAATTGCGAGACGCATGACTTTAAAGAGATTAAACTCCTCGACATCCAATGTGTATTTCCCCGCTTCGATCTTCGACATATCAAGAATGTCGCTAATCAAATCAAGAAGGTGCTCACCGCTTTGACGAATACCACCGATATAATCGAGATATTTCTCTGTTCCGATCGGTCCCAACATTTGTCGTTCGATCATTTCGGAGAACCCGATAATCGCATTGAGTGGCGTTCTGAGTTCGTGGCTCATATTCGCGAGGAATTGGGACTTCGCAGCGTAAGCACGCTCCGCAGCTTCTTTAGCTTCACAGAGTTCGCGCTCGTGTTGCGTGCGCTCTGTAATATCCTGCATGATCCCGAACAAGGCGATAACATCACCTTCATCATCGAGTTCGCATCTTCCCTGAAGCAGAATGAAACGCACTTCGCCGCTTGGGCGAATGATCCGAAATTCCATTTCGTAATTTCTCTGTTCGATCATAGCGCGCTGGAAGGCTTGTGCCATGCGCCCGCGGTCGCGTCGATGCAACAGGTCATTGACCGTGTCTATGGTTGGTGTGAACGAGTCTGCGGTTTGACCGAAGATGCGGAAAATTTCGGTAGAGAATTCTAGTCTCTCATCCCCTATTCTCCATGTCCAATGCCCCATGCGCCCGATTTCCTGCGCTTCGGAGAGCTGTTGTTCCCGACGCAATAATTCAGCTTCGTGGGTTTTAGATTCTGTCAGATCGCGGGCCACCATATAAAGATGACCGTTATTGACTTTAAGGCGACAATCCAACCAGCGAACAGACCCATCAGCAGTGATAACACGACATTCTGTTGCCACCAGTGGTGCTGATCCGTCTTCATTATTGCTCAAGATCATTGTCTTGAATATTGGCTGCACGTACGGACGGTCTTCGGTGTGAATGAAATCAAGAAACGGCTTGCCGTTTAGTTCTCCCAATTCGTACCCCATCGCCAATTGGAAGATTTCGTTACTTTCGATGATCTTCCCGCGCGGAGACAATAATATCAGGAAATCGTGGCCTATAGATTGGAAGACGTGAATATTTTGTTCCCACGTCGTCGGCTGTGATGCCTGAACCCCAGAATGGGAGTTTGCACTCTCTTTTTTTACGATTTCTTTTTTCTGCTTTTCGAGGCTGGCCAGAATATCATTGACCTGTGGCTCTTTTTCTTCTTCGCCGGAAATTACCAGATAGGACTTTTTGCCCGGCATTTCGACGCGATCAAATCGCAAATTAGCTTCGAATTTTTTTCCGTTATGAGACAGGGCAACCTGATGTTCTCCCGGAACAATTGATGCTGTCCAAACATCTCCGGTCTCATCTTCAGAATCCATGGCAAACATACCGATGCACGGACGATCATGAAGCGCGTCTTCCGGGCTTTCGAATTCAAGAATATCTCTTAGAGAGAGAACCGTATGCTGATTGTCGGACACACCTATTTTCTTTTGCATTTCAGGCGTCGAGAAAATGATTTTTCCTTCATCGGAAACAACCAATCTCAAGGATGTATCTTTTGATTTTGACTTGGAACCTGCCTGCGTTGCCTTACTGTTAGCCGCTTTCTTGCGGGCCACAGTAGATTTACGAGTGCCTGTAGACTGCTTTTTGGCAGTTTTGCTTGCAGAAGGCTTCTTCGCTTTTTTAGCCGGTTCTTTCACGGCTTCAGTTTTTTTGTCTTTTTTTAGGGTCGATTTGGCGGGCATCTCTGGACTATCCGATACGTTACGAATCAAGATCAGTTCAGTATGGCATAATTTTTACCCTGTTCGATAGTATTTATTGAAAAAAGCCCGGCAATGAGTCCGGGCTTTCTCCTGAATGAATTCAAGTCTTTAGCTAGTATTTCACCCCGCAACCATATGGTGCGGTTTCAGAAACTTCGATTGCTGTTCCGGCTTTTAGGGATTTCAGAGCTTCACGGACATAGTTGGTCGATGATTCAATCGCTTCAGGCTTAAAGCTTTTATCGGAATCAATTGCGCCTGCATAAACCAGTGTGCCTTCGCCATTGATGACAAACATATGCGGTGTGGTTTTTGCACCGTAGAGCTTACCGATCGTCCCTTTTGTATCAAGAAGTACGTAGGAAGGATGCGCACCTTCTTTTTCAAGAAGCGTTTTTTCTTCTTCCGGAGTTACAAATCCTTCTTTGCCTTCTGCTCCTGAGTTAATAGAAATCCAGACAACACCGTCATCGGTTGCTTCTTTTTGAAGATTTTGCATGTTGTGTGAATCATAATGTTTCCGGACATACGGACATTGGCTGTTTGTCCATTCCAAAACAACAGTCTTGCCTTTCAGGGCAGACAGCATCACATGATCACCATTAATGTCATTTAACATGAATTCCGGAGCTGCCTTACCGACAACAGCCATGGATTCACCTGACGCCATAGCAGGCATTTCATGTTCCATCATCTCGTGATTCATTTCTTCATGATGGTCTGCTAACGCTGGCCCTCCCATAAAGACGACAGCCAGAGCCGCCATAAGCAAAGTTTTCATTGTGATCCTTTCTTTCCGTTTGGTTCGTGGTTAATTTTTTACGACTTTACTTCTACATATTCTGCAACAAGTCCGGGTGTCAGAATTTGAGGCAGTACACGTCCTTCGGGACGTTCACCTGTTTTCGGATCACGTGCGCCGATAAACACATAGAGCGGAACACCGCTGCGTCCATGACCGGAGAGGAATTTTGTAATTTCCGCATTTTGATTTGTCCAGTCTCCCTGCAAAACAACGACGTTATTTCTTTCGAAAAGATCATGTGTTGCCTCCGTTGCGAGGGCTACGCGTTCATTCCATTTGCATGTAATGCACCAAGCTGCCGTCATATTTACGAAGATTGGGCGATCACCGGCCAGTGCGTCTTCATAACGTTGGGTGGTGTAGGCTTCGGAATAGTGCTCGACTGCTTCGGTTTGTGTGTCTTGTTGCATAAATTCAGGTTTCATCGCGCTTAACGCTACAATCAGAATTGAAAGTGCAACTGCGGAGTATGTCAGCCCATGAACGGCAGATCTCATTGGTTGGCGGTGAGGCGTGTGGCGGGCGATCCAGACGGAAAATGCGATCAAGATCAGGCCGAAGAGAGCAAGCATTACACCATAGCTTCCTGAAACCTGTTGTCCGTAAACCCAGACCAGCCAAGCCACAGAAGCATATAGCGGAAACGCCATAAATTGGCGGAATGTTTCCATCCACGCCCCTGGTTTAGGGAGGGCTTTCCTGAGTGGAGGGAAGATGCATAAAGCCAGATACGGCAAAGCCAAGCCAAACCCCAGAGCCAGAAAAACGATCATCGCAATGATTGCACTTTGAGTTAGTGCAAATCCCATGGCAGGTCCCATAAAAGGTGCTGTACACGGCGTTGCAACGATGGTTGCCAACATCCCTGTAAAGAATGTTCCGGTATATCCGTGCTTGGCTGCCAACTTATGCCCAATATTGCTGAAAAGGTGACCTTTGAATTCAAAGAAACCTGATAAATTGAGGGCCATGACAAATAATAAATATGCCAGCAATAAAACCACGACAGGATTCTGGAGCTGGAACCCCCAGCCGATTTCTTCTCCAGCCGATTTTAACCCGATCAGGGACGCCGCAATAATTGCAAAACAGACCATAACACCTGTTGTATAAACCAGACCATGCATCACAGAATGTTTTTGTTCTTTTTCTGACATTTTGACGAGAGAGAGAGCCTTCATAGAAAGGACAGGAAATACGCATGGCATTAAATTCAGAATGATACCGCCAAGCAAGGCGAGAAAGATTGCCTGTACAACTGTAACCGGCTCTTCTGTTATAGCACCCTCTTCAGTTGGTCCTGATAGAAGCGGAGCCACTGCTGCTTCTGTCTGTTTTCCCGAGACGGCTACATCCAGCGCAATCGCCTTATCTTCACCGTCTTTTGTTTTGTATGTCAAAACGCCAGCTAGATTATTGATCTTAGATAAAGGTCTGGTATCCCGCTGCACAGAGATAATCAAACGTCCGGAATTTACCGAAACATCTTGCGGAGCAGAGTTCACAAGAATTCCCCATTCTTCGGGGAAGAAAAAGAAATCACTACCGCCTTGGAGTTCTTCTACATTTTGTGCATCCGGATCAAACGAGATTTTCAATGTTTGGTCTTGTTCTTCGATCATTCCCTGCCAGATTTTCTGTTGCGGGATTTTTGTGCGTGCTTGCTCGAAAAACTCCGGATTGCTTGGGCTAGCTGGATTGTCTGCTGTTGCAACAGGAAGAACTAATGTGACAGATGTATATTCGGGAACGCAAATATCTTTGCAGACCAACCACGATATGTTTGCTGAGAGAGTTACTTCATCTGTCGTAATTTTTTCAGGCACATGAAGAGAGGTCAAAAGAACAACCTCATCTCCGAATCCATAATTCATGAGCGGACCATACGCCAAGCGATGCGGTGCGGGGTATTCGATGTCACCTGCTTTAAATCCTTCCGGCAACGTCCATTCAATGCTTGTCGATTCACCCGAATCTCCGGGGTTTTTCCAGTAGGTATGCCATTCCGGCGCATGAATTTGCTGGATTGCAATTCCGAGGTCTTCGCCGGGGGTCACAGCGTCCTGTTCCGGAATAATATTGACCTTCACATAGCGGGGAACGCCGTCTTTGGCTGTTTCGGCTATTTTTTCTGCATGTACGCTGCCCGAGAAGCCTGCCACACCCGCCAACATAATCATCAGATTAAGAATTGGGGTAATTCTGGATAAAAACGGCATTCAGTCTGTCCTTTATTGATTTGGTCCTATTTCGGTACAGCATACGCGAAGAACCGAATTTGTAAATTCCGAGTCGCATCAGTGCTTTAGCGGTCTTCGGGTGGACAGGCTAATTTGTTACATAAAATAATTCACTTCCCATATTTTTTTCCGCTCCTTTTAACATATGCTGATTTTAGAGAGCGATTTTCCATTGGATATTGCAAGTCTATCCGAACTTACCTACACTCTGTTGCGCTGAATTCCAGTTATTTTAACCCCGCAAGGTTTTGTTATGACCACTTCTGCCCCGCTTTGGACTCCTTCTCCTTCTCTGATTGAAAATTCTCATTTGATGGCTTTTGCCCAACGAAACGGTTTTGCGAAAGATGTGGATTATGCGACCCTTCACAATTGGTCCTTATCGGATGTTGGCGCTTTCTGGTCGTCTTTTTGGGATTTCGCAGGCGTGTTAGGGGTTAAAGGTTCCGTTGCGCTTCAAGACGGCGATCAAATGGAGAAGGCCCAATTTTTTCCTGAAGCCGAAATCAACTGGGCAGAAAACCTTCTAAAACGTCACGACAATTCTCCAGCCATTATTTTTCGTGATGAGTTGGCCCGTGAGCGCGAAATCAGTTTTGCGGAATTACGCGGACTGGTATCGAAATGGCAGCAAGCCCTGATTGCTGCAGGTGTACAAAAAGGTGACCGTGTCGCCGGATATATGCCGAACTTACCTGAAACCTTGATCGGAGCACTTGCTGCTGCATCCATCGGAGCGATTTGGTCGTCGGCCTCTCCTGATTTCGGTGTACAAGGTGTGATTGATCGGTTCGGTCAAATTGAACCCAAGATTTTGATCTCAGTTGACGGATATTTTTATAACGGCAAGACCGTAGATGTTTTATCCAAGATCAAAGACGCCCTTCCGAGCATTCCATCTATCGAGAAGATAGTTATTGTTCCTTTTGTCTCTCAAGGATCCGGCCAGTTAGCTGATTTGTCTTCTTTGCCTTTAGCGGTTCATATGGATGAGTTTATAGGTCGTTTTTCCGAACAATCCCCGACATTCGAGCGTCTTCCTTTTAATCATCCGCTGTTCATTATGTTCTCGAGCGGGACAACAGGCGTTCCAAAATGTATTGTGCACGGACATGGAGGAACATTGTTGCAGCATATGAAAGAACATTTGTTGCAATGTGATATTAAGCGCGATGATAAAGTCTTTTATTTCACAACATGCGGATGGATGATGTGGAACTGGCAGATTACTGCCCTTGCCAGCGGCGCTTGTTTGATGCTGTATGACGGATCTCCATTTTATCCGAACCCCTATGCATTGTGGGACTATACGACGGCACATGATTGTACTTTGTTCGGAACAGGTGCGAAATACATTGATGCACTGAAAGCCGAAGGATGTGTTGTTAAAGATAAGTTTGATCTTTCAACACTCAAGACGATTACCTCAACCGGTTCACCATTGGTTCATGAGAGTTTTGATTATGTGTACAACACCATCAAAGAAGATGTTCATTTGGCATCCATTTCCGGTGGTACAGATATTATTTCGTGTTTTGTGATCGGGAATGTTCTTTCTCCTGTTTGGCGTGGTGAAATTCAAGGGGCAGGCCTCGGTTATGCTATCGAGGTTTTTGACGGTGAAGGCAAAGCAATGCCGGCCGGTGCAGGTAGCGGGGAGCTGGTTTGCACAAAACCTTTCCCGTCCATGCCTGTCTTTTTCTGGAATGACGAAGGAAGAAAACGTTATCATAGCGCCTATTTCGACAGATTTGAAAATATCTGGTGTCATGGCGACTGGATCGAGCGCACAGAACATGGCGGCTTTATTATTCTCGGACGTTCTGATGCAACCCTTAATCCGGGTGGCGTTCGGATCGGTACTGCCGAGATTTACCGTCAGGTAGAGCAAATTCCGGAAGTGATGGAAAGCATCGCTGTCGGACAATTGTGGGATAATGACGAGCGCGTCATTCTTTTCGTTCGTCTTAAAGAAGGCGTGTCATTAAATGATGACCTGATGTCGCGGATTAAGACGCGCATCAGAACCGGAGCCTCCCCTCGACACGTCCCCGCGAAGATTATTCAAATAACAGACATTCCGCGCACGAAGAGCAACAAGATTGTTGAGTTGGCTGTTAAGGAGGTTATTCACGGGCGTCCTGTGAAAAACGTCGAAGCTCTTGCGAACCCCGACGCTCTTGATCTTTATAAAAACCTTCAAGAATTGGCGAGCTAGGTCGATAATCCCATACCCATACCCTGCATTGGTCCGTCAGGGTTTTGCATCATTTTCTTGGTCATATCCAGATCGGTGACGCTTGGGCCTTGTTGCGGTTTAACTGTCGGATCAGGAACCTCCATACCGCTTTTCGGATCAAGATAAACGGTTTGCATTGGCTCACGATTCGGGACGTCTTTTACAGGTTCTGCAGCACCACGAATTGCGACTTGAGCCTTATATTGCTCAAACCCTTCTTTCGATAGGGATACATCACGCGTATAGCGAACATTCCCGGCTTCGTCATAAGAGGCGGCTACACGCAAACGGACATCGCCATTTGCATTTTCTGAAATCTTGATTGCACCATCGGTCGGTACAACCTTGATTGGCTTCCCATCCGACCCTTGAACTTCAATTTGGTTCTGCTCCTGATAGGAAGAGCTTCCCTTTTTCACTTCATGGAATAACTTTCCGTTTTCGTCAGGAAGAACGCGCATGGATTGTGTCTCATACATAGAGTGGTGGAGGTTCTGGGTCATTCCGAGCCCCATATTGCTGCCACTTATCATGTTCGGATTACCTGTCAGGTTTCCGATAAAATCCATGATTTTTTGAATGAACCCTTGGAAGAATTCACCAATGTTACCCATCATGCCGTTCATATCAACGCCGAACATGTTTCCAAACATGTTCGCAAATTTGTTGAGTCCATTGGCCATTTGTAGCTTTCCATTCAGGCCGTTGACGTAATCTTCACTAGCCAAAAGCTCCGGTTTCTCCATAATTTTTTCCAGCTCTTTTTTAGCTGTCTGGCGCATATGCTCAGGAACCTGACTATCGTCGTTTGCCATTTTTGCCAAATTACGCACAAAATCAGGGTGCTCTTTCAAATTATTAGCAATGGCTTCTTGCAGCTTGGGATCTCCATTCACACGCTCTGCAAAACCGTGCGCCTTGGCTTCATCGACGCCGAACTTATCAACGGCCATGGTTGCCATTCCCGCAGCCATACCTTTTACAAAAGATGGATCAATCATCTTCGAGACATCCGCATCAGACTTTGTGAGAATATCATTATAAATCTGTTTACCCATTGTCTGAACCGTGAAAGCGTCCTCTGGAGGCTTCGGAATATCTACTGCAGGTTTGTTCGGTGTAACAGCAGGATCTACCGGTGTTGCCACAGGCGCAGGTGCTGCGGTTGTCGGCGCGGCAGCAGGCTTAGTTGGTTGAGTTGGCTTTGTTCCCTGTGGTGCAGCATTAGGTTGCTTAGCAGGCGCGGCAGCAGGATCCGCCGGAGCTGCCACAGGCGCCGCGGTTGTCGGCGCAGGTGCCGGAGTTGGTTGTGCCGGACTTACTATTGCCTGTAAATTGCTTCCGTTATAGCGCATCAAATCTTGAGAAGCAGCAGCCTGATTCTTTACAATTCTATCGGAGAGTTGTTTCCCAAGTTCCGGATTTTTTTCCAGCTCTTTTTCCAACTTTTCAATCAGTTGTGGGTCTTGTTTGAGCTTTTTTACCAACGCTGCGGAAAATGCCTCAACATCCGTCGATTGCTCTGTGATTGAATTAATAACTTTTGAAACGTTTGGTGCTGCATCAATTTGTTTTGTCAGAGCAGTTATTTGCTCTTGTGAATATTTAACCGAACTGGCTACTGCAGAAGCTTTATCCAACATTCCTGAAGGATTAATCTGCACATATCGGTCATTATAAAATGCTTCCCCGAGCTGCTTAAGTGCTTGTGCGCTGTTCATGTTATCTCCTCTACGCCTTATACTTTACCAAATACCGTTTTGTTTTTTTGACTTATAAACCTGTGTATCGCACCACCATTTTTACAGGAACGAAAGACACCGGAATTTTCGAATCCTGCATATAGATCAGCATAATCTCGTCCGCTTTGGACAAATATTTTCTGAAGGGCTTGTGCACCTTCATTCCCAATCCCTGAACTTTTCCTTTCGCCGTTACGAAAGTTAACATGGAGAGGTCTATGTCATATTCAACCCACTCTATTTCTTCGGGCAGCGGTTTGTTATAAAGAATCGCTGCCTGAGAGTCGACATTTACAACCAGCTCCGCATCGCGGTCGCCGCTGATTATACTCGGCAGCACGGGTGCGTTTTCGGGGATGATATATTTGGTTTCCTCCCCCGCGCTCTTCTTGGCTTTGGCGGCGAGGATATCGTCATCGTCATCCAGATCAAGTGCCATGCTTATCTTCCCTTTCGGCGATCCTTATATAGAGTTCTATAATTTTACTTGCTTTCTCGATTATTATACTGAAAAATCTCTCAAAGCACAAATGAATCGCAGAGAAAGCTTTTCCATTTCGGAAAGAATATCATGACTGACGTTAAGATTTGCGGAATTTCTGACCCCTCACATCTGGATTGCGCCGCCAAAGGGGGCGCCAGATTTATCGGTCTGGTCTTTTACCCGCCATCATCCCGCTATATTGACCCCGAGCAAGCCCGCATTCTGGCACGCACAGCCCCGACAGGCGTACGTACAGTCGGGCTATTTGTCAATCCGGACAACGCCACTCTGGACCGCACTGTTTCTGCGGTTCCAATTGATATGATCCAGCTTCATGGCCATGAAGACCCTGTACGTGTTGCTGAAATTAAATCCGTGTTCCACATCCCTGTTATCAAAGCCATTCCCGTCGCACAGCAGTCTGATCTGGATGGGATAGCTGACTATGAGCAGGTAAGCGATTGGTTGCTCTTCGACGCAAAAACTCCCCAATTCGGTGGTAGTGGGCAAAGCTTTGATTGGAAAATCCTGCAGAATCGCAAATTCTCGCGGCCATGGATGCTTTCCGGCGGGTTACATGCAGGGAATGTCAAGGAAGCCCTATCCACCCTGTCTCCAGACGCTGTTGACGTCTCTAGCGGCGTTGAATCTGCCCCCGGAATTAAGGATTGCTCAAAAATTTCCGAATTTCTTCAAGCTGTTCGCCAAGCTTAGGGTTATTTTGTCCTTTTGAGCCTGGGGAATTTCCGATGGCGGCGTTGTCATTTTCTGCCATGGTTCAAGATCGGCATCCCGAATGGGGGAAAACATGTTGCTGTAAGCGGCAGGTGTTCTGAAATCCCACCATTCCGTTGATAGCAGGACCAATTCCATTTCGAGGGACTTTGCCGCGCGCTCCATGGCCCCATCCAACTTACCCCTGTTCTCTCTGACAGATGACGCCAAATGTGGATGTTGCCTGTGGGCAGGGTTATGCACCGCATCAGAACTATGGGAAAAAAGATCAAAGGCTGTACCGAAATCTATGTCTGCCCCATATTTATCACGCGCGGAGAGGTCTACAGCCAAACCTCTTGGGTGTCCACCTTGCCCCGGAGAGGATAAAAATCTTGGCTCTTCAAGCCATTGCGGGTTGTTGCGGACAATGTCCGTGTCGATCATTTTTTGCTGCGCTTCTACAGGCCGCAAGCAATCTTTTACAATCAACGTCCATTCATAGCTTTGGTATAAATCCATCGCCGCCAGCAGCACCAATAAAACCATGTCTTTATGGCCCAAAATACGCGCTTCGGGAGCGTATATTTGTCCGAAGACATTTTCCTTATGGTCTTTTTGCGCATAGACACAATCACAAATCAGGGCATTCCCGACTGTCGGCAATGTGGCGGCCAGATCAAACGGGATCAGGTCCGCGTTCGGAATATATTTTAAATTCTCCATCAGCTCTTATAACCCTTTTCTGTGTGCGCGTCTTGTGCGATAAACAAGGCCATGAAATGGATCGGCCGCTTTTTTTTATTTCTGATCTCGCTGGGCTTTATCGGAGCCGTAGCGGGGGTTATTCTGGTTTTTGCTATCTTCTATAAATACGGACAGTCCCTGCCCGAATTTGCCCAACTACAGGATTACAAACCCCCTGTTGTAACACGGGTTCACGCAGGTGACGGACGGTTTCTGGCAGAGTTTGCCGAAGAAAAGCGGATCTTTGTTCCTATTCAGGAAATCCCTGACATCGTGAAGGAAGCCTTCCTCTCTGCTGAGGATCAGAATTTTTATAAACATAAAGGTGTTGATCTGAGTGCTATCGCACGTGCCGTTTTGATTAACCTTAAAAATGCCGGTAGCGGTCGACGTCCTGTTGGGGCATCCACCATTACCCAGCAAGTTGCCAAAAACTTCCTTTTGAATAACGAAGTCTCCTATGGGAGAAAGATCAAAGAAGCAATTCTTGCTTATAAAATGGAACAGGTCTTGTCCAAAGACCGTATTTTGGAGCTATACCTCAATCAGATCTTTCTCGGGTCACGTGCCTATGGTGTGGCGGCAGCGTCACTCCATTACTTCAACAAGCCGCTTGATGAGCTGAATGTTGCAGAAGCTGCTTTTTTGGCGGCCCTGCCGAAGGCACCCAATAACTACCATCCTGTTCATAAGCATGACGCGGCTGTTACACGCCGTAACTGGGTTATCGACCGTATGGTCGTTGAAGGATACATTACCGAGACACAAGCGTCCTTGGCGAAAGAAACACCTTTAGTGGTGGTTGCCACCAAGGAAGAAGACGTTGTTAATGCCCCTTATTTTGCCGAGGAAGTTCGCCGCGCCCTGATTAAGGATTACGGCTCTGAAGCTTTGTATGGGGGCGGCCTCTCGGTTAGAACAAGTCTTGATCCCCGTTTGCAGGCCATTGCCGAGAAAACACTTCAAGACGGATTGATGGATTATGACCGCCGTCACGGATGGCGTGGCCCTGTAGAACGTTTGGGTACAACCGACAACTGGCAGGAGGTTGTTAAATCCAAGCCCGGTCCTGTGGGTATGCTCGCGAACTGGCGTCTGGCTATGGTTCTGGATGTCACGGGCGGGAGTGCACAAATCGGATTTAGTGACGGCACAAAATCCCATATCCGCGCCGAAGACATGACATGGAGCAAAAACAAATCCCTCAAGGCAGGAGATTTGGTTCTTGCAGAAGCAGAAACGTCAAAGGACAAAACAGATTATATCCTGAGGCAGGTTCCCGAGATCCAAGGAGCTTTGGTTGCTCTTGACCCGAACACCGGTCGTATTCTGGCTATTCAAGGTGGTTGGAAGTTTGACGGGAGTGAATTTAACCGCGCAACGCAAGCCGAAAGACAGCCCGGATCAGCTTTTAAACCGTTTGTTTATCTGGCGGCCCTTGATAAAGGCTATACCCCATCCACCATCATTATGGATGCTCCGATTGTCTTTACTGATAGTGCGGGGAATGTCTGGCGTCCGGAAAACTATTCCGGTGAGTTTTACGGACCTACGCCGCTGCGTGTCGGTGTCGAGAAATCCCGTAACCTGATGACCATTCGTTTGGCCCAACAGATCGGAATTGATACGGTTGTTGATTATGCCAAAAAGTTCGGTATCTCCGATGATATGCAGCCCTACCTGTCAGCAACTCTTGGGGCAAGCGAAACTACTCTGATGAAGCTGACAACGGCCTATGGCATGATCGTGAACGGAGGTAAGAAAATCACACCTACCTTTATCGACCGTGTTCAGGATCGTTTCGGCAAAACAATCGAAAAATCCGACATGCGCCCTTGTGCAGGCTGTGGTCCGTTGATTAAGTGGGAAAATCAAACAACTCCTGACCTTCCCGATACGCGGGAACAGATTGCCGATCCAAGAACCACCTATCAGATGGTGTCGATTATGGAAGGCGTCGTCCAGCGCGGAACAGCTCGTAAGCTGGTCTCTTTAGACCGTCCTTTGGCCGGAAAAACAGGGACTACCAATGACTCCAAAGATGCTTGGTTCATTGGTTTCACGCCGGATATGGTGATTGGGGTTTATACCGGATTTGATGACCCTAAATCTCTCGGCAAGAAAGAGACAGGCTCTTCTGTTGCCCTTCCTGTATTTAAAGAATTTATCGAACAGGCATTCGAAAACGTCCCACCGACACCGTTTCGTGTTCCTTCAGGCGTGCGCATGGTGCAGGTGAATGCCAAATCCGGTCAACGCACGTATGCAGGAGATCCTGATGCGATCTGGGAACCGTTTCTTGCCGGAACAGAGCCAAATACCTTGCCTCCAGGCTATCGTTCCTATGCTGATCAAGACGGACAACAAGGAACACAGTTCGAAGTTCTTGATGAACCTCTGCCTGCCGGTGAATTATTAGAGCCGCGTTTCGATCCTGACTCACCCCTTCAAGGGACAGGCGGTCTCTACTAACAACGTTCGTCATTTCATCTGCACGAGGTGCTGTCTAAAAAAATGTTTGTACAAATATTTTTTTGTGATAAGTTGCGCTGCAAGAACATCTTATAAGTTCTACCTCATCGGGACTTTCCGTCCTTTATAAAAAAGAGATGCCCTTGGTTACAAGCGGCATCTTTTTTTATTTCTTTTCTCTCGATAATCTCGTGCTATATTTCTGCGTATCACAGGAGATATTCTTTATGCGCTATGTTTCCACACGCTCAACAGATGAGTCCACTTCTAGCTTTACGGATGTTTTACTTGCAGGTCTTGCAAAAGACGGCGGCCTTTTTGTCCCTGTCTCATGGCCATTCTTATTTGATATGAATGACTGCCATTCTTATCAGGATGTTGCCATGAAGGTCATGTTTCCTTTCACCAGCAAAGATATTCCTGAAGCTGATTTCAGAAAAATTATCAACGATACTTACACGACCAAGACATTTATTGATCCCGACATTACGCCTTTGCGCCCTATTGGGAATGATGTGTATTTGCTTGAACTGTTTCATGGCCCAACACTTGCCTTTAAAGACGTTGCCCTGCAATTTCTTGGGCGGATGTTTGATTATGTACTAGAAAAAAGCGGACAAAAAATCACGATTGTCGGTGCGACATCCGGTGATACAGGTTCTGCCGCGATTGAAGCTTGCAAGGGTCGTAAAAATATTTCGATTACAATCTTGCATCCGCAAGGGCGGACATCGGATATCCAGCGTCGCCAGATGACAAGCGTTATTGCTGATAACGTTCATAACATTGCGGTCGAAGGTACATTCGATGACTGTCAAAATCTGGTCAAACAAGCTTTTGCCGATACGCAACTTCGTGAGCAGAAGAATCTGTCCGCTATTAACTCTATCAACTGGGCGCGCATCATGGCCCAGATTGTTTACTACATTGAAGCTGCACGCCAGTTAAAAGCTACACCCGCCTTCGCCGTGCCAACCGGAAATTTCGGCAATATTTATGCTGGTTGGGTTGCCCGTCAAATGGGTGCAGATATTGGCCCACTGATTATCGGTTCAAACCGCAATGATGTTTTGACTCGTTATTTTGAAAGCGGTGCAATGAAACTTTCCGGCGTCGAGCCCAGCTTTAGCCCGAGCATGGATATTCAAATATCCAGCAATTTTGAACGATTTCTGTATGATTGTTTGGGTCGTGATACACCTCGCCTTCTCAAGAAAATGGGCGACATGAAAAATTCCGGTGCTTATGAGGTCGGGTCTGATGCTCTTGAAAGTTCCCGCCGTCATTTTATCGCCCGACGGTGCAGTGATGAGCAAACACTTGAGACTATTCGCAGAGTTTATTCGGAGTGCGGTGTAATTATTGATCCTCATACGGCTGTGGGCGTTCACGCCTTACATACATCGGGCGTTGAACATCAAGGCCCCTGTGTTGCACTGGCTTGCGCGCATCCTGCAAAATTCCCTGATGTCGTTGAAAAAGCCATCGGTGTTCGACCTGGCCTACCCCCTCAACTTGCAGATTTAATGGATCGACCCGAGAAATACACTGTCATGGAGAATGACTTTGTCAAATTGAGAGATCACTTGCTAAACGCATAGAGAGTAGCAAATTCTATGATAAGCATGCCCGGAGTTTCTTCGGGCATTTTTATTATTTGGATATTCCAAAAACAATAAAAAGGGCGGTAAATACCGCCCTTTTAAATTCTTATCCGTTTAACTTCTGATTAGAAGTTGATTTGGGTACCAATTGTAACGGTTGTTGCATCGTCGTCGAACAATTCGCTCTCGTCATAGTATGCAACAGAACCGCGGAAGGTCATACCTGGACCATAGGTGTAAACAACACCACCGGTGTAACGATCAAGATCGTACACATCTGTAGAACCGAGTTCTACATCATTGTTCAAGTAAGACAGACCGAGTTTGTATGGTCCAACTGTGTAGTCACCACCGACTACCCATGTGTCAGATTCCATGTCGATTGCATCAGATTCAGCTTCTGTGTAAACAACACCGAAACCGAAAGCGCCGATATCCAAATCAGCACCGATGTTCCACTCTTGAGCATCGTCGCCAGCGTCAGCATAACCAGCACCGAGGATAACACCTACGTTGCTAACCATACCTTCGTAACGAGCAGCCAATTCCCATACGTCATCAGTATCTTGGATACCTTCGAGGGAGTTACCTGTCAGAGCACGAGATCCATCACCAGCTTCAGGAGTGAAAGAGACACCAGCTTGGAAACCAGAAAATACTGGAGACAAGTAGGTTACTTTATCAGACTTGGTGCTGATATCGTTATCGTAGTCAACGCCAGCGCCGATCAAAGATGGGCTGATATATTGACGGATACCGTCGATGTTGTCGTCAGCAGAAGGAGCAGCAACTTGCAGCAAGTAAGCAGCACCGTCTTCAGCACCGAAGTTTACACGACCCCATGTACCAGAGAAGTACACATAGGATTCGTCGATTTCAAAACCTTCGCCAGCGTCAGCATCGGTCTCGATGTGAGCACCAACGGTCAGGCCGTTGTCCAAAGTGGTTTCGCCACCGAAGTGAACTTCAGTTTGACGAAGGATGTCGAGATCACGAACGTTGTCTTCGTTAGAGTAGTTTACGTAGCCTTTGAAGTGACCACCGAGGGACAGTTTAACGCCAGAGTCGTCTTGTGCCATTGCTGGGGTAGCAGCAACGAACAAAGCAACAGCAGCAGCGCCGAGCATAAGTTTATTCATGGAATATTCCTCCAATAAGTGTTGAATTCCGTAGTCTAAGTTCCAGAGAACCAGTCCACACGTTGTGTCGCTGATTTTCAGGAATCCAGACAGACACGAGTGCTATATTCCTCTTATCGATCCTTTTTTCAAGATATTGGGAGGGAGAGGTTCGGATATGGGCAAAAAGTGTTGTAAAAAAAACACGCTTAATTAACATAATCGTGCTTTTTGCAACTTAAGCTGATTTATTTCCCAGTTGTCCGGCATATTCGGGGCCAACTCCACTCCCCCAAGGCGCCTGTTTTTCACCGCTTATATAGGCTTTTTCCTGCTTGAGGCACGCCTCAAGACCTTTGCGGTAATTGGGGTATTTCAAAGACACACCCAGTTCTTTTTTGATCTTATCATTCCGGACAGATTTGTTTTCCGAATAGAAACTGATGGTGATCGGAGCCAAATTCGCGTCTTCAAAGCGCACCAGCGGCGGCGGGTCCATTCCCATCAAGCGGGCGGCATAGGCAATGACCTCATGGCTTGGCGCAGGCTCATCATCGGCTACATTATATATACTGCCCGGATGCGGTTTGAGCATGGAGTTAATCACTGTCTGGACAATGTCTTCAACGTGAACCCTACAAAACGCATGTCCGGGCTTCATAATTCGTCGAGCTATTCCGCTACGCATCGAGTCAAGAGCACAGCGGCCTGGGCCGTATATCCCTGCCAAACGGAAAATATGAACCGGGAGTCTGTCTGATTCAAATAAGGACAGCCATTGGCTTTCAGCACGAGCGCGGCGTGTCCCGCGAATTGTTGACGGGCGGATCGAAGTTGTTTCATCAACCCATGCCCCGTCTCTATCGCCGTAAACACCTGTTGTCGAGAAGTAGCCGACCCATTCCAGATCAGGCATCATATGGAGTATGTCTTCCGCGTGATGTTCGAAAACAATATCTCCCTCGTGGTCCGGAGGCGTTGATATTAACAAATGTGTGGTTCCCGCCATCATGGAATACGAGTCACCCAGAGGCTTATCGCTATCAAATGTGTAGGCTTCGACATCCATGTTGCGCAGGGCTGTCCGTTTTTCCTTGGTGCGCGTTGTTCCGCCCAAGCTCCATTCCTGCGTTGTTTCTTTAGTAAGGTTCTTCAGGACCTCACCAATATGGTGGGCCGTATATCCATAGCCGAAACAAAAAAATTTCTTTTTAGATCCCATTCTACTTATTTTCTTCTTTTTCCTGCTCCTAAAGCAGGCTCTCAGGGGATCGACATTCTAATGCTGCGCTTGCGAAAAAGACAAGTGCTATTTCGGATATCCATATGAAAAAATTAAAAATCCACGTTGCCGTAATGTTTCGCAGGGGCGTGACCCGGCATTCTATCGCTCAGAATACCCTGGAAGCTGGGGCGTGATTTTACGCGTGCATACCATTCACGCGCACCGGGATGTTGATCCCAAGGAACATCTCCGATGTAATCAACCGTCGATAAATGCGCAGCCGCCGCAATATCAGCCTGAGAGAAATGATCTCCAGCCAACCAATTGCGCTTTTCGCATAAAAAACTGATGTAATCGAGATGGTAATGAATATTTGCGTGGCCTGCACGGATGGCCGGACCGTTCGGTTCCCCCATATGCAACATGCGCTTCATCATTTTTTCACCGACCAGATTGTCCGTGACCTCACGCGAGAATTTTATATCAAACCATGACACAAGACGGCGCGTTTCCGCGCGTTGCATAGCATCCGCACCCAGAAGGTTATTTTGGGGGTAGACTTCTTCGAGATATTCGCAAATGACCCAACTTCCCGATAATGTCGTTCCGTCATCTTCTATCAAAACCGGAACATCCCCGGCAGGGTTGAGAGCCAGAAAGTCTGTGCGCCGTTCCCATATTTTTTCGAGCTTCAAATCATAGTCCAACCCTTTCTCTGTGAGAAGGATCCGGACTTTTCTTGAAAATGGTTGTAACCAGAGGTGAAAGAGAGTGCGCATCTTGATTTTAGAGTACCTCAAATATATGTTAACAGCTAGAGAAGTTTTTCTTCTCTCTGTTTTCTTTATGATTTTTTGATTTGTCAGGGTCCTTCCGTTATGTCCGATCGTTATACGCGCGTTGCTATTCTTCTTCATTGGCTTATCGCCTTATCCATTATCGCGTTATTGGCTTTGGGATTAACTATGGAAGACTTTCCAAAAAGCATGATGTTTACTGCCTATATGATCCACAAATCCTTAGGCCTGACTGTGCTGATACTTACCTTAATCCGCATTTTCTGGCGCTTGACACATAAGGCGCCTGCCATGCCAGAGACGATGAAATCGTGGGAAAAATTTGCGGCGCACGCCGTCCATTTCGGGTTATATTTCCTGATGCTGGCTCTGCCGCTTTCCGGATGGGCTATGGTTTCAAGTTCTGCACGGGGATACCCGACAGTCTTCTTCGGTCTTTTTGAATGGCCACATATTCCGTTTCTTGCAAATATTGCCGACATTGAAAGCAAGAAAGAGATTTCCCATTCTATAGGAGAAGCTCATGAAACACTGGCATGGATCGCGATTGTCCTGATTGCCATGCATGTCGGTGCGGCCCTGAAACACCATATTATCGACCGTGATACAGTTTTGACCCGTATGTTACCTTTTCTAAAATCTCCATCAGCCAAAGAGACCGTTGCTTCATGATCCGTTCAGCTTTTGCCTTGAGCACACTCCTGTTTTTGTCAGCCTTTCCTGCCCATGCAGCGAACTGGGAAATTAACAAAGGCAAAAGCGAAATTACGTTCCATAGCTTTTACGAAAAAGACCCGATTACCGGTCATGTCGGGAAATTTGACTCTGAAATTACCTTTGATCCGGAAAATTTGACGGCATCCAGTGCGCTTGTGACATTTGATATGTCGAGTGTCCTTACCGGGGATACATTATATGATAGCCCTTTACCCAGTGCAGAATGGCTTGATGTTAAAAATTTCCCTCTGGCAGGATTTCAATCTACGTCATTCGAAAAAATTAAGGACGGCTATCTGATAACCGGAGACTTTACATTACTGGGTCAAACCCATCCCATCAAAATCCCGTTTACATTCTCTTCAAACGGTCAAACTGCTGAAGTTTCAGGCTTATTCAGCTTTAACCGATCCTCTTTCGGGTTAGGCATGAAATCATCGGATAGTGCCAGTCTCAGCGATGAAATCCGGGTTGAAATCCACCTAACGGCCCAGACCAAACCGTAAATCATTCGCAACAAATATTTTCTGTCTTTCCCCTTGAATTCGCGCATGGATTGGTGCAGTTTCTCGCCATGACGCTCTTCCATATCATCATTCTGGCTGTTGTTCAGGGCATTACCGAGTTTTTGCCCATTTCCTCATCTGCGCATCTTGTGCTGCTTCATAATATTTTTGAAGACGGGTCACTGCAAAATGCCGAGCAAGACAGGCTCATGGATATTGCCGTTCATATCGGTACATTACTTGCTGTCCTGATTTTCTTCTATCATGAAGTCTTTGCCATGTTGCGTGGTTTGATGGATGTCGTCAAAACCAAATCCCTGATGTCAACCGCCGATTCCCGCCTGATGACACTTGTTGTTCTTGGGTCCATCCCTGCTATTGCGGTCGGATTTGTGGTCTACGAATTTGTTGATCCGGAAGTCATGTATGACCCGCACATTATTATGTGGACGACCCTTATTTTCGGTGTGCTGCTTGGTCTCGCCGACTACGTCGGAAAAACGAACCGTGTTGTCAGCGACCTCACGATCAAAGACACTCTTATTATCGGTTTGGCCCAATGCTTATCGCTGATCCCAGGAACATCCCGCTCGGGCATTACAATGACTTCCGGACGTTTTCTCGGCATGAACCGCGTTGAGGCTGCACGCTTTTCTTTGTTGCTTGCCATGGTGATTACCAGTGCCGTCGGCTTTGCAGGCATTCTTGATCTATTCAAGATGGAGAATGTTACGTTGACAACAGATGCCGCCATTGCGGCCTTCCTCTCCTTCCTAACAGCCATTGCTATGATCTGGCTGATGATGAAAGGACTGACGAAATTCTCGTTTATGCCTTATGTGATATATCGCCTTATTCTTGGTGGTATTCTGGTTTGGGTTCTTTATTTCTGAACGAAGACGATCCTCGTATCACCATAGGTCTTATCAAAGTCAGGCTGGCCCAATACTGAAAGGTCAGCCTCTTTTTCTGCCTCGATAACAAGCCATGCATCTTGGCTTAGCCAATTGCCAGCTTCCAAGGCCTGAAATGTTGCTGCGACCAATCCTTTGCGGTACGGAGGGTCCAGAAACACCAGATCAAAAGTACGATTTTTATCTTGGCGAACCCCTAGTTTCGAACTATCGCCCGAAATAAATTCCGCCCTATCTTCCAATCCCAGATCACGTGCATTTTCTTTTGCAAGGTTCAAAGATGTACGCGAAATGTCAGCAAAGGTTACATGCCCAGCCCCGTGAGAGAGAGCTTCCAGCCCCAATGCTCCCGTTCCGCAAAAAGCATCCAGTATATTCAGATCAACTACTGAGCCCCGAGAATAGAGGGCATTAAAAATTGCCTGACGAACTTTATCGGTCGTCGGGCGAATATCCTGATTTTTCGGGGTTTTTAGTGGGCGGCCCCGACATGACCCGCCGATAATTCTCATTGTCTCTCGCGTTCTACTTTGCTTTTTTTTGAAATTATCATTACAAAGCCTGTATGCACAAGAGTGAGCTTCACCAATCCCTGATGACTGTTGCTTTGGAAGAAGCACAGGCAGCGGCCGCGCGCGATGAAGTCCCAATCGGGGCTATTCTGGTTCGCCGCGATAGTGGCGAGATTGTTGCCCGCGCCGGAAACAGAACGATTGAAAAGCATGACCCAAGCGCACATGCCGAAATGGAAGTTATCCGCGAGATTTGTTTACGAGAGGGCGCACAGCGTATTCCCGATTATGATCTTTATGTCACGTTGGAACCTTGTCCAATGTGTGCCGCAGCTATTAGTTTTGCGCGGATCGGGACTGTTTATTTCGGGGCACGCGACCCGAAAAGCGGTGGGATTACATCTGATGTCGATCTCTATTCAAAACCACAAATCCATCATAAGCCGCATATTGTAGGCGGCATTTTGGAGGAGGCTTGTGGACTTATCCTTAAAGACTTCTTCCAACGTAAACGTAGAAGTTAATCTGTCTTTTATGGTGATTGTGGGGCTTTTTGCTTTGGCGGTTCCAAATTTACTTTGGGGCACATAATTCCGTAGCGTTCAATTTGCTCCCCTTGCGCGCATTTTTTCTGAACATCTTTCAAGTCCTCGACTTGGGCATAACCTATAACAGTGGTATTGACCACAAAGGCTGCCATTGAAGCAGCAATTGCCCTCCCAAAAACTTTTTTAGGAACCGCAGTGGCCGCAACGACATTGGCTGTCATCGCCAAGGAGCTGATTTCCATCATGTTCTGATCAAGCGTTACAAAATTTACGGCCTGTATCCAACCAACACAGTTCGGAATTGATGAAACATCCTTTTCTTTGAGTAACCTCACTGCCTTACCGAACATAAATCCAAGGGCGACATATTTTCCAACGTCCGCACCCATAGTCAGGATGCATGCCGCTGTCATCACGCCTGGTGCCGCATTTTTAGCGAATATATCTCTAAAACCACCCAGATCATTACTCTTGCCCATTTCAAACCTCTTTCAGGAAGATTTGTTACCATAATTTCTAATACGCTTTATGGCAAGAAAAAACCCGCCACTGACTGGCGGGCTTTGAAATCAATAACTTAAGAAGCCTGACTTAAGAAGCATTTGCCTTCTTACGGATCACATCCGCATCAATTTTGGACAATTCCTCGATGCGCAATTTGGACTTGGTATTCACTTGATACGCGATACGGCAATGGTGGTCGCAGTAGGTCATGCCTTCGGATGCTTTGCCGCCGCAGAATTTGAATCCGTCTTCCTTTGGATCACCGACAGGCCAACGGCACATACCTTCTTTCAATTCAACCAGTTGTACGCCTTCACCAACAAAGAAATCTTCTTCGATTTTCGGCATAACGATTGGCGCAATAATGTCGCGGCTAGAAACTTTCGGCGCACGTGGTGTGCGTTGCTCTGAAGTTTTTCTTGGAGCACGTGCCACAGATCCAGCTTCAGAATTTTCCTGTATCGGGGATACACGTCCGGAGAGTTTCAGGCGGTGGGCTTTACCGATCACAGCATTGCGTGTCACGCCGCCGATCAGTTTCGCGATTTCCGCTGCTGTCTTCCCTTCTCCCCATAGTCTTTTGAGAAGTGCAACGCGTTCGTCTGTCCAGCTCATCCCTTTTTCTCCTCCAGATGGCTCCCTTGAATATTCCGATTTCGGTGTAATTCAAGAAAGGTTTTTGTCGCTATATTTCGTGGAACTGGAAGTACCTTATCAAAGGGATGATTCCTTGCTCAAGAATCCCTGATTCGTTTTCTGTGTTTTATCCACAGCGAAACGAATCAGATTCTTTCTAGAATGTTTTTTTGGAGTTATGCACCGGAATCCAGACCCCACTCCGAATAATAGAGCGGATCGTCTTTCCATTTTTCTGTTACACGCACAAACAGCTTTAAATGCACTGTTGTACCTAACATTTCCTCAAGTTCCTTACGGGCACGCATACCAATCTCACGAAGACGCTGACCGCCTTTCCCGAGAATAATGGCTTTGAGGTTGTCGCGCGTTACATGAATCGTTTGTTGAAGCTTGATACTACCGTTATCAAATTGTTCCCAGACTTCATTCTCAACTGTGATTTCATAAGGCACTTCCTCATGCAGTTGCAGGAACACTTGTTCACGTGTGAGTTCGGCAGCCAGTAATCGCATCGGCATATCAGAGATTTGATCTTCTTCGAAAATCCATGGCCCCTCAGGAATATGTTTTATGCATTCTTTGAGAACGTCTTTGACACCATCTCCTTTTTGTGCGGAGATCATAAAGGTTGCCGCAAACGGACACAGATCATTCATCATCGCTGCAAGTTTTAAAAGTTTCGGTTTTGCAATTGCATCAACTTTATTCAGCAAAAGGAAAACTGTTCTGGATTTTGCAACGTCGGCCAGACGCTCGATAGTTTGCAAATCCCCTTTATTCGGCTTGTCTTTTTTGGCATCAAAAATATACGCAATCATGTCGCCATCTTCTGCGCCGGTCCATGCTGCGGATACCATCGCCCGCTCCAGACGACTGGACGCATTAAACAGACCGGGCGTATCTATCAGAATAACTTGAGAGTCCCCTTCGATCACGATTCCCATGATACGGTTACGTGTTGTTTGGACTTTCGGAGATACGATCGAGACTTTTTGTCCGACGAGTTGATTGACGAGGGTGGATTTTCCCGCATTCGGCGCACCGATAACGGCTACATATCCGCATTTCTGTGTGTTTTGTTCAGTCATAGCCTAGCCTGCAAGTTTTTGCAGTTTGTCATAGAGAGCCTGCGCTGCTACTTTTTCTGCGTTGCGTTTTGAGTTTCCAATTGCCATTTCAGGATCATATCCATTCACGCTGACACGTACAGTAAAGACCGGGGCGTGGTCCGGCCCTTCACGAGATACAACCTCATAATTCGGAATCGGGAGTTTTCTCGCTTGCGCCCATTCCTGCAATGCAGTTTTGGAGTCGATAGGAGGCTGCATCAACGTGTAAATTTTATCTCCCCAGAGCGAGGTAATCACTTCCTGGCACGGGACATATCCGAAATCGAGGAAAATAGCGCCGATAATTGCTTCCATGCAATCAGCCAGAATATTTTCCTGCTTGTTGTTTCCTGTAGATTTATCTGAGACCGTTGCGCGCAGGATTTCATGGACTTCAAGATCAAGCGCAATCTTGGCCAAAGTTTGTGTACATGCCAAAGCCGAATGACGACGTGCCAAGGCGCCTTCATTTTCATACGGGAAGCAGCGATAGAGAATTTCTGCAATTACAAGCCCCAGAACACGATCACCCAGAAATTCCATCCGTTCGTAGTTCTTGTCTTCGCCTGTACTCGCATGGGTCAGGGCATTGATCAATAAATCACGGTCTCTGAAATGATAACCGAGACGGTCCTGAAACACTCTCAGTTTCAGCTCCGCCTCTTCATCTTTATCTATTTCTACCGTCATTTTGTTTAGTCTTTCTTCGTCTCGAGCGTATTCATCAACCGATTATAGCGGATTGTGCCGGGCCACTTCCAAAACTCGAACAGACCTGCACTGCCATTGGTCGAGAAGAAAATCAATTCGGCGCGTCCTTCGAGATTATCGAACGGAACATATCCGACCATATCCTGAACACGGCTATCTTGTGAGTTATCACGGTTATCGCCCATCATGAAATAATGTCCTTTCGGGACAGTATATTTAATTGTGTTGTCCAGAGGGCCTGAATCAGATTCTTCGTAGATCGAGTGGGTGACACCACCGGGGAGTGTTTCGATATACTCCATAACCTTGGCCGTGCCTGCAATTTCTTTTTTGTATTCCTTCATACCGACCATTTTACGCGGGACAATTTCATCATTGATATAGAGACGCCCGTTAATCATCTGGATGGTATCACCGGGCATACCGATGACGCGCTTGATATAGTCAACGCGTGTGTCGCTCGGCAATTTAAAGACAATAATATCTCCGCGCTCTGGCTCTTTGCCCATGATACGACCGTCAAATCCGCCGATCCCCATTGGCATAGAATAACGCGAATAGCCGTAGGAATATTTCGAGATGAATAAATAATCTCCTACCAGCAGATTAGGAACCATGGATGTTGATGGGATATTGAACGGCTCATAAAGGAATGTTCTGACCAAAAGTGCCAAAAGCACGGCAATCACAACTGTCTTGGCTGTTTCACCCAAAGTTTCATGATGCTCGTCTTTTTTTTGACCTTGCGCCGCGTCCACGACATCATTCACATCAATATCTGTTAATTTTTCGATTTCGTCTGCCATAGTCCGTTCTTAACCGTTTCCTTCGCTTAAATCCAGTGTTTCCAGGTCTTAAATTTGTATAAATTTTCTCTTTTCGTGTCTTTTTCTGATATACGCCCCAAGCAAACACAATATCGGATATATCAGGAAGTGTAATGAGCCTCCTAACATCATGGCTGCATTTATTATCAGAACCATTGAAAAGACAGCCAAGTACCCTATTCCCCATAGCAGATATAACGCTTTTCTGAGGACGCACTTTTGTAATGTTTTAAGCCTCCCGTTGAGTCCCATGTAGAACCGCGAACAATAGCCCAATACTATAAACCCCAGTATTATTAGGATATTTTGCGCCAATACTGTGTAAGCAAGACCCAAATATGAAGAGATTGAAATTTCTTCATTAAAGCCCAAAATTTCTAGTTCTGAGAGCTCGGGGTATTCGTTATACAAATACCCATGGTATGATTTTTGCTTCTCGTCTTCGAGATACCTTCTGAAATCTCTCGCTTGATGTTCCCAGTATTTTTTATAAGCCTCCGATCGTTCTCTTTCCTCTGATTGAGGAAAGTGCGACACGGGGTCTAAAATTGATATGTCTAAAGAATATTTCCTAGCCTTTAAGGTTAGTATCGAGCCAGAATAAATTCTGCATTTTTCTAATGATGGACAATCTACGTAGCTGGCTCCATTTGCCGGACCATGGGCAAGAATAGCTCCATTCAAATTTCTGATCTGGAATCTATACGGGTCGGCCAGAACAACTCCATCCCCGTATAACTTCTCAAGAATATATCTATTTCCTTGATCATCCTCCAAGATTGCTAATTTTTCCAGATAAGGCGCATGCGCCAGCGCCGATGGAGATATGAATGAAATTAAAAAAACTATCCATAACCCTATTATATAACTGAATGGCTTTACACTCATTCGATTGCCTCGATGATAACCATCGCCTGTGCCATGGGAGGTTCGTCTGTGATGGTCAGATGGATGTTGGCTTTTGTGCCTTCGGGCATCAGGGCATCAAGCCTGTCCTTTGCACCGTTTGTCAGGCGCAGGGTCGGTTTGCCGTTGGCATCATTGATGACCGCTATATCTTTCATATAGACACCATGATTAAATCCTGTTCCCAAGGCTTTGGAACACGCCTCTTTGGCAGCGAAGCGTTTGGCATAGGTTGCGATATGTGTTCCGGCCGCGCGACGACGCTCTGCTTTGGCAATTTCTTCAGGAGAGAAACAGCGATTAATAAACCGATCACCGAAACGCTCGAGGCTTTTCTCGATACGCCGTATATCAATCAAATCGCTGCCTGTTCCGATAATCATGCTTTCGGCGGCTCCGTCAATTTACGACCCACTTTATGCAAGCGGTGCATTTTCCATTGTTTCTGGCGCAATCTGGCTTGGCGAACAATACGATAGAAAATCAGATAGAAAATCGGCCATGACAGGAAGGCCAGGATAAATCCACCCGATACCCACGGGACAAACAGCCCCAGCGGGTCTGTTTTGATTTCATGCATCAATTCCCCGAATTCAAATTTTTCAGGCATTTCGCGAACCGGTAACCCAAGCGCATAAAATACCCAATCCCCCAATTTATAGGCACTCCACCACATGATCGGAAAGGTCCAAGGGTTCCCGACAAGTGTGCCAACGACACTTGCCAGTACAGAGCTACGTGTCGCCCATGACAGGATTGCTGCTGTAAAAATATGCGTTCCCGGTACAGGTGCAAAAGAGACTGCCGCCCCAAAGGCCATACCACGCGCAATCGCGCTAGTTGTATCCTTGATGCGGACCAATCGATGTTGCACATACCGGAAAGTGCGCTTCCACCCCATAGATGGCCATAGAGCTTCGCGGATATTTTGGGCTAATGTTCTTTTTATTTTGCGACCAAACATACTGGTAACTTTTCTTTATCTGCTTTTTATTTTCCTTGAATCGCCTTCTTATCGTCCTCTGGCGCGCTCGACACTGACAACCTGCGGCGTTGCCCTGAGAGCGGCAACAATATTGTTCAGGTGTTTGGTGTCGAGTACGGAAACGTCGAGATACATATCCCAGAAATCCACGGAACGCGAAGTAATTTTGAGGTTCGTAATGTTCCCGCCGCTTTTGCCGATGACGGTTGATAATGTCCCCAGCGCACCCGGCGTGTTCGAAATTGTAACCATAAGGCGGCCGATGCGGTTTTCAGGACTATCTTGTCCTTCGCCCCAAGACACATCAATCCAGCGTTCCGGTGTATCTGCAAATTGCTCCAGTGTTTCACAATCAATTGTGTGGACCGTCACACCTTTTCCGGTGGTTACAATCCCGACAATCCTGTCTCCCGGCAATGGGTGGCAACATCTTGCGAAATGTACAGCCATGCCGGGAATAAGCCCCTTGATCGGCATTGGTTGTTGTTTACCGGAGCGCGGCTGATTCAGGTTGGCACGTACCGTCGGAATATCTTCCGGCAGGTTAATTCTGGATGCTTCCTGCTCTGATTTATGCGCAGGGAAAATAGAACGGAAGACATCGCGCGCAACGATATTTCCTGATCCGATACCTGCATAGACATCATCGACATTTTCACATTCACGGAACTGGTCAACTATTCCTGCAACGGCTTTATCCGTGAATTCATACCCTTCGGTTTTGAAAACTTTTTGCAGCATGGCTTTGCCGAGCGTCATATATTCCGAGCGTTGCTGCTGGCGAATAAACCGACGAATATGCGAACGCGCTTTTCCCGTTACAACAAAACGTTCCCATGTCGGAGACGGGTTCTGGGTTTTGGCCGTTACGATTTCAACCTGATCGCCGTTTTGTAATTTGGTGTTAAGCGGGGCAATACGTCCGTTGATCTTGGCACCGATACATCTGTTCCCGACGTCAGAGTGGATGGCGTATGCAAAGTCAATCGGTGTTGATCCTTGAGGGAGTTCGAACAAATCTCCTTTAGGGGTAAAGGCAAAAACCTGCTCCTGAAACAGCTCGAGCTTGGTGTTTTCCCAAAAATCTTCGGGACGCTGATCTTGTTCGAGAATATCGAGCAGTTCACGCATCCAGCGATATTTTTTGGCTTCGTTAATTGCTGATTTTACATCTGTTTGTTTGTACGCCCAGTGTGCTGCAACCCCCAGATCGGCTTCCGCATGCATTTCCTGTGTTCTGATCTGAATTTCAATGCGCTGGTTTTCCGGGCCGATAATGGTCGTATGGATCGAGCGATAGCCGTTCGGTTTTGGTGTCGAAATATAATCCTTGAAACGTCCCGGAACAACAGAGTATTGCGAGTGAACGACACCTAGCGCGTGATAACATTCGGCAACGGTTTCCACCACAATGCGGAATGCCATGATGTCGGAGAGTTGTTCAAAGGAAACATTTTTCCGCTGCATCTTCTTCCAGATGGAATAGCGGGTTTTCTCGCGGCCCGTGACCTGACCTTTTATGCCTGCATCCTGAATGATGCGTGTTAATTCCGTGATAATGACATTAACAAGGTCAGACCCTTCCTGACGCAAAAATGACAAACGGTTTGTAATACTATCGCGCGCTTCACCGTTGAGATACGAGAAGGCAAGATCTTCGAGATCTTCTTTGATTTTATGGAGACCTACACGTTCGGCGAGAGGCGCATAAATATCAATCGTCTCACGTGCGATACGAAACCTTTTTTCCGGTTTTGAATGGTGATGCAATGTCTGCATATTGTGCAAACGGTCGGCAAGCTTGACGAGCAGCACCCGAATATCTTCAGACATTGCCAGCAATAGTTTTCGGAAGTTTTCAGCTTGCTTCCCTTCTACAGTCTGGCTCTCGATTTTTGTTAGCTTACTGACACCATTTACAAGAGACGCAACTTCGGGAGAAAATTTCTTTTCAATCTCTTCGTAGGTCGCGTCAGTGTCTTCCAGAGTGTCGTGCAGGATGGCTGTGATAATTGTTGCAGGGTCCATTTTCATGTCGGCAAGAATGCCTGCGACTTCCAACGGGTGGGTGTAATACGGCTCTCCGGACTTTCTTGTCTGGCCTTCGTGCTTAACCTTGGCGAACTCTACCGCATCCTCGATCGGCTTTGGGTCCGCATCAGGATAGTAGGAATGGATTTGGGAGACCAGATCAGCGGCCGAAGACGTCATAAAGAAAACCTGTTATTAGCTATAATGATATGCATATCAACGGATAGCACAGTAACATGAAAAACAGGTAAAAACACCTGTTTCTACACTGTTTTTTTGTTGCTTGATCTCTAGAACCCTAAGGCTCTATTTCACATATAGATCCGGAAAGGTGTCTTCCAAAGCTGTCAGTTTGGGCGCGTCATGGACCATGACATAAAGACTATCAGGATGAAACGCGACATAGTTCTGGTGGTATGTCTCGGCGGGGTAGAATGTCTCAAGCGGTTCAAGGGTCGTGACAATCTTGCTGCCGAAGATTTTTTCCGCGTCTAGCTGACGGATATAAGCTTCGGTTATATCCTTTTGCGTCTCATCATTATAAAACACTGCGGAGCGATATTGTGTGCCGTGGTCCGGGCCTTGATAGTTAAGCTGGGTCGGATCATGGGCTACTCCGAAATACACGCGCAGCAATTCTCCAACGGTCACTTGTGACGGATCATAGACAATCTTCACTGCCTCGGCATGGCCTGTTTTTCCTGTGCTGACCTGATCATACGTGGCTGTATCTGCCGTACCGCCCGCATACCCGCTGACAGCATTTTTTACACCTTTGACATGCAAAAACACAGCCTCTATGCCCCAGAAGCATCCTCCCGCAACAATCAGGTTCTTTTCTGACGGTTCTGCGGCCAGACTGTCGTCCTTGGTCGGTACCGGAATTGCAACAGACGCTGCATTTCCCAAAGAGCATCCCCACATCAAACTCACCATTATTCCTGTTAGAAGCAGGCCTTTCTTCATGTTAACCCTATTCTTTCTGTTCCTGGAAGCGTAATGCTACGCCGTTATTACAGTATCTAAGGCCGGTCGGGTCGGGGCCGTCTTCAAACACATGTCCCTGATGACCTCCACATCTTGCGCAATGATATTCTGTTCTTGGTAGAACCAGTTTGTAATCTGTTTTGGTTTCGACATGTCCTTCGATTGCCTGATAGAAGCTTGGCCAACCTGTGCCTGAATTATATTTCGAACCTGATTTGAACAACGGTAGTCCACATGCTGCGCAGACATAAACTCCATCCCGATGTTCATCCAGCAAAGACGAGGTGAAAGGGCGTTCCGTTCCTTCTTCCCGCAAAACATTATACTCTTTATCACCGAGCTCTTTTTTCCATTCCTGATCTGACTTGGTCATTTTGATGACTTTTCCTTCCTGATCTTCCCATTTCCGATTGGTCTCGCCTGTTGCGGCCCGAGCTGATCTACCCAGCAATCCTGCTCTATCGGCTGTCCATAGAAGCATTCCGCCCCCTATAAAAAGTAATAAGCGACGTCTTAGGGGGTTAAATTCATAACCATCTGATTTTAAATGAATCTTTTTTATTTTCATATGTGATATTCGCCCATATCCCCCTATTTGTTACAAAAATATATGCTTTTCAGGAAAAAAATATCAAGAGTCGTGTCAAAGCTGTGGGGGGAATGTTATTCTAGATGCGTTGATGTTTGGTAACCCCCGAAATGAGGGGCAGTGTGTGAGGAGATGAAGATGCGTACACAAAACCAAGTTTATACCGTACAAGTGCCGACCACTATGTCGGCAGACACAAGATTTTCCATCTGGACAGCTGTTGCCATTCTGGCTCTCGCATTTGGAATTGCAGGGCATACAACCGAAGCGTCAGCACGCGAGTTTTCTTTAGGAGGCGGAACAAGCAAACCGTCAGGCCACAGCTGGGGTAAAGAAGCCACCACACCTAAAGGCAGCTTTTCGAAATCGGGTAGCGGGTCTTTCAACAAAGAAACCAAAAGCTATGATCGTGAAGTAACAGGTTATAACGGCAATGAGCGCTCTTCCTCTACAAACTATGATAAGGACAATAAAACTGTTACGACCCAAAGCACAGCGGGTGCATCAAAAACGACAACCTATTCAGACGGACAGAAATCTTCGACCTATTACGGACCTAATGGTCAAACAGGTGGGAAAACGTCCAACTATGATAAAGATAGCCAAACCGTTACCAAAGCCTATCAAAATGGCTCAACCGTAACAGGATCTTATTCTGACGGACAGAAGACCACCACCTATAATGGTGTGAATGGTTATGAAGGGTCCGCAACAACTTCCTATGATAAAGAAAATAAAACAGCCACAACGCAAACTGTACGTGGCGGTAGTGTCACCACACAAATTCTGCCGAATGGTGAAGCCGTTAAAGTCTATACGACACCAAACGGAAAAACCTATCAGGTTAAAACAAAATATAATCCGTAAGGATCATAACAAGTCCCCACTCGGAAAAGGGCTGCATGGTGCAGTCCTTTTTCTTTTCTTAGAGACTAATTATTTGGAGGGTTTGAGGAGCGCTGCGTTCAGGTTTTTTTGTGTGAGGGAAAAACCTTGTTCAACTTCACCTCCCAATGACTCGACAGAGACAAGACCGCCGCCGGTTTCCATTCCGCCGTAGAGCTTGTTCACAAAATCATATTCGGCAATCTTTTCGCCTGTATCTTTATTGCGATGTTCGACAACCCAGACTCCTGTATTTGTGCAGGCCCCGATATAATATTCAGGTTCTGCGGGAACAAACTGACGAAGAGATTTCATGCAGGCTTTAGCCGCCCGAACCGAAGCACTTTGCGGTTGCTCTTTTTCAGTTGTGGCACAAGCGGAGAGGGTGAATGCGGACAAAACAACCATGAGCCATACCCCAGCGTTTCGATGAAACGCTGAGACCGGATTGTTTCCGGATGAGGTGTCTATTCCTGGCGAATGACGAGCTGATGCTCCACGATTTTTTTGCCTTCCGGAAGGCTCAAAAGCGTGACGCCAATTTCGACATCCATATAGGGCGTGGATGGTAAATCGGTGCATTTTGATATAGATTCCGCGAAACGGTTCGCTGCCTCGATCGGTTCTGACTCGTTCAAAGGACGCAGCAAGAGAAGAGCATATTCATTCGCACGAATTTGCGCGATAATATCTGATTGACGGCGAATACGTACGAGATGTTGAGCCAGCTTTGCGCTAATCATCTCTGACTCGTAAGACCCGTCTTTTGCAGAAATATCATTGTAGTTCTTAAAAGTGATAAAAATCGTATGGGCTGTTTCGCCATAACGACCTGCGCGGTCGATACAAGACAAGAAAAGCTGATTATAGGCTGACTTTGCAATCACGCCGCCCGCACTCGGGAAATCAATCTGATCGTTTGCCAAATGTTTGGTCAAGCTGTTCATATATTCCGAGTGATCCAGAATTTCTTCTATCTTTGTCGGATTAATCGGTTTCGCGAGCAATTCGTTAAATCCGCCCACTGTCGCTTCTTCTTCCGTCATGTGATCGGACAGAAGGACCAAATGGACATTCTGGCGAACGTTTCTACGAATTTGCATCGTCATCGGTTTGACGCTCGTCAGAGGGGACGGGTCAATGAAAATTATATCCCATCCTTCACGAACGATTTTATCGAGACTCTCGCCTTTTTCAGGATGTATCAGAACTGTGTGACCCAGAGGCTCGACCCGTGATTTAATCAGGTTAGCCGTCATTTCGTCCCGATCGACAATGAGTATTTTCATAATTTTTCCTATGGTTTAGCACGAAAAGGCATAGAATCCCGAACTGGATTTCGGTCTCTCTATGATCTCAAAATTCTAGTAAAAAAAAAGCTAAAAAAACGTCAATTTCTGCCTCGCCTGCAAAATTATATTTGAATTGACATTTCTGACACGCTCGGATAGATGTATCGCCCTACCGTAAAGGCTTTTACACCAGTGCCCTGGTGGCGGAATTGGTAGACGCGCAAGTTTCAGGTACTTGTGTCCTCCGGGACGTGGAAGTTCGAGTCTTCTTCAGGGCACCATTCTTCCTTTCCATACTGATTTTACCTTTTTTATAGATTTTACGCGCACACTATCCTCTGAGTTCATTTGTCGGGGTCGTTCTATGTCTGAATTTTTTCAATCCATCCTGCAATCCGACCATTCCAGCGTTATTAAGATCATCCTTAAAATCATTATCGGTGGCGGGGTGTCGTACTTTTTCTACAAACTCCTTTATGGCGGCATCAAAGCCCATACTAAAAGTAGCGCATATGGTGGGGCAGAAGGTCGTGTTAAGACGTATGGGTACAGTAATCACACGAAAAAGGTTATTGTTTCCCTCGGGCTGGTAAGTCTCGCTTTTGCTACAATCCCTTTATATATCGTTTGGACAAAATATTATGGGCCTACTCCTGTTCTGCCCGGTACACGCGGCTATCGTCATGATGAAGATCTTTTAGGTGTTTCCCTTTTACTTCTCATTTTTGGACCTGCGTCTATTTTATGTTTGCTGGACCCGTTTTTGTTTCGCCTGAAAGTGAGTGAAAAGGGTGTACTCGTACGGGGCGTTTTCTCGGGCGAACGCCTCTGCCCGTGGGAAAAAATTGATTATGTTAATGATTATCCTTCTCTCCAGATGCTCGGCGTCAAGGGTAAGACGGAAAACGGCAAAAAGGTTACGCTCTGGATTCCTTACCATATTTCCGGTCTTCATAGTTTTGCCGAGCAGCTTTATGCTCATAATGTCTTTTATAAAGATCAACTTCCTTATACCGAATACGTCAAAGACCATCTTGAAAAGAGCGGGATCATCAACGCCGTCGCCTATAAAATCTATTCACCTTACCTCAATGTGTGGAAAGACCGGAGCGGGCCTGAACAATATCATATTGTGATGTATGGGGAGAACCAATCAGGAGAGAATGAATATGTCTGCATTTCTCTTCAAAACCCCTTCTTTGAGGCCTTAGAAAAAGCACTTTTTGCCGTTAGAGACGGATTTTTACCATTCTCTCCCGATTCAAAAGACTATTTTGAAGCGGCGTTAACCGAAGTTATTGCCATTGAGAAGGCCTTGCTTTCCCATGACAAACGAAGCAGCAGAGTTTAGAGATTTACGGGTAAACGCAGCAAAATACTTGAAAAATCACTCAAAAATCTGTACTCCGAGTGAATGACAATTTACTTACATCAGAATGATTTGCCGGATGATCTGGCGTTTGGGACCTCGGTTGCTGTGGATACAGAAACCATGGGGTTGAATTTAGTTCGTGACCGTTTGTGTCTGGTTCAGCTGTCCTTCGGTGACGGAGATGCGCATCTGGTCCAGTTTCCAGTCGGATCTGATTACGCTGCCCCAAATCTACGCCGCCTTTTATCCGATCCAAAGATTCTTAAGATCTTTCACTTCGGACGTTTTGATATTGCCTCGATCAAGGCCTATATGGGCGTCGATTGTACTCCTGTTTATTGCACCAAAATTGCATCCCGCTTGGTACGAACATTTACTGATCGTCATTCTTTAAAAGAATTATGCCGTGAACTTTTAGGTGTCGAGCTTAGCAAGCAACAACAATCTTCTGATTGGGGCAATGCGACTTTAAGCGAGGACCAAAAAGTTTATGCTGCAAATGATGTTTTGTATTTGCACAAAATCAAGGATGCGATTGATCCGATGCTGGTGCGTGAGGGTCGCAAAGAATTGGCGCAAGCCTGTTTTGATTTTCTTCCTGCTCGTGCCGAACTTGATCTGGTCGGCTGGCCGGAGATTGATATTTTCGCGCATAATTCATAGTTTTCAGGATTAAAGAATGGCACAAACAATGACGCAGCAAATCCCTGATACACATTTCGACGATGTAGCTTCTGCTAAACGGACCCTTGCAACGGAAGTCTCAGGTCTTCAAGCTCTCTCCGAGTCCCTCAATGGAGAGTTTGTCCGCGCAATCGAGACTATTCAAGCCATGAAAGATAAGGGTCGCGGTCGTTTGATTGTGGCCGGGATCGGCAAGAGCGGACATGTGGCACGTAAAATCTCTGCAACACTCGCATCAACGGCAACACCATCTTATTATATTCATCCCGGTGAAGCATCCCATGGGGACTTGGGAATGATTACCGAGGATGATGTGATTATTCTTTTATCCTATTCGGGAACCAACGCCGAACTGACCGATATGATCGGATATGCGAAGCGGTTTAATATTCCATTGATCGCCATGACAGGAAACCCCGATAGTCCACTGGCACAGCATTCAGATATTGCGCTTATCCTGCCGAAAATTCCGGAAGCTTGCCCGAACGGGCTTGCCCCGACAACGTCAACAACACAAATGATGGCGTTGGGTGATGCAATTGCCGTGGCGCTCCTCGAACGTATGGGCCTTACAGCCGAGCAGTTCCGCGTCTGGCATCCTGGCGGTAAACTCGGACAAAAGTTGCGCAAAGTTTCCGACCTGATGGTCAAGGGAGATGATTTGCCTTTCGTTAGCGCAGATACGTTGATGTCTGACGCATTGATTACTCTATCTGCCAAAAACCTCGGATCTGTTGTCGTCGTTGATGAGGCGAAAAGCCTGATCGGTATCGTGACAGACGGAGATTTGAAACGACATATGGCACCTGATCTTCTGACAAGAAAAGTGTCAGAGATCATGACCAAAAATCCTCGCAGCATTCGCGCAGACATTCTTGCTGTGAAAGCGTTGGAAATCATGGTTGGTCATGAGGGGTCTTCGCCGATTACGTCCCTGATTGTTGCAGATGACGCGGGACATGTTGTCGGCTTGATCCGCATTCAGGAACTTCTTAAAGCTGGCCTCGTCTAGGCTTCGGGTCGGGGATATTATGACAGAGCAGCAGGACATATCCCAAACACTCTCTTCCGCAGACCGTCTGGTCCGTAGCGAGGAGGAAATTGCAACACGCGCATCCCGTACCCATCTCTACTCTCGTTATGTCCGCAGCCTGAGATTAATGTTGCCGGTTGCCGCATTAGCTATCGTTGTTGTCCTGATGGTATGGTCTGACCGAGACTCTGCGCCACTCAAAGCTATTCCGCGTGATGAAATTTCTCCCCAGACAGCGAGCCGCAACGAGTTGGTTAATCCGAAATTCCAATCGGAAGATAATGACAGCCAGCCTTATACTATCACTGCGGACAAGGCGACCCAGAATACCGAGAACATGGATATGATCCATTTGGATAAGCCAGTTGCCGACATCAATCTTAAAAGCGGGAATTGGATGGCTTTGAAGGCTGTGCAGGGTGACTATGACCAGAAATCCGGTGTTTTGCAGCTCAATGGCGATGTCCTGATTAATCATGATACGGGATATGAATTGCATTCACAGACCATGAATATCAACATCGACAACCAGACCATGTCCTCTGAGGACAGCGTTAGCGGACACGGGCCTGCAGGAGAAATTTCCGCGCAAGGCTTGGAAGCTGACGGAAAAACAGATAAAGTCATCTTTAAAGGACCTGCCAAGCTGATCCTGCGCCAGTCGCCCCCGCCCGGCTCGTCTTCCGAGCCATCTTCTGATAAGGAGCCACAATTATAATGTCTCAAGTTCGGACTTCTACTTTCCTGCTGACCGCCGCCTTGTTTTTGGGCGGGATCGGGTTTTGTGCGCCTGCTATTGCAGAAGACGTGCCACTCGAGATCACAGCCGATCAGGCTCTGGAATGGAACCAGACAGCCAGGACCTACACAGCGCGCGGAAATGCCAAAGCCCAACAAGGTGATTTTTCTGTTTCGGGAGATACATTGACGGCAGCCTATGAAGGGAAAAATAACAGCACCAGCGATTTGAACAAAGTCACTGCTGAAGGTCATGTCGTTATTCTTTCAGGACAGGCCGGAAAGACAGATCGCGCCGAAGGTGCAAAAGCTGTCTATGACATTACAGGCAGTGTGATTACCTTGACCGGAGACTCTTCAAGCCGTTCAAGCCGTCCTCAAGTCACGCGTGGCAAGGATATTCTGGTTGCTGATGAGATCAAAGTCTTTATGAATGGTCAGGAAATGGAACGCGCCGAGGCGATGGGATCTGTCCAGATCAGCACAGGTGGTGAGCAAAAAGCCAGCGGTGACAAGGCCATTTATACCAAGGCCACAAACATTGCCGAATTAATCGGCACTGTAAAAATCATGCAAGGTTATAACTGGATTGAAGGGGATTACGCCAAGATGAACCTGACCACAAAAGTCAGCACCATCACAGGCCAGAAAAATCGCCCTCGGGTCAAAGGTATTTTCTATCCGTCTTCGGGTAAAAAGAAATAGAAGGTCGATAGAATAATCATGAGCGTTACACCTCTCCATTTCTCCCAAAGCAAAGGTTCGACACGGCCGCCGGTCAAGGGTCTTGCTGCACAACATTTATCCAAATCATACAAAAAACGTCCTGTCCTACGTGATGTTTCCTTAAGCGTTCAACGTGGAGAAGCTGTTGCTATTCTTGGTCCTAACGGCGCAGGAAAGACAACATGTTTTTATATTATTACGGGTTTGTTGCCGCCTGACGGCGGCGATATTCTCCTGGACGGGCAAGAGATTACGACCCTTCCTATGTATCGCCGAGCGCGGCTCGGTATCGGGTATTTGCCGCAGGAAGCCTCAATCTTTCGCGGGCTTTCGGTTGAAGATAATTTGAAGTCTATTATCCAGACGCAAAATGATCTGAATAATGATGACAAGGAAGCATTGCTTGAAGATTTGCTCGTTGAGTTCTCAGTCTCACACTTGCGCCGTACACCTGCAATCGCACTGTCAGGTGGGGAGCGTCGCCGCGTCGAGATTGCGCGAGCCCTTGCTTCTCGCCCGCATTTTGTCTTGCTTGATGAACCGCTGGCGGGGATTGATCCGATTGCGGTCGGCGATATTCGCGCCCTGATCGGGCAACTCAAAACCCGGAATATCGGTGTTTTGATTACTGACCACAATGTCCGCGATACGTTAGGGATTGTGGACCGTGCTTATGTACTTCATGACGGTATGGTGATGACCGAAGGCCTGCCGGATGAAATCGTTGTCAACGAAGATGTCCGCCGCGTTTATCTCGGTGAAGGATTTTCTCTTTAAGTTCTCTATTCAGCTTTTAGCTTAGGTATTCCCGTTTCGTAGGCAGGTGGTGTGTTCCATGCGGCCTGCTTCCGTTCGAATGTCAGATCAAGGCGCGATACAAAAGAAATGCTTGGCGCGAGTTTTTCTTTACGCTGCTTAAATATGTCACTCATTCTTTGGCCTGTGACGTGGGCATAGGCCGCCATTATGACGCCCCCATGAGTGAAGACTACGGCATCTTTATTCTCAATAGAGGCTCTTTCCTTCAAACTCTCTAATGTATTTGCCACGCGACTCTGGAATACAGACATGGATTCTCCACCTTCCATGCCGTTATTCCAGCTGTCTTGTAAATATGGAGCAACAGACGGAAGCAAAAGTGCTTCTTGATGCGGTAGCCCCTCCATCACGCCATATTGTTGTTCGACAAAGCCCCTATTTATTTCTATTTCGGGTTTATCGCGCGCGGGAATTTTATCTGCTACGGATTGCGCCGTGTGTAAGGCCCTTTGATAGGGAGAGGATATCCAAATTGTTTTATCGGGAGCTGTCGGCAATTCATCGGCTAGCCGATTAAACAAGTTTTCCAGTTGCGGAGTGGTCGGCGCCAAGTCAACATCGCGCCCGTACCAAATCCCATCAGGGTTTGATACAGGGACATGACGTACCAGTATGATGTGTCTTTGCTCTGCCATAGGATGTATCTTGGCAGATTATTTTTACCTTGGGAAATTTGACGATTTTCGGAGATTTTTAGACTGGAGCGGGTGAAGGGATTCGAACCCTCGACATTTACCTTGGCAAGGTGTTTTCGATAGCGTTACTGAAAATCACCCCAGATTTCCCTCTGTATATTTATGATTATATATCAATTACTTATGAGACTTTTGAGATTTCTTGACGGCTCTAAAAAACTCCCTTAAATTCTCTCTGTTGGTACCTATGTGGTACCTAGGAATTTTAGACCATGCCAAAACTGACCAAAATTTATGTAGAAAAACTTGAGCCTCAAGAGGCTGATTGCATCTTTTGGGATGACAAAATTTCAGGCTTTGGCGTGAAGGTCACTCCCCTTGGACGAAAAGTCTATCTTTTAAAGTACCGAAATAAAGAAGGACGGCAAAGAAAACCCGTTATAGGTATTCATGGGCAAATTACCTGCGAGAATGCCCGAGATGTCGCGCAGGACTGGCTTGCAGATATTGCCAAAGGGAAAGACCCCTCTATGGAACGCTCCGTATCCCGTAAGGCTCCTACCGTATCAGAACTATGCGAACGATATATGGAAGAACATTCCAAGCTTCATAAGAAAGAAAATACTCTTAAATTAGAGAAGTTTTATATCAAGAAGTTTATAAAGCCCATGCTCGGCAGTCTTAAAACGGCGTCTGTTACCAAACTTGATATTGCCAAGTTCCACTCTGCTCTAAGGGATACCCCTTCCCAAGCTAACCGTATTTTACAAACACTCTCAAAAATGTTTTCTCTGGCAGAGACTTGGAAAATCCGACCTCAGCACACTAATCCTGTTAAAGGAATTCAAAAATATAAAGAAGAGAGTCGCGAGCGCTTCCTAACTCAAGAAGAAATCAAGAGGCTTAATGACGTACTCGACAAAGCAGAACATGAAGGCAGGGAATCACTCTACTTTCTAAATCTCATTCGTCTCTTAATGCTAACAGGCGCTAGGCTCTCTGAAATACAGACAGCCAAATGGGCTTGGGTTGATTTCTCAAACGGTATTCTGAATTTGCCAGATAGCAAGACAGGGAAAAGAACTATTTACCTCTCTCCGAGCGCCTTAGACATTTTGGTTAAGACGCCCAAGATTGAAGGCAACCCCTATATAATTGCAGGCGCCAAAGATAGCGCCCCTCTAAACAATGCAACAAAGCCTTGGTATCGCATACGCAAAGAAGCTGGATTAGAAGATGTTCGCATCCATGACTTAAGGCATACTTTTGCCTCGCTCCTTATAGGACAAGGCTTTTCCCTTCAGATGGTAGCAAAGCTCTTGGGGCATGGTGACACTAGAATGTCCGAGAGATATGCGCACTTAACCAAGAATTCTGTTCAGGATGCAGCTTCCTCTATAGGGAACCTGATAACCAATTCACGAAAGGCTCTATAGGAAATGCCTAAGCAAACAAAATCCCTTAAGGAACAGTCCTTAAAGAAAAAAGCCAAACAGCCTATAGGCAAAAGTAAGAAGTCCCTTAAGGAACAGTCCTTGGAGTATGACCATATTTCGGTTATTGAGGAAACTCGTGATACCTTATCTCCATTAGAAGGGCTTAAGGGATTCGAACTCTATAAAAACTGGAGAAACACACTTTTTGAAATGTTAAGGGGTATCATTGAGCATAATAATACAGAAAAAGCTAATGCCTTATCAAATGCAGCAAACCTCCTTAAATCCGAGCTTGATATTTTCTTTGAATGCGGGTTCTTTCACGAAGCATATAAACACAATATACTATTATCCGTAGACGCCTTTATAAATCATTTTGATAATCCAGACAAAATCCAAGAAAATCTATATCTAATTGATTTATACGTTTTGCCGAAACTGGAAAGAGACAGATCATTTGAAACAACATTCCAGAAAACACTATCAGGTGTCTTCGCATATCTTCTTATAGAGGAACCCAAATGCTCTGAACGTCTGGCAATACACATATCAAAACAAGTATTCAATTATAAAGCAGATCAATCCGTTTTCGAAGAGCTCTATAAAATTAAGAAATATTTTGGGAAAAAATATCCAATTCCCCTCTCCTTATATTTAGCTATATTTTATACGATTTTCTCTATGAGAATTGACTGGAAATCCATAAAACCACGGGCGAAACATGAAAGATCAATTTCTGACCGGAACAAAGCATTACAACATTTGCAGGAAATAAGAGTAAGCCTAGTCAACAAGTACATTCAGCAAGCCCAAACATCTATTTTAAATCAAAGAACCTTATTTGAGAGTTCGATGAATATGGATTTCATGGAGAAAATATTGACCTATAAAAAACAGGCTCCAATAGAAATTGATGATGAATTTGTACTCGGAATTCTATTTGCCAGCTTCTTCGGAGACACTCTCTATTCAAATTTTCTTTTACCGAAAAATTAACCTACCTAAAACCTTTTTAGGTAACCCATTTTCCTTTTAGGTAAATTTATATTTTCTGCATGAAAGCGCAATCTAATTGTGTTGGAAGCCAATCAAGGTTGACACAAGCTAGATGGGGCGCGGGAATGCAAAACCTATTATTTAAACCAGATATTGTTTCAGAAATGCTATGCGTTTCCGCTGCCACACTCAGAAAATGGCGGTGGGAAGGCAAAGGTCCTAAATTCGTCAAGATAGGTCGCAAGGTTGCCTATCGCCAATCCGACATTGACGAGTACATCCAGAGCCAAATCAGGAATTCTACATCTGATCTTGGCCTCAACACCTCATAAACAATCAAGTTTTCTCTCTGGGGAGCCGGAAGCGCCCTAGAGGATTTTGGGAGCAAACCCTATGACAGTTTATTTCCATTTACTGTCATAGGGGGAGCTCTGCCTCATTGCTCCCAAAACCAATGCTTCCTCTGCGCGAAGCGCGCGGTGCGCTTCGTAAATTTAACAATCGAACTCAATGGAGAAAAAAATGAGTCGTATTGGATATTTAAAATCTGCGTATCAAGGCAACCGTGAAGAGCTGCACGGGGAGATCATAACTCTCCAAATTCAGCTTAAAATCAAGCTGGTTCCAAATAACCTACGGAATTCCGATGGTGCGCCTGATTATATCGTGTGCGCAATTGGATATTCTGGGCAGGATATTCAAGTCGGTGCGGCATGGAAGAAGGAGAAAACGCAAATTGGTGATGCCAATTTCGAATTTCTGAGCATCACAATTGATGACCCAAGCCTTCCCAACGCCCTCAATGTAGCAGCTTTTAAGAACGACTCAGGCGATTGGGATATTACCTTTCGCCGCCGTCAAGCCAATCAATCAGCGGCAGCTTAATCAACCTTGTGGCCCCATCCTTATAACATGGGGCCACAGTTTTACATTTAGAAAGGATTTAGAAATGAAACTGATTTACCAAAATTTTGATGGCCTTGAGATAAGTTTTCAATGTGCTGTACCTATTGCCATTCTAAAAACTCTAGAACAGGCTAAGAAAGAAGCACAGAGTTGCCGCTCCCCTGCCTATGTCGAACTAGGGCCAAACCATCTTCCCGTCATGGTACATGAGACAGGCGCAAGAGGTGGCTATACATATCAATTTAGCACTGGCCCTGATGGCGAAATCTGGTTAGTAGGTGACCGAGAGTCTAGAGACCAATGGAATGTTCGTGTAAGGGTAAGAAGCCTTTGCCTTGCTTTGTACGGGTATGAGAAGACAAAAGAGAAGATTTTATCCGTCCTTTTGGAAAGTCTTCTGGCAAAAGGTCCTGAGGAGAATGATAAAATTCCTCAAGAACGCATTAGCCGAATTGACTATTGTCTAGATTTTCATTTTGAAGAGAATTTTCAGCCATCATATTTGAATTTCGTCTGCGCGGGTCGAACAAAAAAAGGATTTATTGGCGAATTGTCCGTACAAACAGAAAGTACAGGGCAAGCAGTTGAATATGTCCGAATTGGTAAGATGCCAAATCGTCAGGTTGTTCTTTACGACAAAACTCGTGAAATTATTTCCACTAAGAAATCTTATTGGTGGAAATTATGGGGAATTAAAAAATCTGAATTTGAAGGGCAAATTTGGCGTGTTGAAATTCGAGCTGGAAAAAAGGAATTAAATAAATGGAATTTGAGGACATTTGCCGATTTTGAAAAAATGGTGGGAGATGTAATTTCGACAACATTAAAAGAATTCAAATATACCGTTCCAAATCCAAATGATAAAAATATGACGCGCTGGCCTATGGATATAATCTGGGTTAAATCCATTCAAGCCACTGAAACCGATTTAATTGATTATATTTCTAATGCGGAACGGAATTCAGTATTAAAAGAAATTCGAGAAAATTTAATTTCCCAATATAAAAAATTAATTTCTGGTATTTTCGTTGGTTTAACCGCTGCCACTGGCAAAGACTTGGCTCAAATACCCGAGGTATTAGACCTTGTTTGTGATGAACTTTATCAAGAACTATCAGAAAATCCGAAAAAGTTTATCCAGAAATATAATAAGAAAATTGAGAAATTTGAATTTTTAGGAAATGTATAAATCTAAATAAATAGAGAAAAATATAATCCCTGAATTAGATTCAGGGATTTTTCTTTCTCTCTTGGCTCTTACCAAAGATTTGCTCTTGATGAATTTTATCATGAAATTTCATCATTTTCTCT
>QKCR01000113.1 GCA_003245575.1 Alphaproteobacteria bacterium | reverse complement strand
AAAATCTCGCGGGTACATTACCTCTTCCGCAAATCTCCCCTTGGCAAATTGCAACGACCAATAGTCCGTCACATTTGACGTTCCAGCCTGTGAACGAAGACGGTACACTTGCAAAAGGTCAACTTTCTATTATGGGCGCACAGGACATGGGCCTCACACTTTCAAATATCTCTTTTGATTTTGCGGGCGGGAAAATCTCTGCCGATCCTTTGACTGTTGGAGGCCGTACGGATAAGACTGTTTCAACCCGTATCCGTCTGGATAAAGTCGATCTGAATCAACTCTCCCGCTTGTTCGGGAGTACATCCCTGACGGCACAAGGACTTTTGAGCGGATCCATTCCACTGGAGATCAAAGGTTCGCAGCTTATTTTCAAGAGCGGTTCCCTCAGTAGTCTCGATAAAGGCTATTTCAAATATAGTCCTGAGCAGTTTCCTGCCTCTCTTCAAGGGGATGATCCGCGCATGAAAACCGTTCGGGAAGCATTGAGCGATTTTCAGTTTTCTGTTTTGTCCTTTGAAATGGACGGACCGATGGACGGTCATATGACAACAACCTTGAAAGCCAGCGGGACAAGCCCTGTCTTCGGCGCACGACCCATTGAATTAAATCTTAATCTGGAAGGTGACTTGGGTAAGGTTCTACAGCAAGCCTTGCAGGCGGGGGATTTAAGCTCTACACTCCGTTCTGTTAAGGGAGAGAAAAAATGACCCTGAAAATGATACATAGACCTTTTCTATTTTTAGTTCTTTGTTCTGCTGCTGCTCTTGCTGTCAGCGGATGCACACCTACTGTTAAGGTGGAGTCTCCGGACAAGCCTATTGAAATCAATATGAATATCAAAATCGAGCAAGAAGTCCGCGTCCGCGTTGAAAAAGATCTGGATACGCAGATGCTTGAAAACCCTGAATTGTTTGGCGTTACCACCAAGTAGGAGGTGTCTTATGACGAGCTTTAAGAAATTTATTTGTGTTTTGAGTGCAGCTCTGACATTAGGAGCAGCAACTTCCATGGCTGCCGATATGGATTTGGCGACAGCCAAGAAGGCAGGATTAATCGGCGAAAGAAGCGATGGTCTGGTTGCGGCAACGCTCCCGAACCCCTCCACCGAAGTGACCTCTCTTGTAAACCGTACCAATAAAGGTCGTTTGATGGTTTACAAAGAATTGGCCGCAAAACAGGGTATTCCTTTGGAAGAAGTTCAAAAGATTGCCGCGAAGAAAATCTTCAATCAAGCGTCTTCTGGCGAATTTTTGATGATAGACGGGCAATGGAAGCAGCAGTAAATCTGCGGTCACTTCCACCCTCCCTGTTTTTTTAAGGATAATCACAGCTATCGAAGGTAACTTTGACGAAGGATTTTTCTCCTTCGGCAAGTGTGAAGCGGTATTCTTTTCCTGCGGCGATCAAAGAGTGCTGGAATGGGAGAACACCTGTTCTGATTTCATCTTCACCATCTGCTGTTTTAAAGGTCACGGTAATCTTCTGAGTCGGGTCAAACCAGGCTTCAACCTGACCACCGCGACCGTGTGAGGATTCTCCTGTTCCTGATACTGTGATGGCCCCTTCACCGACTGCCACCGTACTGGATGGTCCGTTATAGGCCGGAGTGCGTACGACAAAGCGTTTACTGGACGGATCGGTACAGTTGCGCGGCGGACGGGCAGAACGGATCACGAAAGCCAGACGTTCCGGTGCCATGCCGTCCTCGATCTGTTTTCTCACCATTTCGAAAATCTCGCGGGTCGGACCACCTTGCGGTAAATCCTTTTCGTATTGCGCCCGCAATAATTCAAAGCGTGAGGTCGCAGTTTGTGCATCGGCACGAACCGTTGTCAGTTCGTTTTGCAGATCTTTCATCTGCGCATCTTTCGAGACAATATCTTTTTCCAGAGATTCAATCTGTGAGACTGCATTCTCACGCCCGACCATAAATCCGGCGAATGCGAACCCGCCCATCAGAATCAAAAAACCGATCGCCTTATTAAAGCGTTTTACAGCGCGGTCGCGGTATCTGTCCCGCGGGTTATATGAAGAAAGAGACATCGCTTACTTCCCGTAGTCCTATTGATTGGTTCCGAATGTTCCAAGATTTTTTAGCCCTAGAGATACTGTGACCTCTGTTGCATTATCACCGGTGTCTTCGAAAGTAAATTTACGTCTGGCACGAGTCATGACACTGACACATTGTCCTGTGTAGTCCAGTCCCAGATCAGCATAGCGCAATCCTTCGTCCGTTGCGCTGAAGTCATAACGGGCAGCAGAGCGAACCTGCCATTCCGGATTAATATCGTACGTCGCAACGCCATAAATCTGTTCGCGGGACTGGTCCAAATCCGTCCCTTCCAGAGAACGCGCATAGATATATGTCCCCGATAATCCGACAGGCCCCATTCGTGTTGTCATGTCCAGTTCGTGACGTTCGGAGTGCAGCGTGTCTGATGCCAACTGGAAACCGTAATTCAAGGTAAAGCGATCTTTATAATTCGCTACGATTTGACCGACCAAATCCGACTTCTGTTTGGAAAGACCGGACCCGTCAGGAAACGGGTTATCTTCATTCTGGAAGCGGAAGCTTTGGCCCAGAAATACTTCAAGACTGTCGCCATCTTCTTCATAGAGGCCTGTCCTTGCCCCATAGGTCACATGGCTACGATCTTCGACACGATCTATCCCAGGGAAGCGGTTGGCTTTAAAAATATTCAGCGCATCAATCTGGACATCCTGAGAATCTTCATTCGGGATGTCGGTATCGTTCTTCGCATCAGTTGAAAGTGTTACTGCCACTGTCGGTTCGATAACCATTTGGGAATGATCGAAATCACGCTCTAACGGGTAGGATAAAATATTCTGGACGAGCGGATAAAAACGCGATGCGTTTGCTGTCCCTGCGCCCCCTACCAATGAATTCTCATCACGATCGGAGATAGAATAATAGTCGCCACGTGCACTGGCGTTAAAAATATTGACGAAGCCCCACGGCATGATGTCCCGACGCTGCCAGCCCAGATCGGCCGAAAGACGCCCGACATCCTGACCGTTTCCTTTACGCATCAGGCCGAGACCGGATACATCAAGGCTCCAGCGTCCGCCCATAAAAGCAGCAGGATTTCCAAGATAAGAGGCCTCAAACTCAGGCAGGATGTTCGGTTGATCTGTCGAACGTTCACTCACACGCACGTCCTGAAAGCTCAGCGCTCTGAGCGCGAAGTAATCGCGTTTATCAAACCGTTCCGCATAGATCTGGTTTTCCAGCACATCATCACTCGTAATGTCGTATTCACGTAGATATTGATCATCGGACGTAACCTGCATATTAAATCCGGTTCGCCATTTGTCATTCAGTTCCCACAATCCTTCGCCGAAGATATGTCCGCGCCATTCTTCATCTGTGGTAATGGTTTCACTGCCGATACTGTCTTTGCGTGTTGTGTATGTTCCACTGGTATTGAATTCCAGCATCGCCTTTTCAAAACGTTTACGATATTCAGCCAGCAATTGCGGGGCGACACCCGTAAAGACACGCGCTCCGATTGTTGCATCTTCGGACGGTGAAATGGCCCAGTAATATTGCGAGGTAACGCCAAATCCCAGTCCTGAACTTAACGAGAATTTCGGCGGTAATACGCCGCTTTTTTGCTCAATCGTTCCGTCAGGATGTTTGAAATACGGTGTGTACATGACCGGAACACCGTAAACTTCCAGCTTGGCATTTTCATAGGAGATCGAATGATCTTCCTTGTCGTGTTTTACTTCATCCGCTGTGATTTGCCACAAAGGAGATTTTGTCGGGTCAGCTTTACACGGCTCGCACGGTGTATAGCTGGCGTTTTTCATGATGATGACATTGCCGTCAATACGCTGTCCTTCTTCCGCTTGTATCCGCGAGCCGTCAGCAAGTACAGAGCGTAGTTTCTTGATATATCCGTTTTTAAGCTGCCGCTCGAGCTCGACTTGCTCGGCGAAGTGCACATCGCCGGACGAATCCATCAAAGCAACATCGCCGATGGCTTCTACTTTTTCCGTTTGCAGGTGATAGACTACTTTCTTGGCGCGAACGATTTTATCATTCTGGGTAATTTCAACAGACCCTTCTGCGATGATTTGCTGATTGGCATCATCGTAGGAAATGGTATCCGCCATAAAATCGACCTGATCTTTTTCCCAGCCTTCCGGTAACTGAGGCCCCTCTGCCTCAACAGCGACTTGAGGCGCAGGTCCGTCACTCACCGCCGCAACAGCATAGGATGCCAACGGGATCAGCAACGCGGAACACGCAACACCCGCCATGAGTTTTCCCCATGCGCGCTTGCCAGTCGTTTTATGGATAAAATCTTGTTTAAAGCCAGTCATTTCAAGAAATATGGTAAAGAAAATTCAGGTTTCTATTGTCGTTAAATCAGGCGCATAAGTCAATCTCGGAGAGTCCCATGAAATGACATAAAACTATATATTTCCCGAAAATGAATATGAAATATGCGATATTATAAAAATATGAAAAAGTCTTTGTCAGACTTGAGCCTAACGTCGCAAAAATGCCGGCAAATTATCATCATTAAAGGAGTCCTCTCCGACATCTTCTTCACGAGTATGTCTTGATGGCGGACGTCCTGATGATTTGGTGTTTCCGGAGTTTCTGGACGGTGACGATTTCTGTCTCGGTGCAGACTCTTTCTTTTCTTCACGCGGTTCATCTTTTGCTTTTTCAGTCGGAACTTCTCCGACAAGCTTGCGGATAGCCGCTACGAATTTTTCGTCGTCTTCGGTAATCAAAGACCACGCCTTCCCTTTTAGGCCAGCACGACCTGTTCGGCCGATACGGTGCACGTAATCATCTGCGTTAAACGGAACATCAAAGTTAAATACGTGGGAGACGCCTGAAACGTCCAGACCACGAGCCGCAACATCAGAACAAACCAGCAAGACAATCTCGCCGTCCTTGAAAGCCTGTAATGTCTCGGTGCGTTTGCTTTGGATCATATCCCCGTGCAAAGAGGCCGCAGAAAATCCTTTGTCGCGTAGCCAACGACCCAACATATCTACATCTTTTTTCCGGTTACAGAATACGAAGGCGTTTTTAACATCTTCTCTGTCGATCAAATCTTTCAGGACTGTCTTTTTGGACTTCGAAGAAACTTCCATCATGCGGTGATCCACGGTTTTCGCGGGAGACGCAGGCGGAGCGACAGAAACAGTTTTCGGATTCGATAAAAACTTTTCACTGAGATTTTTAATCTCGTCCGGCATTGTTGCAGAGAATAACAATGTTTGACGTGTCATCGGCAACAGGGAAATAATTTTTTCAATATCGGGAATGAAGCCCATATCAAGCATACGATCAGCTTCGTCGATCACGAGAACTTTTATGTCGCTGAGAAGAATTTGTCCGCGATCAAATAAATCCAGTAAACGGCCAGGCGTTGCGATCAGAACATCAACACCCTTTTCAAGGATTTTGATTTGATCGCCCATTGACTCGCCACCAACCAACAAGGCTTTGCTGAGTTTGTGATACTTTCCGTACTTGTCAAAATTTTCACCGACCTGTGCCGCCAATTCGCGTGTCGGTGCAAGAACGAGAGAACGTGGCATGCGGGATCTTGCGCGGCCACTTGATAGCATCTCGATCATAGGAAGGGTGAAGCTTGCGGTCTTCCCTGTTCCCGTTTGGGCGAGACCAATCAGGTCACGTGCCATCAAAATGATCGGGATGGATTTTTCCTGAATCGGAGTTGGCGTTGTGTAGCCGATCTCTTCGATCGCCTTCAACAAATCTTCTCCTAAACCTAAATCGGTAAAATTCATACGAAACCGCTATTTCCTGTTTATGTTACTTTCGGGTCGTTTTTTCAGGAAGCGGCAGATTTGTCAATGTTTTGTGACATATGCCATGCAATTTATTCGTGCACATGTGTCCCAGATGTCTCAAAAATCTCCAAATGGAAGATATTTTGGTGAATTCCGCCATAAATAAACAGATTCACAGCAAAAAGGATGGTTGCAATAACCAGAATTCTGGAATTATTGCGTTTTTTCGGTGTGCATGGCGGGTGCTCGCAGCCTGTATTGTGACAATCCACATCCGAACTTGCCAAATGGATACCCCACCCCAAAACGACCATAACGCCCGAGAATATAATCAGCGGGATTTCATAGTGGTGAATGGTTTCATGCAATTCCGTTAGAAATCCCGGCGCCGCACTCATCAGTCCTGCATTGGCCAGAACTCCCATTACGGTGACTAAAGTCGGTAAAACACAGCAAAAAACGTGACTTAGCTCCGAGAGCAATACGGCCCAGCCGAAATTCTTTCTAATATCCGCCACGGTCTGATTAACCTTACTTTTTCGAGATTGAATGGTTCTGTTTCTACACAGATATTCGCTGTTTTGTCAATATTTCAAGTCCGGATATTGCCTTTCCTAAGGAGAATTTCTGTTAAGAGCTGCCAATAAAGGATTATTGGTAATTCCGGGGATAGTCTTATAAATCGTGCCCCCTTCAGATTCTTCGACATATTCCTCCAAAGAACGCCCTCCACAGACAAAATTCTCGGACTGCATTCCTGCGACCGCCCATTCCCCTTTACTTTTCAGCCAATAGTTCTGGACGTCATAGGCATATCTCTCGAATCCGACGACATCCTTGCAACTATCTCCGGCAAACATCCCCGCAGAAACCTGCTGGAAATGACTAAACTCGTGAACAAGAAAGGATTGACCTTTTGCCATCCCTAAATCCAGCGTATCAAGGGTGTAGACTTTTCTGGCCTCAAAATCCGAATAGGCAGCCATACCTCTACAATCCGCTGCTTTTTCCGATCCACAAGCAATGACAGATAGACGTTCTGCCGAAACTCTTACGACCTCAACGGGCTTTTTTTCTATCGGCAGCTTGGTGATTGCACTGACATCTTCCCATAGGTTGTGAATGATTTCCTTCTCCTCAGGCTGAGTGCCGAAAACAATATCATTTTGCCCTCCCCCTGACGGAGGCTCAGCATATATGTTTGATGAAGAAATAGTGAATATGGCTGCCAGAGCCACTCTTGCAGTTATCATGATTATATTCCCTGTTCTGTTCACTGCCCGCCTCTTTGTGCGGTGCATTATTTCTCTATTTTTATGCCCTTAG
>QKCR01000094.1 GCA_003245575.1 Alphaproteobacteria bacterium | reverse complement strand
CTGGATTGAGATAAGTATTCACAATTCGGCGCCTGACGATAAGGCGCAATGCCTATATCAGCATGCTGTATATAGGCTGTGAGTTTCTGTATAGGTTGTTCACCATGCGCTATAACATTAGGTAGATTATCTTTAATTTTTGCGTTTCTCCCAAAAAGATGAAAAGTCCAGTCAGGGAAATTTCTGGCAAATGTGCAGATTGCTCTTTCATCAAACAGCATATCACCGATGCTTACTGCATTTTTCGGGGATAAGTATGGGGATGGGTGAGGTATATCGAAATCCGCTTTGTCCATTCCTTGTGGAATGAATTCGATAGGACAAGAAGGAGAAAAGTCACTTTTCATGATTTCGGCAGGCACTCTTATAAAATCAAAAAGAGGAATTGCTGTCCTCTCGGCCTCAAGAATTACGGGATGTGCACCAACAGTTCTAAGGCGGTCAGAGACTTCATAAACAATGTAAGCATTTGGACAAATCTTTCGAATCCTAGGAATGAGAGTAAGACCTTGACCGCTTTCTACAATAATGACATCTGAATTTTTTATTCTCTCTAAATGCTCTTGTGAGAAGAATTTATTATACCTTCTAAATAGAGGCATAAAAAATTTCTTGATTTTTGTTTTATTGAGACACGGATGAAAAGGTGGAACCCAAGAATATGAATCAAGAAGTTTTGAGTGTGATATCCAACGATTGGGAACAAGGGGAATTCGTTTTCCTTGTAGCTTGGAAAGATAGCTGTTCCCGACACTAATGTAATTTACATGGTGGTTATTTGCATTCAGATATTCTGTCCAGAAATGGAATCCAACTTTTCTAGGGGCATCAACCTCATGTCCAACGATTAATGTAACAATCATCTTAGTCATCCTAAATCTTTTAAAATATTGTTAGCAATATCTTCCCAATCGGAAATATTATCGCGTGTGATTTTGGAACGATCAAACATCATAGCTTGATCGAAAGCGGATCTCAGCTCCTGCAGATTGCCTATCTCGTATCCGAAAGTATGTGTCCTATCATGAGCCGAAAAATGCGGCGTGACGATCGGCAAACGACAATAACTATACTGGATCATTCTAAGACTGGAATGTGAGATGTAATCGGCAAGAGGTGCATCACGATATAATGCCAACCCCACATCTGCATGCTGAATGAAAGGGATGATATCCTCAAAACGTGTTTCCCCATGTTCGATAACATTGGAGATTTTCTTGTCCAGCTTGGCTTGGTCTCCGAATAAATGGAAAGACCAGTCGGGATAGGCAAGGGCAAGGGTCTGGATTGCCTCGGCATCAAACAGGGAGTCGCCGATAGAGATCGCGTTCTTAGGGGTGATATAGGGGGATGGAAAATTGGTGTCAAACAAAGCGCGGTCAATCCCGTGTGGGATATAGCGAACAGTGCGCCTGTCTCCGAAATCCTCCATCATTAACGGGGATGGCACACGAATTAAATCAAATAGGTCAAGGGATCTTTTCTCGAAATCATAGACAATGTCAGGGACGTTAAGGCGGGCCAATCGGTCACTGACGCTATATATAAATTTCGCCTGAGGGTATCGTTCTTTTAGAAGAGGAATTAGCGCAAGGCCTGCACCGCTCTCGACCAAAATCACATTATACTCTGTGTGAGGAGGAAAAGCCGAAGAGGGAAGAAGATTCGCGTAAAACCGATAGAGCCATTTGAGCGGCTGACGTAAAATCGGATATGAAACTTTCATGGGATGGAAAAGAGGATACCAGAAATATTTGGAAAAATGCCCCGGTATGCTCCATTGATTTGCCTCGGGTGGGATAGAAGACTTTCCGAGTAAATATCCGATAAGGCTTGATCCGACGATAAAAAAAGAGACCGAATGCTTATCTTCGACCAGATGGCGGGCAAGAAAATGCAGATCAACTTTCCTTTCGGCATCCGGATCATGCCCGCAAATAAAAAGATACCTAGACATTTATGCCGTTCCTTTTCTGAAATGATCCTTCGCAAAAGAAACCAACATCAAAACGGAAGAGCGATCAAGAAGATATAAGAAAAAGAAATACAAGGCAGCACCGCAAGGGGTCGCAATGAGAATGGATAATGTGTGTCCGAAATTCTCCAGAAACGGAAGTGCGAAGTATAGAGCCCCACCCATGATGCAAGAGCTCATCAGACTTGGTAGAAGCTTTTTGAAATATAGAAGATTGCTAAGCCCCAATATGCGATGAGCAAGAGTCAATTGTATAGGGAATAAAAGAATTGTTTTTAGAGCAAAGGCCACGGCAACATAGGTCAAGCCAAAAGAGGCAAGAACAACCAATAAAAGAATATTGGTTATGGCGTTCAACGCCGCAAAAACAGAGGAATAATAAGGTTTATTAATGATCAGGAAAATTTGACTACTTAATTGCCCAAAAGAAATAATAAGTGCAGGAAAACAGAGGATTGAGAGGATTGGGGCAACATCGGACCATTTATCCCCTAACAAAATTCCGACGACTGGCACAGACAAAGCTGCCAATCCGAAAAATGCAGGCGCTGTAAATAAGCAAGTAAACAAATTAAAATCCAGATAACTCTGGCGTAATTTTTCTTTATCTTGACTGATGTTGGAAAGCGCAGACATAGAAACCTGACCGATGGCACTTGTCATCACCAAATTGGCAGACAGGATTAGACGCTTGGCGGCATTATAAATACCTGCCGGTGCAGCCCCAAGGAAATACGCAGATAAGAACACATCGCTTTGCGCATTGATGAGGTTGGCTGTGCTATTAAACGAGAGGTATCTGGAAAATTTCAGAATCGAAAAAATATGCTCTTTGGTTGTATCGAAAGATGGCCGCCATTTAGTAACAGACCATAAGAATACAGCCCCCAATAATGTCGTAATAATTTGCTGGGCGATCAGACTCATGAGGCCGAATCCGTGAACCGCCATGGTAATCCCGACCCCACCTCCGATAGCGATACAAATAATAGAACGCAGAGCCAAAGTCTTGAACTGCATTGTTTTAGCAAGCCATGTCTCATGGGTTTTAGATGCACCGAACGTCAAAATAATCAAACATATCCAATGAATAGCGTGCTCAAGGGACGGATTACCCATGAGTTGGGCAAGGGGCGAGGCGCCAAGAAAGACCAGCACAGCTCCGGCAATACTCGAAAAAAGAATAATCAGGAATCCGGCATTATAATCTTGATCTTGTGGAGAAGGTCTCGCCATGAGGCTCAAGCCAACACTTTCAATAGTTAGCTGCCGCATGATTTCAGCAACCAGCATGGCAATCGCCATGGTTCCGAAATCTTCTTGAGAAATAAAGCGGGCAGTCACAAGAAAAACAACCAGAACCATCATCTGTCCGGCTGTCTGGTTAAGGACGGACCAAAGAGCATTTCGTCCGACATGATGTCCTGATGAAGACATGCACAAAAATCCTTTAAGTGTTGTAATTCTCGAGAGTTATAAGGCTATTAGTAGAGAAGGACTAGTCAAAGCGCGACAAAATGACAAGTAATTTTGTAAATCCTACCATTTCTGACGATTTTGATAAGAAATACCAAAAGAATAGTGAGTTTTTTCTTTCATTTGTCAGAGGAATAGGTATAGATTTCGACCAAATTCAATAACATATCGCATTTGCGAGAATTAGTTAGGAGCACTAGAATGAAAATTGGTGTCGTAGGAACCGGTTATGTAGGTCTTGTATCAGGGACCTGTTTTGCAGAATTTGGCGTGGACGTCATCTGTGTTGATAAGGATCAGCGCAAGATTGATATGCTCAAAAGCGGTGGAATTCCTATTTATGAACCTGGCCTTGATGATCTGGTTGAGAAACAGGTCAAAGCAGGACGCCTGTCATTCACCACGAATTTGGAAGAAGCTGTGCGTGATGCGGATGCAGTATTTATTGCTGTCGGAACGCCGCCGCGTGTAGAAGACGGTCAGGCTGATTTGACTTATGTGTTTCAAGCTGCGGAAGAAATTGCACAGCATTTGCAAGGCTACACCATCATCGTTGATAAATCGACTGTACCTGTAGGGACAGCGCGCAAAGTGGCTGAAGTTATTCGCAAAGCCAACCCTGATGCCGATTTTGACGTAGTTTCGAACCCTGAATTCTTGCGTGAAGGCGCTGCGATTGATGACTTCTTGCGCCCTGATCGCGTTGTCGTCGGCGCGGATACTGAGCGTGCATTCGAAGTGATGCGCCAACTGTATCGCCCACTCTATATCAACGAAACACCAATGGTTATGACGACACCCGAAAGTGCTGAAATCACCAAATATGCAAGTAACGCATTCTTGGCTGCTAAAATCACCTTCATCAACGAAATCGCTAATTTGTGTGAAGCCGCTGGCGGAAACGTACAAGACGTTGCAAAAGGGATGGGCCTTGACGGTCGTATCGGTAAGAAATTCCTGCATGCAGGACCGGGCTATGGCGGGTCATGCTTCCCGAAAGACACATTGGCTTTGGTTCAGATCGGAAACAATTTCGGAGCGCCGCAGACCTTGGTAGATAAGGTTGTCGAGATCAACCACAATCGCCAGATCGAAATGGCTGACCGTATCATTGCTGCTTGCGGTGGCGATGTAAAAGGCAAGAAAATCGCAATGCTCGGTATCGCGTTCAAACCAAACACCGATGATATTCGCGAGGCGCCGTCACTGGTGATTATCCCTGCTCTTCAAAAAGCTGGAGCAACCGTCTCTGCTTTTGATCCGGCAGCAATGGACAATGCCAAATCTGTTCTTGAAAATGTAGAATGGGTTGATGACGCTTACGCAACCATGAAGGATGCAGATGCTTTGGTAATCGTGACCGAATGGAACGAATTCCGTAGTCTTAATCTGGATCGCGTATCTGATTTGCTGAAATCCAAAAACATTGTGGATTTGCGCAACATCTACAAAGTTTCTGAAATGAAAGAAAACGGTTTTAAATATAGCTCGATCGGACGTCCTGCAATCGAGGCAAACGGATCCGAAGCTCAAAAAATTAGAGCTGTTTCGTAAACAGATTGAATTGAATAAAACAAAACCCCGCAAATTGCGGGGTTTTTTCATGAATTAAATCATATTATTTTTTTCAGGTGCAGAATAATAAAGTTGGTCGCGTGTCTCTGTCTTCATTTGCTCAACCAATTTTTTAAGAGGATCAGAGGAAGTCTTGAGCGTCACCAGAACGGCGTCTTTTGTATCAATCACAACAATGTTCTCGAGGCCTGCAACAGCTACCAGGCGACCTGAATTCGAACGGATCAGGCAGTCTTTACTATCAACAGCCAGTACATTTCCGCTGGTGACATTTTTCTCTTCGGATTTTTGAGAAATTTCCCAAATGCTTTCCCATGTGCCGACATCCGACCACGCCATATCACACGGGATGACCGTAACATCGCCGGATTTCTCCATAATGGCTTTATCAAAAGGCTGCTTGGGAACATTGGCGTAATCATTTGCTGAAGGTGTCGTGATAGTGCCTGCGGTAATTGCCACCCGAACCGCCTCGAGAATATCGGAAGACAGAGCTGCAAAGGCCTCCAATACAACAGATGCACGGAACAGGAACATACCGCTATTCCAGTAATATGACCCGTCTTGTAGAAAGGACAGAGCCGTCTGGAAATCAGGCTTCTCAACAAATCTTTCAACCGGCAGAATGCTCAGGTCGCTGGATTTTTCGCACTTGATATAGCCGTATCCTGTTTCAGGGCGGGTAGGGGTAATACCGAAGGTTACCAGCTTGTTTTGGGAGGCTGAGTCTACGGCACAATTGACGGCATTCTGCAAAACATCCAGTTTGCCGATATAATGGTCAGACGGTAAAATCCAGATAAAGCAATCAGGCCCAAAAGTTTGTGCGCAATATTCGGATGCCAGCGCCACAGCGGCGGCAGTATTACGGGCCATAGGTTCGGACAATACATGCCCTCCCGCGCCTGCTTCGTTCAGCACTTGACTGATGTCATCGGCCAATTGCCCTAAACAGACACATACAATATCTTCAACGGAACAGGCTGTCACTTTGACGGCGCGATCTATGGTGTTCCGTAACAGGGAATGGTCATCAACTAGCTTTAAAAACTGTTTTGGAAGATCTTCACGGCTTTCCGGCCACAAACGGGTTCCGGAACCTCCACAAAGTATGACGGGAATAATTCTCATAATATAACCTAACATTGATGGACTTGGCTGATAGCTAAGGGAAATGAGAGTAAAAAACAAGGAATTTCACGAAAAAAAATCGCAGCGCACAAAAATATACATAATCCAAGATCAATACTCGAATATTCTGCCGTATCTACTTGACTCACAGGTGAAATATCCCGCATAACCCTCATGTATAAGCAACAGGATCAGAGTGTAGTCAGTCGAGGCAGCCCTATGTCATCACAACCCCATCATATCGCGCAAAATAATGATTTCGACCTACGGGAAATCTTGATGTCACTCTGGCGTCATCGCGTCCTCGTGCTCGTGATCGCGGCAGCGACATTCGCGCTCGCATTTCTGGTGATTGTCACACGTCCGACCTACTATAAAGCAACCGCCAGTCTGATGATTGAAAAAGGTGACTTGAATTTACCTGACTTCGTTGAAGTGACAGGCGGCGATCAATTCTCAAATTTTACGGTTCAAACCGAAGTGAAGGTTTTGACCTCATCCGATTTGGCTCTCAAAACAATTGAGCAAACAAACTATGGTGAAAAACTCGGACACCCTGATGCATCCCCTCAGGATTTATTGCCTTCCTTTATCGGGTCTATGAGCGTCGCCGCGCAGAGCGGATCAAAAATTATCGACGTTACTTTCCTCTCGTCCAATTCACAGGATGCAGCTCTTTTGGCCAATGCCTTGGTCGAGCAATATCTTGATCTGCAAGTTGAAAATAAACAAAAAGAAGTCAATAAGCTGCGTGAATGGTTTCACGAAAAGGTCGGCGTTTTAAAAGACGATGTAGTCAAGAAATCCCAAGCGGTTGAAACGTATCGCGCGCAGGAAAATCTGGCTATCGGCAAAGGATCAGAAGAATTATTCTTGCAGGATATTTCTGACTTATCCGCCCAGATTACACCGATACAAGTCAGAAAATTCGACATCGAGGCAAAAATCAAGGCTATTGAGTTAGCTATTGAAGAAAACGGAACAGATGATCTGGAATCTCTGACCAACACGCCGGCAATGACCAACCTGAAAAACCAGGAAGCCTTGGCGGCGCAACAAGTACAGGAATTGCGTGCGCGCTACGGTTCTAAAAATCCGAAACTGCGTGCCGCTCAAAGTGTCTTGGCCCAGACCAGAAGTGCAATGAACCGTGAGGCACAAAATACGCTTGAGGGGTTAAAAGGGGAGTTGCTTTCTATCGAGGCACAAGAAAAGCTTCTGGCAGAACGTCTTGATGAGATTAAACAAATCAGTAACGAGCAACGCGAAAAGCTGATCCACTTGAAAACCTTGATTGTTGAACGCGATGCCAGCCAGAAACAACTGGACAGTTTCTTGGCGAACTATGAAAGCCTTCAGTCCCAGATCAACTTTGCCCAGCCTGACGCGTCAATTGTTTCGAAGGCTATTGCCCCTGCATACCCGTCCAATCCTTCAAAGATTTTGCTCCTGGTTGTTGCGGTTCTCTTCTCTGGTGCGGTCGCATGTGGTGTGGTTTTCGTATTAGAGATGCTGCGAACCGGATTGCGTAACTATGAAGACATCCGCCGTATGGGACTAAAACCGATCGGAATTATGCCGGAACAAAGCCAGCCGAATTCTTCCCTGTCCATGTCCATGTCCAATCATCGTGAGGCGATCAAGAAAATATACGTCGCGTCATTGGCGGGAACAGCCAACAAATCAATTCTGTTCACCTCGGCCTTGCCGCAGGAAGGGCGTACAACGCTGGTCTTTAATCTCGCGCATTATCTAGTATCCTTGAACAAGAAAGTCCTTGTGATCGACGCTGATTTTGTGAAGCCGATGTTAACCCATCTGTGCAAAACAGAAGAAGGCCCGGGCTTGATGGAAGTTTTGAATGGCGTCGCTAACATTCGTGATGTGATTGTCGCCACGCAAGGTGGATTTGCCCTGATGCGTCGCGGAGATATGGTGAAACTCTCTCCTGAGGGTATGGCATCCCAGTCCTTTGACGCCATGATGACCTTCCTTAAAAAAGAATTTGATTACATCCTGATTGACTCCGGTCCGGTGCTTTCTCACTCTGAATCCGAAGTCCTTTCCAAGAAAGTCGATGGCATCATAATCGTGACGGAATGGATGAAAACATCTAGAAAGAATGTCATGAATATGGTGACAACGTTACGCGATATATCTGCACCGGTTCTGGGTGTCGTCTTGAATCATGTTGATCTGGATCGCTATAAGAAAGTCACAGCAGGCTCCGACTTCCTGCTGGCCAGAGCTAACTAGACACAAAACCGGAAGCTTTGGTAATGGACAAACGGCACAGGCACATTGTTAAAACGATTATGTTCGGTGGTTGGCTGGGCTGCTTGTTGGTCATGGGCGCCCTGTCGCTGACTCCGGATTTATTCACCGCGGGACACAACGAAGATAAAAACCTTCATATGTTGGCCTATGCCGTGATGTCTGCAGGCGCGATAGTCATCTTGCCCGGAAAGAAGATGGCTATAACAGCACTGTTTTTTCTATTTTGCCTTGGCTGGGGTATAGAATATGCACAATCTATAATCGGAGGGCGAGAATCCTCCGTATATGACGGGCTTGCGAACGTTATGGGAATCGGAATCGGGATAGTTTCCGGTTTCTTAATAAAACTGGGCTATAAAAAGCCGGCCTTGCAAACCCGCCCCGGAATATAGGAATATCAAGAAATAAAGATGTCTCACTGCATGACGCTATATCCCCAAAGAAAAACAACGCCCGCATGGAACATACGTATGGGTGCGATGACCTCTGTGGTGGCTCTGGTATTGGCGATTTCAAGTGATATGGCAAGTAGCTCCGCGACGGCTGCCGAATATAGCGAGACATATCAAAATACTTTGCAACAAGCTGGCGTGACAGACCAGGCACATGGTGTTCGGATCGGAAGTTTTCTTCTGCTTCCTGCTTTTGGAGTAAAGACCGAATATGATGACAATGTCGACAATGTTCGGGATCATAAAAAAGAAGACATTGTGACAACATCCTCCGGATCGGTTTCGATCAAAAGTAACTGGAACCGGCATATGGTCATGCTGGGAACAAGCCAGAGAAAAATTACATATAAAGAGCGCAATAAGCGTGATGCTGTAACGGGGAGCTACTTCCTGCGCGGGCGTTATGACATTGCAAAAGAAACTGCATTGAATACATCATTGACGCATTCAAGAAGCCATTTGAACCGGGGGACTGGTGCTGACGCGGATGTAACCAATCCGATTGATTACTGGATTGATACGGTATCACTGGGATTTAAAAGAACGCTGGGATATATCCAGTTCACAATGGACGGCAGTTATATTGTCTCCTCTCTTCTGGATAAAGCAAAAGCATTCGGTTCCGACTATGAGAAAAAGAAATCAAATATAGTCAGTGGAACTTTGTCCTATGTCAGATCGCCGGGAAATACGATCTATCTCAGTACAAAACTTACGGACAACCAGTATGATCTCGTAGACGGAACAATACGGGATACGGACTTGTGGGATACACGTACCGGAATGACATTTTACAGCGGTAGCCTATATAGTGGCGGCTTATATGTAGGCATGCAAAAGAACCGGAATAAATCCTTGGACCAGACCAAAGATCTACTCTCTTTTGGTGGAAATATGCAGTGGAATATCACGCGTCTGACGAATTTGCGCTACAGCTACGATAAAGGTATTCAGGAAAGGGATGCCGCATCTAACGACACAGCCGAAATTACATCCCAGCAATTAACGTTATCCAATAGCTTTACGCGCCTGTGGGATGGAAGCATCTCCTTGCAACAGGAAGACTACAAGTATGACGGAATAAGTAATGGGTCGGATTCAACGGTTTATATCGGAAAGATAGAAAATTCCTACGCTTTGACAGATTCACTTGACGTGAATGTCGGCATAGCGCATCAAAGAAAAGATGCAAGCGATAGGGACAGTGAGTACAAGAGCAATAGCGTCTATATTTCACTGACTTACATACACTAACCTGAATAGAGGATGCTATGACGCAACCAACTCATTATCCGTCTTGGGAAACGCTCAAGACCCATCACGAAGACATGCGCGATTTTTCCCTGAGGGAAGAGCTGGCGCGTGCGGATCGCTTTGCGACGATGTCTCGTGAAAGCTGCGGGATTCTTTTTGATTTTTCAAAACATTTGGCAACCGAGGAAACGCTTACACACCTGTTGGCTTTGGCAAAAGAAGCCAAAGTTGAAGAAATGCGCACCAAGATGTTTGCGGGTGTCAAGATTAACAACACCGAAGACCGTGCCGTTTTGCATACGGCATGTCGCGCCCCCGAAACTGCCGAAGTCATTGTAGATGGCGAGAATATTATGCCGTTCGTGCATCAGGTGTTGGCGCAGATGGAAGATTTCTCGCATGCGGTAAGATCAGGCGAGCATAAAGGCTATACAGACGAAGCAATCACAGATGTCGTGAATATCGGGATCGGTGGTTCTGATCTTGGTCCGCGCTTCGTTGTCGAAGCCCTGCAGGAAGACGGTTCTGGCCCAAAAGTTCATTTTGTTTCCAACGTTGATGGGCAGGATATTGTATCAGTGCTCAAAAAACTAAAACCGGAAACAACTTTGTTTGTTATCGCGTCCAAAACTTTTACGACCGAAGAAACAATGCTAAACGCCCAAATGGCAAAAGACTGGCTTTTGAAATCTGCGACAACAGACGCCATCCCGAAACATTTCGTTGCCTTGTCCACCAATGCGGAAGGTGTAAAGAACTTCGGCATTTCCTTGTCAAACATGTTCCCATTCCGTGACTGGGTTGGGGGACGTTATTCCCTGTGGTCAGCCATAGGGCTTTCTATCTCGCTGGCAGTTGGATTCGATAATTTTAAAAAATTGTTGGATGGTGCTCATGAGATGGATCAGCATTTCCAAAATGCCGAGCCAAAAGACAACGTACCGCTTCTAATGGGTATGTTGGGGGTCTGGTATAGAAACTTCTATAACTACAGCTCACATCTTTTGCTAGCCTATGATGTCCGCATGGATAAGATGGCCAAATTTATCCAACAAATGGATATGGAATCAAACGGCAAGGCCGTTGATCGTGACGGTCATCACATGAGCTATGCAACTGGGCCACTGATTTTCGGAGAACCGGGAACAGATAGTCAACATTCCTTTATGCAATGGGTGCATCAATCCGCAGATGTCGTGCCTGTTGACTTTGTGATTGCAAAAGAAGCACACCATACATTGACCCCAAACCACGCATCCCTGTGTGCAAACTTCCTCGCGCAAAGTCGGGCTTTGGCACTGGGGCAAACATTGGAAGAAGCAAATGGCGATCCGTCTCGTGTCTTTTCAGGAAATCGTCCGTCCACATCTATTATTCTGCCGAAATTATCTCCCTACCATCTGGGTGCATTAATTGCGGCCTATGAACATAAAGTCTTTGTTCAGGGGGTTGTCTGGGGGCTGAATTCATTTGATCAACCGGGTGTAGAGCTGGGTAAAAAACTGGCAAAACCGATCAGGGAAATACTGGAAGGTCGTGCTCCGAATGCGGGAATGGACAGCTCGACATCACATTTAATTGATGTCCTTATGCCAAGATAAAGAACAAACAAAAAGGACGGCTAAGCCGTCCTTTTTAAATTTTCAAAATCTTATAACTAAGCAGCTGCTTTTTTGGACTTGCCCAGCATAGCTTTGCCTTCATGATAAGCACGGAGTTTTTCCATCATATATTCGGCAACTTCATCAGAAATAGAGTCTTTATCCAGAGCATAAGCAATGTTGGCTTTAACAAAACCGACTTCGCTGCCGCAGTCCAAACGTTCACCCTCAAATGCAAATCCGTGGAACGGCTGGTCTTGGATCAAATGAACCATAGCGTCCGTCAATTGAATCTCTCCACCTGCGCCTTTTTCATGACGATCCAGATAGTTGAAAATCTCAGGCTGCAAAATGTAGCGACCGAAAATAGCCATGTTGGACGGGGCTTCTTCTGCTTTTGGTTTTTCAACCAAACCTTTAACGGAAACGGTCTGACCATCACGGGAAGCAATATCAAGCATGCCATATTTTGAGGCATCCTTCATGTCAACTTCGCAAGTTGCGACAATGTTGCCGCCGTGCTGATTATAGGCATCCATCATCTGTGCCAAACAGCTGCGTTCGTGACGTACGGTATCATCAGGAAGGATAACAGCAAACGGTTCGTCACCAACCAATTCTTTGGCGCACCAGACCGCATGTCCAAGACCAAGCGCAACTTCTTGAGAAGCAGTTTGGATAGCACCTTCAGGAAGGGAAGATGCTTTGACTTTTTCGATCTGCTCAACCTTGTTGCGTTTTTCCAACATGTCCATCAAAGCCTGAGGACATTCGAATTGGCGGATCAAAACGTCCTTACCGGAGCTGATCACGAAAATAAATTCTTCAATACCTGCTTGGCGAGCTTCTTCGACCGCCATTTGAATGAGCGGACGGTCAAGGATGGTCAGCATTTCTTTGGGCATGACTTTGGTGGCAGGCAATAGGCGCGTGCCAAGTCCGGCCACAGGAAGGACGGCTTTACGGACAGGTTTAATCTGTTCTGACATAGGTGGAGTCTCCTGATAATTTTTTTAACAACGGACTTATGACACAAAGCAGCATAAATGTCTAGTTTTTATGGCAAATATTATAAAAGATGGCGAAATACGGCCTATTTGCCTGAACATGGCTTGAATACTGGCTTTTTTCTTGCACTTCAAGAACATAATGTCTAAAGAGAGGCGTAAATCAAACAAAATTGCTGCAAAGCACTAAAAATCTTGAATTGCAGTCCGTTGCCGATATGGTAGGGCACGACTTTAGACCTAAAAAACCGTTCTGAAAGGAAGCATCATGAGCTTAAAACCGAACACCGAGAATTATGAACGCGACCGTTTGATCGAGGAAAGCGGCTTTCGGGAATATGATGCACGTTGGTTGTTTCCTGAACAATTAAACCTGCGCGGAATTCAAGCTCTGGGAATGGGGATTGGAACCATCATGCATGAACGCGGGATCACCCCGCCGACCATCGTTGTGGGACATGACTACCGCTCTTATTCAGCCTCCATTAAAAATGCGTTGATCGTGGGCCTAATGGCAGCGGGCTGCCAGGTTCGCGATATTGGTTTGGCGTTGTCTCCGGTAGCATATTTTGCGCAATTTGCACTGGATTGTCCGGCAGTTGCGATGGTCACAGCCAGCCATAATGAAAACGGATGGACAGGTGTTAAGATGGGCATCAACCGTCCATTGACTTTTGGTCCTGATGAAATGTCGCGTCTGAAAGAAATCGTAAAGACAGAAAGTTTTGATCTGCGTGGTGGCGGATCTTACGAATATGTAGAAGATTTCAAATCCCGCTATATTGCTGATCTGACAAAAGACGGAAAAATATCCCGCAAACTTAAAGCCGTCGTGGCATGCGGAAACGGAACAGCAGGAGCCTACGCGCCTGAGGCGTTGCGTGCGATTGGTGTGGAGGTTGTCGAAATGGATTGTGAACTCGATTACACATTCCCGCACTACAATCCGAACCCTGAAGATTTGGAAATGCTCCATGCGCTCAGCAAAAAAGTGATTGAGTCTGGTGCGGACATTGGTTTGGGTTTTGATGGTGACGGAGATCGTTGCGGTGTCGTGGATAATACAGGCGATGAAATCTTTGCTGATAAAATGGGTGTCATTCTGGCGCGTGATCTGGCAAAACAACACGACAAGCCATGCTTCGTTGTGGATGTGAAATCAACAGGCCTCTATAGCACAGACCCAGTGTTGAAAGAATTGGGTGTCAAAACCGACTACTGGAAAACAGGACATTCTTATATGAAACGCCGCGTCAACGAAATTGGCGCGTTGGTCGGATTCGAAAAAAGTGGTCACTATTTCTTCAATGAACCTCTTGGCCGTGGATATGATGATGGTGTTTTAACCGCCGTAACGATCTGCCGTTTGATGGACCGAAACCCTGATAAATCTATGGCTGACCTGAAAAACGATCTCCCGAAAACATGGGGAACGCCAACAATGTCTCCGTTCTGTCCGGATAACAGAAAGTACGGGGTAGTCGAAGAGGCCATTGCGCACTATCAGAAAATGAAAGAAACTGGCGAAACCATTATGGGGCAAAAGATCACTGATCTGGTCACGGTAAATGGTGTACGTTTCACATTGGAAGACGGGACATGGGGATTGATCCGCGCGTCTTCCAACAAACCGTCTTTGGTGGTGGTGGTGGAAAGCCCTGTCTCGGAAGATGCGATGTTTGGAATGTTTGAATCAATTGATGCGATGCTGACCAAGAACTTCCCCGAAGTCGGCGAATACGATCAAAAAATATCCCGCAAATCCAAAGCGGCCTAATGGCAAATAAAGAGATTTAAAGATAAAGAAAAAGCCCTGTTAAAGGGCTTTTATTTTTTGGAGAGTATCTTTGTAAACTTCAAGACTTGCCATCACGATGGGGGATTCGGATTGGGCGACATCCCGTCCGTACATGTCCAAGTAACGGTGAATATCTTCTTCGCGGCAAATCCCTTCCTGACGCTCAAACACATGGCAAGGCGCATCGGAAAGATTAGCCATGGCGTGAATACTACCTTTTGGGATAAAAATTTCCTCACCGGCCTGAAGGGTAATGACGCTGTCATTCAAAATGACGGTTAAAGTACCTTCAACAACACGCCATGTCTCTTCACGCATATCATGGGATTGGAGAGAGAGGATGTTGGCAGGGCTGACAATAATCAGTTTCTCGCAAAACTCGCCCTTATCACTGGTGCCGACATCCGTGACTTCATAAGTGCCCCACGGCCGTGTATCTTTATCGCCGATCACATATCCTTCAAGGGTATTTGTCATGGTTCATCAATCTCCAGATTAAAATTCAGGGAGATAGTGTCATATATAAAATAGGCAAATCAAGATAAAAGTAACTTCATCATAAATGGGTATTCTACAAAACGTCTATAACAGCCCTCAATTCTCCAGCCATTAGGTCTGCACCATTATAACTTGGGTGTATACCATCAGTTGTTGAATATCCGACAGTACCGTCAACAGACCATTTATATGGGTCAATTGCGGCGTTCATACTCGAGTAATCAAGAGCTGCAGTAATTGTCGAATCTGCGACTTTTGTATCCGCCCAATCATTTAGTTGCTCGGCAACCTCTCCGGATACCCATAACGGGAGAACAGTCTGGTTCGCTTCCGTTGCCCATGAATCTGTGGATGTAGAGCGTTGCAAAACCTTGGAATAGATAATATCACTCACGCCGTTTATTGTATTTGCAGACCAGATATTTGAGAGCGTATTTTCTATTGTTGAAAGCGAATTAACAGGGGAGGAGCTACTTCCAATATCGTTGGTTCCAAGCTCGGTTATGGCGACATCGACATATTTACTGTAACAACGCCACAGCCATTGTGCACCGACATCTGTCGCTTTTGTGTTCGTAATTGAGAAGTTAACAGATGGAAGAAAATTTTCGCCATACGCCATGGTACGCTGCGCAAAGCCTTTTCCTGCTTCTGGTACCGTTCTTCCTGTTCCATTGTCGCCATCTCCGATACCGATACTATCGCCCATGATGATGAAAGATTTCTGTGTTGTATTGGCATTTACGCCAACCACAACAGGCGTAAATCCTGTTGAGACATTTGCAGGAGACACGCCCGTATAAGTGAAGTCTCCGGCGGTCATTATATCTGAAAGCACGGTATCGGCAGAATTGTATTTAATATACTGTGCCGCACCTGTGTAAGTTGCGCTTATGTACGTTGATGCAGGGAAGTAAAGCCCTACTGCATCAACACCCAGAATGACTTTGATATAAAAAATGTCTCCCTCTTGCAAATTAAGAGAAGAAATATCAATACGATCGGTTTGATGGTCCACATCCTGATCGTATATAACCTTTGATGGACTCCCTCTAAAATACGCGCGAACAGTATCACCTGACGGCCCTTCTATCGCACATTCATGGACAGTGTATGAGTTTCCTAATCCGCCAGTTCCATTTGCCGTCATGTAGCCACTATAGAACGACAGAATTAAACTGCTCATGTCTCTGGCGTAAATATGGGGTTGGCGTACAGCAAATCTGTCCCTTGCTGCATCAAGAAATCTGTAACTTTGCGGGGCATTAAATGTTGTGGCCACACGAAGAGAATTATATTCCGGCTGGACATCAATACCCCATTTAGTGCCCAAGTAGGAACTGATACTGTTCCGTTCCTGAACAGAGAGAACGCGATTATATATAATGATCTCGCCAATATTTCCTTTGAAATAGCTGGATGATCCGTCACCACCCAATATAAGTGATGTCAGGTTGCCGACACCATTACTGTTTGGGACATAATAAGATGGGCGACCGTCTGAGAAGACATTCAATTTCTCATTGTCGGATGTCATCATAAAAACACGCGCATTATTTTTGTCGCCTGTTCTAACATTGGTATTATTATTTGAACCAAAATAACCCTGCACTGTGTTTAGGGCCGATCTGATACGAACGTAACTTGTACTTGCGAAATTCTTACCATAAATTATTTCACGAGTACCCGATGTATTTGTGTCCTGCATCACCACAAACACAGTTGCGTCTTGTGTATTGATGGAATATATCCCGCTATCGAATGACAGAAAATCATCTGTGCCGTCAAAGTTCAAAACAGGTAAGCTGTTAATGGTTGCCGAATTTATGAGCGGATATTTTCCCGCTGTTCCTTGGCTGGCGTAGTGACTGTTTCCTGATTTATCATCTATCCGTGAGACTTCTCCGCTGCTCTCGGTAACTGTCGTCGCATCAGACGGATCAAGCCACAACGCTAATCCGGATATGGAAGAAGGGGAAAATTGTACGAGTGAGTCCTCCCCGAAAATCTTGTTCGGGAGGAGGCCAAGACCGGAAGTCAGTTTCATAGATAATCTCCAAAATAAAAAATCTCCGGGGCGCAAAGCCGCGGAGAAGAATGACAAATATGACGTATATGAATAAATTCCTATCATGCAAGGGGCGGAAAGTCAAGAAAAAACGGAGCACATCGGCCCCGTTTTAAAATGAGATATAAGAAACAGAGCTATCCGACGCGCTTGCGCATAACCTTGGCAGCATCGACCATGTGGCGGAGAGCCGGCTCAACCTCTTTCCATCCGCGTGTCTTAAGACCGCAATCAGGATTGACCCAGATTTGGGAAGGGTCAAGAACCATCGCTGCTTTTTCGAGCAGGATAATCATTTCGTTCTCGGTTGGAATACGCGGCGAGTGTATATCATAGACGCCTGGCCCGATTTCATTGGGATATTGGAAGTTCACGAAAGCTTCCAAAAGCTCCATTTGCGAACGACTGGTTTCAATTGAAATTGCATCGGCATCAAGATCGGCAATGGATTGAATGATGTCGTTAAATTCAGAATAACACATATGCGTGTGAATCTGTGTTTCATCATGGACACATGACGCCGACAAACGGAATGAATCAACCGCCCAATTCAGATAGTCTTGCCAATCTTCACGACGCAACGGCAATCCTTCACGAATAGCAGGCTCATCAATCTGAATGACTTTAATACCGGCTTTCTCAAGGTCTTGAACTTCATCACGGATAGCCAAAGCAATTTGCTTGCATGTCTCGGAACGAGGCTGGTCATCACGAACGAAAGACCAGAACAACATGGTAATAGGACCTGTCAGCATCCCTTTCATCGGACGATCTGTAAGAGACTGTGCATAAGCAGACCATTCAACAGTCATCGGAGTAGGGCGAGACACATCACCGAAAATAATAGGTGGCTTCACATAGCGCGAACCGTAAGATTGCACCCACCCGTTTTGCGAGAAGGTATAACCCTGCAATTGTTCACCGAAATATTCAACCATATCATTGCGCTCAGGCTCACCATGAACCAGAACATCAATATCCATCTCTTCTTGGAAACGGACAACGCGCAAAATCTCGTCACGCATGGCCTGCTGATAGTGTGGCATATCAAGGTCTCCGCGCTTAAACGCGGCACGCGCTTCGCGAATTTCCTTGGTTTGCGGGAATGACCCGATAGAAGTTGTCGGAAATGTTGGCAACCCTAAGGCAGCATGCTGTTTTTCACGGCGTTTTTTGAAATTGGATTCACGTGCAAACATGGACGGCTCTAAAGAGGCCATACGAGATTTTACTCCGGTGTTGTGAATACGGGAAGATGTAGCGCGGTCTTTCACAACTTCATCACTTGCTGCAAGGGCATCCGCAATCGCGTTTTCACCTTTCATTAGCCCATCACGAAGGGCAACAATCTCGGAGACCTTTTGTTTGGCATACGCCATCCAGCTCTTGAGCTGTTCATCCATACGAACTTCCAGATCCAGATCATTCGGACTGTGAATCATAGAGCAGCTCGGGGCAATCCAGACACGGTCCATTCCAAGAACATCCGCAGTCTGTTGCGCTTTGGTAAGTGCTGCGCGCAAATCCGCTTTCCAGATATTCCGTCCATCAATAAGTCCCAAAGACAAGATTTTTCCAGCAGGGAAATTTTTAACCACAGACTCAAGCTGTTCAGGTGCACGTTTCAAATCAATATGAAGCGCATCAAACGGGAGAGATAAAGCTAATGCTTGATTATCACGTAGGCCACAGAAATAAGTCGCAAGGCAAATCTTGACGCCGCACTCAGTCAAAGCGGCACAGGATGTTTTAAGCGCCGCTTTTTGTGCGTCGCTCAAATCCATCGCCAGAATAGGTTCATCAATTTGAACCCACTCGATACCTATAGTTTTCAAGCGAGAGATGATCTCTTTATAGACAGGCAGAAGTTTCGGCAGCAAAGCAAGCGCATCGCTCTCATCTTTTGTTTTTCCCAATGACAGATAAGTCACAGGACCAACCAAAACAGGACGCGCAGGGATGCCCATATCCAACGCTTCTTTGGTTTCATCAAAAATTTTGGAAGATGAAATTTTAAAGTCCGTCGCGGCATCAAACTCAGGAACGATATAGTGATAATTGGTATCAAACCATTTAGTCATTTCCATTGCGGTAACGGAATCGTTGCCACGCGCCATCGCAAAATAGGTCGGCAGATCAACCATGCCGCCTTTAAAATTGTAACGGGCAGGGATCGCACCAACCAAGGCAGTCATATCCAAGACTTGATCATAGAATGAAAAATCACCGACAGGGATCATATCCAGTCCGGCATCTTTTTGGGTCATCCAATTGGTTTTACGAATGTCTGCGCCTGCTTGAATCAGGTCTGCTTCACTCAAATCACCTTTCCAATAGCTCTCGGTCGCTTTCTTTAATTCGCGACGGGCGCCGATGCGCGGATATCCAAGGTTGGTAGCAAATACCATGTCGTTCTCCTATTGGTATGGGCGGTCGATAATCTATGGTCGAATAGAGCTGCGTTTGCAGGCTTCGAGTATCATATCGGATTGGTTGAGTGTGTAAAAATGAAAATGTCGAACTCCGGCATCCCGTAAAGCAATAATTTGGGAAGACAGAAGGTCAATTCCTGTTTCAATCGGGTCAGAACCTTCTTCAAAACGCGTTCTTAAATCTTGAGGGATATGGGCCTGACATTTTTCGGCAAAGCCGCAGACCTTTGAAAAATCACGAATAGGCAGCAATCCCGGTACAATCGGCGTGGTAATTCCATATTCTGAAATTTGCGTCGTAAAGTCGATATAAACAGCAGGATCAAAAAAGAACTGGGTAATGGCGCGCGCCGCCCCCGCATCACATTTCTTTTGGAGGGCAATAATATCCGCATCCAACGACGGTGCGTCAGGATGTTTTTCGGGGTATGCTCCGACAGATATGTCAAACGAATGGCGTGCCAGAAGGGCTTCCACAAACTCACTGGTATATTCGAAATACTGTGGTTCACGAAAATCGGCAGGCGATTGGCCTTGTGGAATATCCCCGCGCAAGGCTACCAGATGGCGGATATTCGCATCCCACAACTGGTCTGCATACGCGAATAACTCATCTTTAGGGGTGCCGAAATAACTTAAATGCGCCCCGACGGTTAGACCTACATCTTTCTGTAACCTGAGAGCGGTTTCCATCGTGCCTGATTTGGTTGAGCCGCCTGCACCAAAAGTAACGGTCACAAAAGATGGGTCCAGTGCTTTCAAAGCGCGCGCATGATCTAACAGCGTCTCCAAAGCAGAGTCACTTTTCGGCGGAAAAAACTCGAACGATAAAGTAATCGGGTCAGACATAGAAAGGCCTTGAGGTTGGCGCAAAATTGCTCCTAACACATAAGGCAAAAATCTTAAGGCTTACCTAACCGCATTACCATAAGGAAAAACTAGAGAATTTGATCGCGCACAAGCGGGGCAGAATATTGGCGAACCGTATCCCAAGGGAAGCGCACCCATGTTTCTTGAAGGGTTTGGCGTCCGTACCAATTGACCAATTCAGCACCTAAAGGTTTGACGAACAAGGTTGCAAATTTCGGCGCAACAAAATGATTTTGAAGAAGGCGAAGCGTTGTTCCTGTATCAGCCAGATCATCAACGATCAACGCCCCTTCTTTATAATCAGGATGACAATCTTTCAGGATTTTGGGTTCATGCCGTTGTTGCTCGTCATAAGACGCAACACTGATGGTGTCGATATGACGGATGTTTAGCTCTCTGGCAAGAATGCCGGCAGGGAATAATCCACCGCGTGTGACCGCTACGATTTTATCAAACGCATGTGGGGCTTCATCATGAATACGACCCGCCAACTCGCGGCACATCGTCTGCACATCATCCCAAGATAGGTAAATATCTGAAGTATAAGTCGTCATGGCGTGTAATTTATGCGAGCTTCGCACCGTTGTAAAGAATACCGTCACCCATTTGGCGCACACGGTCTTTCCATTCATGCTGGGCTTCATTCGGGAATGGCTCAAGACGAATAACAGACAAAGATGATTGCGGATGCTTGTATTCAGGGTTCCCGATCACCTGATAAAACGTCGCGTCATCAATTCCGCGCGCCTCGGGCTGGGAACACATTGTTCCTGTGACACTTACGATTTTCCCGACATTGGCCCACTGCGCCGTTGAATAAACCAGAGGGCCAATATCCGTGTCCGTCGTATAAAGAACAGATTTATTATGCGCGCCGCTTTTGCCCATTCCGACATCCCAAGGAGCATCGGACCCGAGCTTTTTCAAGTCTCTATTCGCGGAAAAAATCGCATTAAGATTAGCATCCCCAAACAAATTGCCGGGTGTGCGCAAATCCTGACCCGTAAAAGTACCGAGCTCGGTGATAAGAAGTGCAAGCGGAGTTCTCGCATCTCCAAATTCTAATCCATACCCGTCAGGCACCTGCCCGAACTTGACGCTCTCAAGCGGAATAGCCCCTTCACCGCGTGGCTTTTGAATATCCAGAAAATAGGGAAGGTCATGAAACCCGGCAACAGTGGCTGTATCTTCATAAGTTGCACCAAAGGTCACAATAAAACGATCAGGTAAAAGCAAACCGCTTTCCACCAAGTCGCGTGCCAAAATTTGTTCCTTGGCATGGCAAGACGGGCAGCTTTCTCCGCTGGAAGACATAAGGACGTAAAGACCGTCAATGTCAGGTGCCATGGCTGTCAATTTGGCTTTGAGGTCTGTAACCTGTTGCGGCGACATGGCTTGGTCTTCGGCATGCGCCCCCGCCAACCCTGTTGAAAGAACCGCATTCGCACACAGGCTCCCGACAAGGGTAAAGTCGCCTGTTTTGGCATTATAAATGTGAAGGGATGCTCCGAATGGCCCGCCCAAACCCTGACGGACATTGTTGGTGGCAAAGCTGTCTGTGGCGATTAACAAATCGCGCGCTTGCGCCATAAATTTTTGATCTTGAAAGAGATCAGACATATGCATAAACCTTCTTGAACAAATATTTCTATATAGGCGCACCCTAACATGAGTGTTTTAATATGTCAAAAGGGGCCTGAGCGGGGAATATCGAACACAAAACACGCCAAGTCGGGCCATATTTTGAAATCTTGTTGACATAACTTAGGGATATTTGTTATGCATCCCCATGAAAAATTTAGAAAATAGCATTTGTACACATTACCACGATGCGGTGACTCTGGCTGAGACCGCAGGAAGCAAGGGCACATTTGCTGTTGGCGGTGTGTTGGTGAATAAAAGAACCGGTCGCATCATCAAGCACATGGAGAACTCGGTTGTTAGGGACGGAATTGTCTACGACCCAACCGCACATGTCGAGCGTCAGCTCATAGACTGGTATTTTGCTTCGAAAGAAGAAGGTATAGAAATTCCTGAAGCCGGCGATTGCATCATCATCTCATCGCTGGATCCTTGTATAATGTGTGGCGGATCAGCCCTGACAGCAGGCATAGAAGTCGCGACGGCAAATCTGGACCCATTTGTTTCTGTAAATTGGACCGGAGACATGAGCTTTGCGGCACTTCCGTCCGAACTGACAGGTAAAGCGGCTGAAATTTTTTCTTATCTGGGGGTCGCTGCCGCACCGGATTTCCAAGGGCGCGCTTTTCAAGGGAACCCGCACCACCCTCTGAGAGCGGCCGAAATACCTTATGAAATAGTGCTGAGATCAGAGACCGCCTTTATGGGCAGCGTTCAAAATGTAAGGGATACTATTAACTCAGGATCCTTTATTGAAAAAGCATTTGTAAAAGCGGCTCGACCGACAGCTGAACATGTCGTTCTTCTGACAAATTTAGCAGAAACAGCGTTAAGATCAGGCAATAATTTTCAAGCCGGTATGCTGATTTCTCCATCCGGAGAAGTTTTAAGAGCGCATGGGGACAATACCGGAAAATCTCCAATTCTGACTCCTCTCATGCAGGTGATGAGAGGATATATGAAGGACAGATGGGATGCCATTAAATCAGGCGATTTTAACAAACCACATCCGAAAACATGTACCTACCTTCAGCTGATCGGGCCGGGCACGGATGCCTCCGATATTGCAGATCTTGGGGCTTTCGGTTCGACGATTGAAGGTGAAATCCCTCATGGTCATCAGCCATTTCTATTCGTAAAACCAAAGATAGAAGCGGAAAGACTCGCTGGCATTATACAGAATCTGCCGCCGTTTTATCGTGACGTAGTCAAAGTAAACCCACAGCAGCTTGTTCTGTAAGGGGCTTAATAATAAAGCTCTATTGCAAACAGAAAAATCTTTGTTTATGTCAGTAGTCAAAGCTAGAAAACAGGACAAATGATAAAGACTAAGGAAAGACGCCGACAAACGATATTCATAGGGGATATTCTTGCGGACAGAACTGTCTTTATTCCATACGGCGCACTAAACAGTCTCGGCATTCAAAAAGGAAGCCGTCATGAGCTTTCCAAAGAACAAAATCAGGAATTTGTAAGTCGTCTGGGTAAAGAAGAGAACATCTCGGAAGGAGACGTCTTTGCCGGAGGAACATGCTCAAACTCGGCCTATATATATGCATTGCTGAACGGGCATGCGGATATGATTACAGTTTCCGCCGGAGACGAGTTGGCATCAGCCTGCATCGAGGATTTGAAAAATGTGGGCGTTAGGATTGATGCTATTCAATCGGACCAGAGCGTAACACGCTTATGCTTGTGCCTAATTACAGAAGATGCAGAGAGAACTATGATATTAGGGCAAGGGGCGGGCCTGAGTGAAAAATATAGCTCCCGAATTTTAAACGCTCTTGAAAAGTATAGGGAAGAAAAGATACACAGCAGAATATTCCTGAACGCCTATTTAATAAATGGTTTGGGCTATGAAGCGTTTTCGGATTTGATTAAATTTGCGGTATCAAACAATATGCAGATAGCTCTTAGCCTGTCTGACAAGAAAGTTGTAGAGAAACATAAAGAATTTTTGAGGTCATTATTCTGGTGTCAGCCGATAGTTTTCGGAAACGAAGAAGAATATGACGCTCTTGAAATGCCGTTGACACAAGAATGTGATGCTAAGGCAAAAGATGTGCTGTTTGTCATTACGCTGGGGGATAAAGGCGCAAAACTGATAAAAGGCGATGTCCTTGATAAAGTGGATGCCTGTCGGGTTGAACACCCCGTAAATTATACTGGGGCAGGTGATCATTTTGCAGGGGCATATTTATATGCGCTCGATGCAGGCATGAAAGAGATAGACTGCGCCAAATTCGCTGCTTTTGTTGCCGCAAAAAAAGTAGAAGAAAAAAGCTCAAGGCTGAAAGCGTCATCCAAAGATGGCCTTCTGGCTTATCAGGATCAAATGAATTGAAAATTGTTAGAAAGAGAGTGCTCAAATGTCCATATCCCCAATGTCTCACGACCATATCCTCATTCTTGATTTCGGGTCACAAGTCACCCAGTTAATCGCCCGCCGCGTCCGTGAAAGCGGCGTGTATTGTGAAATCTGGCCGTTTAACACAGCAGACGAAGCCAAAATTAAGGCCTATAACCCACGCGGGATTATCCTCTCGGGCGGCCCGTGCAGCGTCACCGCACCTGACAGCCCTCGCGCACCTGAATGTGTATTTGAAATGGGCCTGCCGATCTTGGGGATTTGCTACGGTCAACAAACCATGTGCGAACAAATGGGCGGCAAAGTCGAAGGCTCCGACCATAAAGAGTTCGGTCGCGCCTATGTCGAAATCACCAAATCCTGCGCGCTGTTTGACGGCGTATGGGAACAGGGCAAAAAAGAAATGGTCTGGATGTCCCACGGCGACCGCGTGACCAAACTTCCTGAAGGGTTTGAAATTGTCGGGATTTCCGAAGGCGCACCATGCGCCGCCGTTGCCAACGACCAGAAGAAAATGTACGGCGTCCAGTTCCACCCCGAGGTTGTCCACACCCCGCACGGCGCAGCGCTTATAAAGAACTTCACCCATAAAATTTGCGGCTGTTCAGGCGATTGGACAATGAACGCGTTCCGCCAAGAAGCGATTGAAAAAATCCGCAAACAAGTCGGCGATAAACGCGTCATCTGCGGTCTCTCGGGCGGCGTGGACTCCTCTGTCACGGCTGTCCTCATTCACGAAGCCATCGGCGATCAATTGACCTGTATCTATGTCGATACAGGCATGATGCGCGCTGGCGAGTCAGAGCAAGTCGTGAGCCTCTTCAAAGATCACTATAATATTAAACTGATCCACGAAGACGCATCCGAATTATTCCTCGGAAAACTCGCAGGCGTCACCGACCCCGAGAAAAAACGTAAAATCATCGGCGGCCTGTTTATCGAAGTGTTCGAGACCTGCGCGAACCGTATCGGCGGGGCAGAGTTCTTGGCTCAAGGAACACTCTATCCTGATGTGATTGAATCCGTCTCCTTTATCGGCGGCCCATCGGTCACGATTAAATCTCACCACAATGTGGGCGGCCTGCCTGAACGCATGAATATGGGGCTGGTTGAACCGATGCGCGAACTCTTCAAAGACGAAGTCCGCGCGCTGGGGCGTGAACTGGGCATGAATGAAGATTTCATTCGCCGTCACCCGTTCCCTGGGCCGGGTCTCGCTATCCGTATCCCTGGCGAAATCACGGCAGAGAAATTGGAAATCCTCCGTAACGCCGATAAAATTTATATCGAAGAAATCAAAAACGCAGGTCTCTATGATATTATCTG
>QKCR01000027.1 GCA_003245575.1 Alphaproteobacteria bacterium | reverse complement strand
CGGATTCAGGATTGTCCAGCTTTTCTTGCACATAGCGACGAATTACCCCGTGCATTTCTTTAACATCTTCCGGAGTCGCCGATTTTCCTGTCCCAATTGCCCAGACAGGTTCGTAAGCAATCACGAGATTTTCTCCGTTTGCTACAGCTGGAATGGATTCCTTTAATTGCATTATGACAACCGGGTTTTGAAGTCCCTCTTGCCGTTCATTTTCCGTTTCCCCCACGCAAATAATCACTTTTAGGCCCGCGGCAATCGCATGTTCTGCCTTTTTAGCAATAATATTATTGGTTTCACAATGATACTGACGACGCTCAGAATGTCCCAAAATAACATACTCACAGCCAAGTTCCTTCAACATGGCCGCTGAAACATCGCCTGTATAAGCCCCTGAAGCACCATGATAAGAGCAATCCTGCCCGCCCAAAGAAACATTTTTCGGAAAATCAAAGCCTGAAGCCATATTCAGATATGCAAATGGTGGGCACAGGCACACTTCAACAGTTTCTGAACTATCCGCCTGAATAACCGAAGGGACAAGCTCTTGGACCAAGGCCTTAGAGCCATTCATCTTCCAGTTTCCAGCAATCAATTTTTTCATGTCCGAACCTCAAATATCTTGTTGCCCATTCTTACCTTATGAAGGCTTGGCATGTCCAGACAGGATGTTTATAGTGTCCCGATTCATTTTGACACAATAAGGGATAATGAAAAACTATGATCCTTCGATCAATGCGTAATGGCTTTTTCTCGGCAATCTTTTTGGGACTTTTGGTCCTCGGAGGATTTTCTCTGGTTCTGACTGACTGGAACGGCATGTTCCGTGGTGGTGGCGTGACCAAAACAGATATTGCCGTTGTCAATGGAACACCAATTAAAATCTCTGAATTCAATAATCTGGCAAACCGTATTCTTAGAAACCAGAGAATGAATGCAGCCCAAGCCTATGAATCAGGGATGCTGGACAATATCCTCCAAAACGAAATCCTAACTCGTGTTCTGGCTTTAGCTGCAAATGACTACGGTATTCGCGTAGAAGACAAGCATATCGCGAAACAAATCAAATCCCTGATCTCTCCTTTAATGAATAGTGAGACAAATGATAAACAGGCCCTCAAACAATTTTTGCAAATGCAAGGTATGAATGAGAAAAATCTGGTTTCTATTATCCGCAGCGAAATTGAAACAGAACTCTTGAAAAGCTCAATAGCAGCAAATGCCTACGTTCCAAACGTGCTCGGCGAAGACATTTCTTCATATCAGGATACGACGCGGACAGTCCGCTTCATCGAAATGAAAAATGATGATGCAAAGTTGGACAAACAAGCAGACGAACAAACCCTCAAAGACTATTATGAAGGCATCAAAACCCAATATATGGTTCCTGAAACACGAGACTTCACAATTGCAGTCATGAATGCACACGACCTTGTCGCCGATACAAAAATTTCGGATGACGAAATTCAATCATACTACGATGCTCATAAAGAAGATTATCAGGAAGATGAAAAGCGGGTTCTCGACCAAGCCATCATTCAAAATGAAGGCGACGCTCTAAGTATCATTGAAAAGGTGAAAACCGGTCAGGATTTTGAAGAGACTGTCAAAAATATGACAGGCAGCACCAAAACATACGCTAAGGCGATTTCATTTGCAGCCAAGGATTTATCTGCCGATATGTCCAAACCTGTATTCGCCGCACAAAAAGGCGATATAGTCGGCCCTTTCAAATCCCCTCTGGGCTATCACGTCATTAAGATCGCAGACATCAAAGAACCGAGAACAAAGCCTCTCGATGAATTGAAAGACTCCATAACCAAAGAATTAACGGACCAGAAAGTCGGAGATGAAATCTACGCACTGACGTCTTCTTTCGAAGATCGTCTTGCCGCCGGTGAAGATTACGAAGCTCTAAAAAACGAGTTCAAAATCAAAACTTACTCTTTCAAGAATATCAGTCTCGAGTCCAAAAAACTCGGTAATGACGATCCATTCAATGAAGACCAGACAAAAACAATTCTGAATAAAATATTCCAAATGGGCGATGAAGAACCAAGCTCATTGTCAGATTTATCTTCCTCAGAAATGTTTTCTGCCAAAGTCGACAAAATCACAGCTTCAACACCGAAGCCTTTTGATGAAATCAAAGATCTGATCGCAAAAAGATGGAAATCGGAAAATCAGGCACGTCAAAATCTGATTACGGCACAACTCCTTGCTGAAAAATTAAATGAAGGGACAACATCCCTTGATAAGTCAGGGTATAAAGTTCAGGAAATTACAAAACTGGCGCGCCCCGGCTCGTCAGTAAAATCAACAGACACTCTGCCGAAAAGCTTTAAGGATGTTCGTGTATCCACCCGCTTTATGGATGCGGATGAAGGGAAATACATCATCTCTATTCCGAACGATGCCCAATCCATAATCGTCGGCGTTGTGGACAAAACATCTCTCGGATCTCCAAATAAGGAAGAAATCGGCTCACTTGTAAAATCGCTGAAAGCCGATACTTCTACAGCAAACCTGATGCTTTTTGTAACCCAACTGGAAAAAGAATATCCGGTAGAAATTAATCAAGCCCTGATGCAAAAATTATATGCAAATTCAGGAGACCAAGAGGAATAACTTCTGCTTATTTCTAATAAAACAACCATATCATGCAGCCAAGTCGCAAAAAACCGCACTTGGCTGCTTTTTATTAGCCGCTGCGCCTCTGGTAAAATTTATCAAGAGGTCTATACTTTTTAACGGGTACTTAACCACTAAAGGTTAATGTGCAAATTCAAATTGTCGAATTTCAACTGGGGATTTCCTATGCCTGACGCAAAACAAAACACCACTGCAGAAAAAACTTTCACATTTACCAATGACCAGACCGGTGAAAAATGGACATTCCCAGTCGTCGAAGGAACTCTGGGCCCTGATACAGTCGATATCAGAACATTCTACGAAGACACAAATATGTTCACGCTCGATCCGAGCTTTACGTCCACAGCAAGCTGTAAATCACGCATCACCTTCATTGACGGTGACAAAGGTATTCTGTTGCACCGTGGCTATAACATCAAAGAATTAGCTGAGAAAAGTAACTTCATGGAAGTTGCCTACCTCCTCCTCTACGGTGATCTGCCGAACCGCGAACAATATGAAGACTTCCGCAAAAATATCACCTACCACACCATGGTACACGAACAACTGCAATTCTTCTTCCGTGGTTTCCGTCGTGACGCACACCCGATGGCTATTATGTGCGGTGTTGTTGGTGCTCTTGCATCCTTCTATCATGATTCGCTGGATATTTCCGACCCGCGCCAACGCGAAATTTCCGCCCACCGCCTGATCGCAAAATTGCCAACCTTGGCGGCTATGGCTTATAAATATTCGGTTGGTCAACCATTCGTATATCCGAGAAACGATCTGACCTTTGCAGAAAACTTCCTGCATATGTGCTTTGCCGTTCCTGCTGAACCATACAAAGTTTCACCTATTCTTGCAGATGCCATGGACAAAATTTTGATCCTGCACGCTGACCATGAACAAAACGCATCAACCTCCACTGTCCGTTTGGCAGGTTCATCCCAGGCAAATCCATTTGCATGTATCGCAGCAGGTATCGCTTCTCTTTGGGGTCCTGCACATGGCGGTGCAAACCAGGCTGTTTTGGAAATGCTGGAAGAAATCGGTTCAAAAGATCGAGTCCCTGAATTTATCCAAGGTGTTAAAGACAAAAAATATCGCCTCATGGGCTTCGGTCACCGCGTCTATAAAAACTTTGACCCTCGCGCGACCGTAATGAAAGAATCCTGTGATAAGGTTTTGGCAGAACTGGGAGTTGCCGATCCGTTGCTGGAAATTGCAATGGAACTGGAAAAAATAGCCCTGTCCGATCCATACTTTGTCGAACGCAAACTCTACCCGAACGTGGACTTCTACTCAGGCATCATCCTGAAAGCTATGGGCTTCCCGGTATCCATGTTCACCGTACTGTTTGCTGTTTCTCGTACTGTCGGCTGGGTATCCCAGTGGAAAGAAATGATGGAAGAGCCAAGCAACCGTATCGGTCGCCCGCGTCAGCTATACTGCGGAGCAAAAGATCGGGATTACACACCCGTCGAGAAAAGATAAGAGATTTTAAACGAGCATATGACTTAAGCCACCCGATCGGGTGGCTTTTTTTATAATAAAAACGACGGATTCTGTCTATTCATATCGTTATGTATGAAGAAGCATCTCCTCTTGGAGAAACTATGAGGAAAGAATAATAATTGTGCGTGCACTACAAACCCGCAAAAGGACAGGATTTGACACGATGTACGCCGATGAAGATCTGGTCCTGATGACCCAGATAGCAGCAGGCAATGGAGAGGCATACCGGACGGTATTGGACCTCTACACTACCCCTGTCTTCCAATTGGCGTACAATATTCTTCGAAATAAAGAGATGGCAGAAGATATAACGCAAGAGACATTCATCCGGCTATGGAACAATGCCTCCAAATGGCGAGAAACAGGCCGAATAAAGAGCTGGTTATTTAGAATTGCGCACAATCTGTGCATAGACGAAATCAGGAGATACAAACCGTCAGGCAACATAGATGATTTCAGCGAAATTATCGGATCGGACGATAAATTAGCTGATGAAGAAATGCATGAATCGGACATATCAAAAACTATAAAGGCCGCTGTGTTAGAGCTTCCTGTAAGACAAAAAACAGCCCTAATGCTGGTTCACTACTCGGATTGCTCCAACATTGAGGCAGCAGAAATAATGGAGATCAGTGTCGACGCGATTGAATCTCTCTTATCAAGAGGACGGAGATCCTTAAAAGACAAACTAAAAGATAAAAAAGAATATATTTGGGATTAAAAAAAAGGGTAAAAAATGAAACACGATGAACATCAGGAATTTGAACTTCTATTGAAAAAAATCGAGTGGCCTAAACCAAATGCCGAACTCGTCGACATGATTTATGCGCGCGCCATAAAATCCCATCTGGATATTATTGATCAGGCAGAAAGAAACCCGTTCATTACGCTGATGTCACTTGCTGCAGCAACCATTATGGGCTTATCCTTCGGCATGGCTATGAATAGTTCTAGCCAAGCACAGGCTGCTGAATTTCCGACAGCCAATCCTTATGCGTTATCTCTCAGTACATCTTACTATATCCAACTACCGAACCATCAGGAATAAGGGGAAAGATCATGCTGACTAAAACCAATAGACTTCCCGTAGCCCTTGCAATGTCAGTTTTGCTGAACGCTTTTCTGCTGGGTTACATTCTCTCAGGTCCAATGAGCCCACACACAAAATCCTTCCCCGAGCATTCCGAATTCGGAATGAACATGGACCATGATGGACCTCCGCCACCGATGTTTGATCAAAGTGATGGTCCGCGTGGAGATAAAGGACCTAACGGCCCCGAAGATCATATTGCAAAATTATTTGAAGAAAAGGCTCGTGCACTCCCCATAGAGACACGTAGCAAAGTCATGGACATAATTGGCAAGTACAAAGCAGAGAGTAAAACTGAGCAGGATATATCTCAAATATTTGACAATTTACAGACGGCCCTAACGGCCGATCCGTTAGACCGACAACAAATTATAGATCTGCACAAATCAATGCGCCAATCCGATTTGGCAAATAAAGATCGTATGGAACAAATGGTACTGGACATCGCCCAGACGCTATCCCCCGAAGAAAGGAAAGATTTTTTCCGTATGGGGCCACCGCGTCATAATGAGGATGGATTCCGGAAACAAAAAAAATAGAATAAAAAAGCAAATAAATCGACGGAATATCAAATCGCTACACGTTATGTATGTGTAAGGCAATAAATACAGCCATCATTCGAAGCATATTTGACCAAACACGCTCACTCATGAGGACAAGAAATGATCTCATCGATATCTAGTTCCAGTAGCCTGCTCTCAGCTATAATGGCCAAGCTGGCTCAACAAAATTCCGCAAACCAGGAAGCTTCTCAAAAATTTGCAACCGCAGACGCCAATAGTGACGGCTTACTCTCAGTAGATGAATTAGCCAGCCTGAAGCCACAAGATGGACGAGGCCCCTCCGCAGAAGATGTCATGTCATCCGCCGATGCAAACGAAGACAATTATCTAAGTGAAGAAGAATTTACAGCCCTGATGACGCAAATGTCACAAGGCGGATTAAATGCAAACACAAACATGTCTTTGGCGAATTCAAGATCAGACAGCTTTTTCTCCCAAGCTGATACCGATGGAAACGGAGAAATTAGCCTCGAAGAATTTACGGCTATGAAACCGGCTGACGCACCTGATGACAGCTCGGAAAAACTATTCGCTTTAGCTGATACAAATGGAGACGGCAGTCTCTCTGAATCAGAGGTAGAAACATTTACACAAAATGCCCCCCAAGGAGGTCACGGCATGAAAGCTGCCGGTGGCCCACCACCCCCACCTCCTTCATCAAGTGACGACGACGAGGATGAATTAACTGTTCTTGAACAATTGTTACAAAGCCTGGAAACCAGCAGCACAGATGACACTTCTTCAGATACAAGCACAACAGCATCTTCGGAAGCCTCTCTAACGGAAAAATTATTTTCATTTTTTGATCAGAACTCCGATGGCACAGTAAGTGATACAGAATTGGAAGCCGGTGTAACATCATTGCAAGCCGCAATGAAAAACTACCTGCTTTCTTTACAAGAGTCTCAATCAGCAGCATAGCCCACCCACACACACAGGTAGTTAGAACTGATTGAACTGTTTTATGCGTAAGAAACTGCCCTTTAGAAAAAGGGCAGTTTTTCTATTTCATAACGAAATTTGCTGCAATATCTGACGCGCGTTCTAATGGATTCAAGCGCAATTCTTCAAGAACCTCATCGGAAAGTTTCTTAAACTCATCACGACTCCTGTTTTTATCAGATATGAACTTTGAAAGAGTTTCTGATATATCCGATGCGTTAACTTGATTTTGTATAAACTCGGGATAAGCTTTTCGCTTCAATAAAATATTTCCTAGATGCGCAAATTTTGTTTTTACAACGCGTCGAATAATTTCCCACGTCAAACCATTCATCTTATAAAAGAGAACATGTGGAGTTCCTGATAAAGCAACCTCTAAAGCAACGGTTCCTGAAACTACCGCAGCAGCATCACACGCATGAAACGAGTCATATTTTTCAGACGGATCAGATGTCACAACCGCGTCAAAATCTTGAAACTCCTCTTCCAATCTTGCCTGCCATTTCGGAAGCGTCGGAACAATAAATTTTAATTCAGGGAACTTGGTACGCAATAGAGAAGCAACCTCCTTGATAACAGGGGTTCCCATCTCCAACTCCCGCCTACGGGACCCGCAAAATAACCCCAAAACCAAGTCATCCGAAACAAAACCATGTGCTTGACGAAATTTAGCACCATCTCCTTCAAGAACCCCTGACGTCACCATAGGATGACCTACAGAGATGGCACTCAGTCCTTCTCGTTCAAAATACGGAACCTCAAAAGGAAATAGACAAATAATTCCGTCAAGATACTCGGCAATCTTTCTGGCACGGTCAGGACGCCACGCCCAAACAGTCGGCGCTACATAATGAACTCGCCTTGCAGATATATTTTGCTCCCAAAGCTTCTTTTGGACGCGAAAAGAAAAATCAGGACTATCAATAGTCACGACAACATCAGGATTAAATCCACGAATAGCCTCAACAGTTTTACGAATAAGCCCAAGAAATTTCGGAACTTTCGGAAGGACTTCAGCAACACCCATCACAGAAAGCTCTTCCATAGGAAAAAAACTCTCTGAAAGACCGGCAGCCAGCATTTTCTCACCGCCAATACCGCGTATTTCAAGCTCAGGGGCGATAGCCCGTAAGGATAGGATCAAATCTGCCCCCAGAACATCCCCAGAGCTTTCTCCGGCGATAATAAAGATCTTTTTAGCTGTCATGCGTTAGCCCCCATACCGCATAAGAAAATGCCCTGCTCACGACATTTATTCAGGACCATCTCAAAATCAGGTGAGAGTGTAGCTCCTGCTTCCACGACTATCCCCGATATGCCGCAAGCTTGTGCCATAGCAACAGTCTTCACACCTATTGTTGGCAAATCAAGCGCATGATCTTGCTGTGGCTTGGATACTTTTACCAGAATCTTTATACCGTCCATACGTGCAACAGACTTCATAAGAAAATCAGTTCCACGCTTATCTTCTCGAGCAATAACAAGCCCATCAAGACCATTCAAAATAATGGATTGGCCCAAATCCTGGGCACCATGTTCTTTAGCCGCAGAAAACCCGCTTCGAAGGATTTCTTCACTTATATCCCAATTTTCAGGAACAACATGAACACCCGATGGAAACAAAAGCTCAGGCATATATTCATGAATGCCGTGGATATGAAATCCGTCAGCCTCCAATTCTTCACGAATAAGTCGGAGCAACGCATCATCTCCCAATGGCCTGCGAAGAAGCTTTGCAACAATTTGCATACCACGCTTATCGACCTTTAACGTCAAAAGATTGGGACGCTGTAGTCCCCCCACCATAACAAGGTCAGTAACCTGATGTTCTTTAAAATGAGATATAATCGCACCCGCCTGCCCGACGGAGTAATCCACTCCCAAATAAACAGGAACGACTTCGCCTCCCTGCTGCTCAAGCGCATGAATAAGGCGCGCAGGTAAATCTCCGTTACCTGCGATCAAACCGATTTTTAGGCTATTTTTTTCTGTGGGGCACATAAAGGAAACCGTCCCTTATTGCGGGCGAATGAGATAATTTGCATGACAGCATCAGCTTGTGAAAAATCATTTGCGACCATATCAATACGTTGATCCATGGTGCCCTCTTCGCCGAATAACTCGTTAAAAGCACGCTGTAAAAGACGAATTTGGTCCTTATCAAAACCATTCCGTTCTAGACCGACAATGTTAAGGCCAGCCAGAAAAGCACGCTCACCTTTGACGCGGCCATAAGGAATAACGTCACTCTCAACACCGGACATTCCGCCAATCACTGCAAAAGACCCGATACGCACGAATTGGTGAACAGCAGCAAGCCCGCCGATGAGGACATGATTGCCCACATTAACGTGGCCACCAAGCGTCGCATTATTGGCCATGATGACATTATCACCCACAACACAATCATGTGCCACATGGGTACTCATCATAAACAATCCGTTATTCCCGACGACAGTTTTCATTGCGCCACTTTCCGTTCCCGGATTCATAGTGCAATGTTCGCGGATAGTATTTTTATGCCCGATAATCAATTCGGACTCTTCCCCATGATATTTTAAATCCTGAGGGGCATGACCAATCGACGCGAACGGGTATATAATTGTCTCAGCACCAATTTGTGTCCGACCATCAACTACAACATGGGATTTCAGCTCAACCCGATCTCCTAAAGAGACATTTGGCCCGACAACTGAATATGGGCCAATAACAACCCCTTCGCCCAATTGGGCTTTCGGATCAATAACGGCAGTTGGGTGAATCTGTGTACTCATTTTTCAATACATGCCTTAAACGCAGGAAAACAGCAAATCACGGAATTTTTCCGGATATTACACTGTTTCCGGCTCCATTATCATTGCAGAAAACTCGGCTTCCGCACACAAAACACCGTCAACTTTGGCCTCGCCCTTAAACTTCCAAACAGGACCACGTGACTTAACCACTTCAACGTGAATATGAAGGGAATCACCCGGGGTCACAGGACGACGGAATTTTGCATTATCAATTGTCATGAAATAAACAAGCTTGCCTTCGCCTTCTACACCCATTGTATGGACGACGAGAACTCCGGAAGTCTGAGCCATTGCTTCAACGATCAAGACACCCGGCATGACAGGCGCGCCTGGAAAGTGCCCTTGGAAATATGGCTCGTTAAAAGTCACATTTTTCAATCCAACGGCACTTTTACCTTTTTCGCATTCAAGAATACGGTCAACCAAAAGCAATGGATAGCGGTGTGGAATCTTGTTCATAATTCCACGAACATCAATGATCTCTTTTTTAGCTTGAACATCACTCATGAGTTGGTTCCTTCTTTTTTTCTTTCTGTAGCTTTACTCAAATACACCGACTGGCGCAGATATTTTTTCATTGGCATAGCCGGATACCCCATCCATTCTTCTTTGGGAGGAATATCTTTTGTAACACCAGATTTCGCAGCGACTTTTGCCATAGACCCGATTTTCAAATGCCCTGCAACGCCGACCTGACCTGCCAAAACAACAAAATCACCAAGCTCCGTACTTCCTGCAATCCCTGTCTGGGCGACGATAACACACGCACGACCTATTTTAACATTGTGAGCAATTTGAACCAGATTATCGATCCAACTACCTGAACCAATCACAGTATCTCCTGACGCTCCGCGATCAATGGCGGTATTCGCTCCGATTTCAACCATGTCACCTATAATGACACGTCCCAGCTGAGGCACTTTAACAAACCCGCTCGGGTCAATAGCAAATCCGAACCCATCTTGACCAATGCGTACACCCGGATACACACGAGAGCCTCTACCAATCATAGCATGAGAAATTGTTGCATGATTGCCGATACGCACGCCATCAGCCAATTCAACCCCTGCACCAATAGATACATGGCTCTCTATCCAAACGTGATTACCGATAACAGCATCTTCACCAATCGTCACAAAATCAGAGATATGGACACCCTCTCCGATTTTTGCTGAAGGATGGATAGACACCATTTGAGAAATCGACGGCTCGGGCCGTTGTTCGGGATAAAAAGCCTGCGCTGCCAGAGCGTATGATTTATAGGGGGTTTTAGAAACCAACAAACGAACATTCGCAGGCGCAAGATCAACCATATCAGGATGAACAATACATGCCCCCGCCTTGGTAACAGCGAACTGATCTTTGTACTTTTTGTTATCCAAAAACGACAAATGATCATCACCTGCAACATCCAATGCAGCCACATCAGACACCACATAATCACCATCTTCTGCAGAGAGCAATTCGGCACCGATCCGTCCGGCAATCTGGGCCAGACTTAACGGTGACGATTTTAAAAAGAAACGTGCATCTGCCATTATGGGAGGACCTGCGCGAACAAATTTAAACTAAAAAGACTAAGGATATTTCTTATCCATACGGCTAAGAACTTCCTGCGAAATATCAAGGTCTTCTTGAACCAGAACAACTGCCTTACGATCAATGACAACCTGAAGCTTGCGCTCATCCGCAACATCCGCTGCGATCTGGGAAACTTTCTTCTGGATTTCACCTAACAATTTAACTTTGGACTCATCCAACGATTTTCTGGATTGATTGATTTTATCCTGATAGCCCTTAGCCGCACTGGTAAATTGAGTTTTAGCCGCCTCAACTTCCTCTTTGGACATTTTCTCTTTGCCGCCTTTCAGCAAAGTTTTTTCCAATTCAGCAAGTTTTTTACGATTATCCTGAATAAGGGTTTGCAGATCAGATTCTTGCTTTTTAAGCTTGTCAGCAGCACGTTTACCCTCCTTACAATTGACAATCACACCCTCAATATCCAGAACAGCAACAGCTTTCTGGGCATCTTCGGCATGCACCTTCACAGGAGAGAAGAGAATAAGAGTAGCAAACGCAAAAAGCGTAATAAGTTTTTTCACAGTAACCTCACAAAATAGCTATGAATTTCTAAAAACGTGTCCCGAAGCTGAAACGGAAGACTTGCTCAACGTCATAATCTTCTTTCAGATATGGTTTGGACAAATCAATACGAACAGGTCCCATCGGAGAACGCCATGTCAAGCCAACCCCACCCGATGCACGAAGGGAGTTTTCATCGACAAGCCCGGCTCCTTTTTCGTCAAGCCCCCAAAGAGACCCGACATCTGTAAAGATATGCCCTGAAACACCCAAATCATCTGGAAGTCCAAGCGGCAAAGTCAACTCTGCAGTAGCGCGATAAAATTCGTTTCCGCCGAGAGAGTCATCCGTTGTCAAATCGCGAGGACCGATCCCATATTTCTCGAAACCACGGAATGTGTTACCGCCAAGGAAGTAACGCTCGTTAATTTTGACGTTCTCATCACCATATCCGGCGATAACACCAACTTCACCCAAAAGGTTGAATGTCCAGTTTTTAGCAATAGGAACGTAGTAAGATCCACCCAACTTACCGGAGATGTATTTCGCATCACCACCCAAGCCGGCGACTTCAGTATCCAACCATGCGGTCACGCCATCAGTCGGGAAGAAGCGGCTATCCAGATCTTCATAAGTCAGACGTTGAGAAACGGCTGATGTCATGCGGTTACCTTCTTGATCTTGAACAAAGCGCGACGCATCACTATCAACATTAGTGATCTCGTTGCTCTCAATTCGGTACTTCCACAATTGACGCCAATTCTTGGACAACGGATATCCTAAACGAACACCGCCGCCTGTTCTCTTCTGGTCAAAAGATGACTGATCCTGCTGATCACGTGTTGTATGGAATGCATCGAAACCGAGTGCCAAATCACGATCCAAGAAATACGGCTCTGTAAACGATACATCAAATTCAGTACGCGCCCCAGCAACAGTTGCAGACAATCCCAAATCCTGACCTTTACCCAAAAGGTTCCGCTCACGAATATGGAAGTCCGCCAAAGGACCGTCAGCGGTCGAGAACCCTGCACCCAATGACACTTCACCGGTTGATTGTTCTTCAACACTAACATCGACAATAGTCTTATCAGGCGTGCTTCCCGGCAAAGTTTTAACATCAACCTTGGAGAAATATCCGAGGTTATTGATGTTCTTCTCGGACTCAGCCAGCAGAGTGCGATTAAAGGCATCCCCTTCAACCAACTCCATCTGACGACGAACAACCTTATCCAAAGTACGGGCATTTCCGTCAATGTTAATCCGTTCGACAAACACACGCGGACTTTCATTAATATTAAATACCAAATCAATAGTCTTGTCTGCACGGTTACGGTTTACATCAGGAACAACTTCCGCAAACGCATACTGCATATCACCCAGAGAATGAGTCATATTTTCAACGGTAGTTTTAACTTCTTCCGCATCATACCAATCCGATTTGGACAAAGTCACATCCTTCATCAAGGATTGAGGATCAAGATTACGAAGTTGGGAATTCACGCGAATATCACCGACTTTATAACGTTCACCTTCATCTACGGTTACAGTGATATAGAAGCGTTCCTTATCTTGGGACAATTCGGAAACAGAAGACGCCACGCGGAAATCTGCGTATCCCTCTTTCAGATAAAATTGACGCAACACTTCCATGTCATATGCCAACCTGTCCTGATCATAACGATCAGCAGACGACAAAATATTATACCAGCGGCGTTCGCGAGACGTGATAACAGAGCGCAACTCATCATCACTAAATCTTTCATTCCCGACAAAACGAATAGAACTAATCTCGGTTAAAGGACCTTCGGAGATTTCAAAGACAAGATCAACGCGGTTCTGATCGAGCTTGATAACTTTAGGCTGAATATCAGCAGAGAAACGTCCGTTACGATGATAAATATCATACAGGCGGGACAAATCATTCTGAATGGATGTTCTGGTGAATACTTGACGTGGACGTGCGGAAATCTCCGACAACAACTGGTCGTCTTCCAACTCATCATTACCTTCGAAAGCCACCTGATTGATAACAGGGTTTTCAATGACTTTCACAGTCACGACACCGTTACTTTCAGAAATTTGAACATCCGCAAAAAGCCCTGTCGCAAACAGACTCTTCAATGCATCATCCAAACTATCCTGCGTAACAGGGTCGCCGGTATGCATACCCAAATACGTCAAAACAGTTGCAGGTTCGACCCGCTCGGACCCCTCAACTCGAATGTCACGAACATTCGCAGCCAAAGCCTGAGAAGAGAGCATGACACATGTCAAAGCTGCGGAACAAAGTAAACGAAATCCAAATCGCATATGGGCACCAGTAAATTTATTGCAAAGGATTGTAAAATCAGAGAAAAACTAGCCGCTGACAGCCAACTAATCAAGTGAAACTATCAAGAAAAGCCATTCTATCACCCGAACAGTAACTGTAAATCCCCGAAGAGCAAAAAATCCTCCCGCAACGCAAAAACGGGCCGCACAAAATGCAGCCCGTAATCAATTGATAATATTACATTTATTTGACTAGCTATCCGCCTTCAGAACAAACATTTGCAAAACGTCATTCAGGTTTGAAAAGACCATCAGTGAGACAAGTATAACCAAGCCGAATCTAAAGGCATATTCTTGCACCTGTTCAGAAATTGGTTTCCCGCGAACAGCTTCAACTCCGTAGAACAACAAGTGACCGCCATCCAGCATTGGAATCGGAAACAGGTTGATCAAGCCGAGATTTATGGAAAGAAGCGCGGTAAAGAGAACGACAGAGATAATCCCACGTTCAGCCATATCACCTGCCATAGCCCCGATGCGGATAACACCGCCCAATTCCTTGGCGCTGCGGACACCTGTGACCATCTGCCAAACAGCATTTAGCGTCTCTTTGGAAATGGTATAGGTTTCAGAAGCGGCAGCTCCCAATGCCTGAATAGGACCATAACTCACGATCTCACCTTGAGGACGAACTCCCAAGATAAGAGCATTATACAATGGGTCATCTGGCTTGAAGACATGGTCATTCAGCTCTTTTGGAGGCAAAATACGAATATCCGTGGAACGGGCATCAATTGCCGTACGGATAACCATTGGCTGTCCCAAACCTTTTTCAACAAGAGCGTGCGCTTTCACCAAATCGCCATCGGTTTCAACACCGTTTACCGCCCCGATACGGGACAAGTCAACACCGTTAGCAGGACCAATAACGCCTAAATACCCGCGCTCATGAACAAAACCAAAACGATCTGCCTCAGTGATCTTATCTGGAGTTACAGGAATATTGAGAGTTTTGCCGTCACGCTCAACTTCAAAATTCAACTCCTGATTCATGCGCAGTAAGACAGTCCGACGGACTTCATCAAAACTGACAATATCAACGCCATCAATTGATTTGATCACGTCATGAGGCATAATTCCTGCCTTGTCAGCAACGCTCCCTACTTCAATACCCGTAACTTGCGGTGGCGTTACAGGACGCCCGATCCCGACATACAAAGCCGCCAAGATCAAAATAGCAAACAAGAAGTTGATCCCCGGACCTGCAAACACAATCAAGGCACGCTTCCAAACCGGCTTGGCGAAGAATGCGACTTTACGCTCATCATCAGTCATGTGACGCTTATGCCCTTCACCATCTTCGACTTCTTCGGTATGTCCGGCACTTGCAGGGTCCATGTCCCCAAACATCTTTACATAACCACCAAGTGGGAAAAGAGAAATTTTCCAGCGTGTACCCGATTTTGCAGTCCACCCGAACAACTCTTTACCAAAACCAACGGAGAAAACTTCCACGCGAACACCGCACAGGCGCGCGACAATGTAATGTCCCCATTCATGGACAAAAACCAGAATACCGAGAACAGCAAGGAACGTGACTCCATATGTCCAGATATTTCCTAAAACAAGCTGGACCAGCTCAAACAATGATTCCATGAAAACTTCCTATTTTTCAGCAAATTTGAGGCACTCCGATAAGTGTACCACATAAAAAACGAACCTGCAGTTAATATAGTCAGATGACGAATTTTACAAAGGGCAATCGGGGGTTTTCCTCTAAAATTAAGATAAAATTTCAAAAATATCCCTGATATTAACAAATATAACAAAGGCCAGAACAAACCCCACACTGGAAACCATGATATAAGCACGCGTTTTTGGAGACGGTGCTTTCCCGCGTATGGCTTCATACAAATTAAACGACAAATGTCCTCCATCTAGCATCGGCAAAGGCAACAAATTCAAAAACCCGATATTCATGGATAAAACGACCAATATCTTGAAATAAATACTCATTCCCAGATGTTCGGTCTGACGGGCTGCCCCTCCTGTCATTTCTCCGATTTTTACGACACCACCCAAATCGCCACTATCCTTCGTCCCATTTCCGATCTGATAAAGAACGCCGACTGTCTTCTTAACAACTTTCCCGCAAAACTCAAAAGACGCACTTATGGATTGAAAGAAAGGCAACGGCTTCCGACGAACATTCGGATCATTGCCGTAAAAAACAGATGAATAATAATAAGACTGGGGGTCCGTCAGCCCCCTATTAAGATCAGGAGATAAATAAATTCGGTAATTCTTCTGGACATCAGTCTCTTTCTTCACCAGCCCGAAGAGAACAACCGTCTCTTGCCCCAATCTGGAAAGAAGCAAAGCCCGAACCGTGTCAATGTCATGATGTGTTGGAATGGCATCCACTGTTTCGATAGCCTCAAGCGCCCAACTACCGCTCCCCAAAACAACGCCCATCACTTTTCGGGATGTTTTTTCTCCAAAATCCCCCTCTTCTTTCAAATCGGATAACGAAACTTGAAAAGACAATTCACTCCCGTCTCTATCAACAACCACCGATAAAGGATCACCCCCATTCTGGGTCTGTTTGACAATGTCTTCAAAAGACTCAGCGACAGGCTGACCGTCAATTTCAATCAAACGATCACCAACCAACAATCCTGCCTTTTCAGCACCCGCACCAATCTCCAATGCTCCAATAAAAGGATTGGCAACATCTTTCCCTGCAAAGAAATAAACCCCAATCATTAAAATAAAAGCAAAAACAAAATTTGCTAAAGGTCCGGCAAAAGCAACCAAAGCACGTTGCCTATTTGTCCGTGTCCAAAGGCTCCCAGCCTCATACTCTTCTTGAAAGCTCTGGTCCGCATCTTTGAACGGGGGCAGTTCCCCGCGCATTACAACATATCCGCCGATTGGAAATAAACAGACCCGCCATCTCATCCCGCGTCGATCTGTCCTCCCGAACAATTCCCGACCGAAACCGACCGAAAATGCCTCGACTTTTACGCCAAAGGCCCGCGCCATCAGATAATGCCCCATCTCGTGAATAAAAATGACAAACGTCAAAACGACCGCAGTCAACACACCATAAGACAGGAACAGTTCCAGATAATACATTAGGTCCCTCTACATCTCGCTAAGAGTTTTTATCCCGCGAATACGATAAATCTCGTCACGCAACTCCGCCGAGAAATTATAAAACTGAGGCAATTTAATTTTGACTGTCTTTTGAACCGCAGGTGAATAGACCTTAACAACAAACCTTGACTTGCCGTCTCCCGCCTTGTCCAAAGCTGCTTTCAATTGGTCCATATTCTCAGTCTCTGAAAACTCAAGAACAACCTCATGGACCTTATCAATTAGAATTTCATCCAGCGGCTTGATGTCTTGAACCATCATCCGCACCTGATCTTCTTTAGTCTCCGCATCTGCAGTTAACAGCAAAGACTTACCCACTTCAAGAAAATCTCGTGAGCGCGATAACACTTCAGAGAAAAGAATTACCTCATAAACGCCTGAGCTATCCGACAGAGACAAAAATGCAAATTTATTACCGGACTTCGCAGAGATTTTTTCGGATTTTTTAAGCAAAACGCCAGCCATTTGCACTCGGCACACAGGCCGATCCTGCAACATCGCCTCGACTTTGGCATAATTGACAATACGCATCCGCTCAAGCTGAGCAGACTTTGAATCCAGAGGGTGTGCAGAAAGATAGAACCCGATCGACGTAAATTCGTAAGATAATTTATCCAACGGTGACCATTCAGAAATTTGCGGCAAATGCTGAGCTGCCAAATCATTCGACGCCGTATCTTCCATCGCGAATAAACTATTTTGCGAACTGTTGCGCTCTTCAGCCAGAGCCGCAGCATAGTGAACAAGCTTCTCCGCCCCCACAAACAACTGCGCACGGTTCGGATGAATTGAATCGAATGCGCCTGCGGCCGCTAAATTCTCGAACGTCTTTTTATTAAGCGTGCGGGAATCCATCCGTTTCAAGAAGTCTTCAATATCTTTAAAAGGCCCGTTTGCATCCCGCTCTGCTACCAAAGCATGCATGGCTTGCTCACCCACACCTTTGATTGCCGCCAGCGCATAACGCACACATCCTTCTTCAACCAAAAACTCGACACCTGATTTGTTAACATCAGGCAAACGCAGAGGAATTTCCATCTGCTGCAAAGCCTGACGGAACACTGCGAGTTTATCCGTATTACCCAAATCAAGCGTCATAATCGCAGCCATAAACTCGACAGGGTAATTCGCTTTTAACCAAGCAGTCTGATAGGCCACAAGCGCATAAGCCGCCGCGTGAGATTTGTTAAATCCGTATCCCGCAAATTTTTCAATCTGATCAAAAATCTCGCCTGCGCGTTCAGGTTTAACATCGGAATGAGAGCCGGCACCTTCAACAAAGGTCGCGCGCTGCTTATCCATTTCTTCCTTGATCTTTTTACCCATAGCACGGCGAAGCAAATCCGCGCCGCCGAGCGTATAGCCAGCAAGCAACTGCGCCGCCTGCATAACCTGTTCCTGATAAACCATGATCCCATAGGTTTCTTCCAGAATAGGCTGTAATTTCGGATGCATATAATCAGGAGCTTCCCGCCCCTCTTTTACATCAATATATTTCGGAATGTTATCCATTGGCCCCGGACGATAGAGCGCAACGAGAGCGATAATATCTTCAAAGCGGTTAGGCTTCATCTTACGCAGCGTATCGCGCATCCCTGAACTTTCAAGCTGGAACACGCCGGTCGAATTACCCGATGAAATCATCTCGTAAGCACCAGCATCATCCAAAGGGATTTTTAGAATGTCGATATCATGACCTTGGGCGATCTTGATATACTGTACAGCCTTTTGAATAACTGTGAGCGTCTTCAATCCCAAAAAGTCAAACTTCACCAGTCCTGCTTGTTCAACATATTTCATGTTAAACTGAGTTGCAGGAATATCAGATCGTGGATCTCGATATAACGGTACAAGTTTAGGCAAAGGCCTATCACCGATCACGACACCCGCGGCATGCGTTGACGCATGTCGGTAAAGACCTTCCAGCTTCAAAGCAATAGAAAGCAAACGATCAATTTGTTCATCATCCCGTTTGGCGCGAAGCTCAGGATCACCATCCAACGCTTCTTCCAATGTCACAGGGTTCGCAGGGTTCGCAGGAATCATCTTGGCGATTTTATCAATCTGCCCGTAAGGCATCTGCAAAACACGCCCGACATCACGCACAACAGCGCGCGCCTGCAACTTACCGAACGTAATAATCTGCGCCACATGGTCATGACCATAACGGTCCTGAACATATTTGATTACTTCGTCACGCCGATCCTGACAAAAATCCACGTCAAAGTCTGGCATGGATACACGCTCAGGATTAAGGAATCGTTCGAATAGCAAATTAAACCGAAGCGGATCAAGATCGGTAATTTTCAAGGACCATGCAACCAACGAACCTGCACCCGATCCACGACCCGGACCAACAGGAATATCATGTTCCTTTGCCCATTTGATAAAGTCGGAAACGATAAGGAAGTATCCTGGGAAACCCATCCCCTCGATAATATCCAGTTCGAACTTTAATCTATCTTGATATGTTTTAGTGATCTCGGCACGTTCGGTCTCACTATGCCCGTCTTCAAAAACAAAGTTCTGTAACCGCCACAACAACCCCTCTTCGGATTGCGCGCGCATTTCTTCAATCTCGCTGCGACCGCTCTCAGTCTGGAATGGTGGCAAGATCGGCTTCACAACATTCAAGAAGTAAGAACAACGCTGTGCGATAACAACTGTATTACGCGTAGCCTCGGGAATATCAGAAAACAGCTCGACCATCTCCGAAGCTGATTTTAGATAATGATGCCGCGTTACGCGCCTGCGATCATCTTCGGAAATGTAACGCCCATCCGCAATACACAACAAAGCATCATGTGCCTCATAAAAGTCAGGTGTCGGAAAGTAACAATCATTTGTCGCAACCAAGGGAATATCATGAGCATACGCCAACTCGATAAACCCGTCTTCTATAGCATCTTCAATCGGGTCATCATGGCGCTGTAATTCAATATAAAACCGATCACCGTAAATCTTTTTAAGAAGCTTGGTTTTTTCTTCTGCCTCATCCTTTTGTTTATAAACCAGAGCCTGACCAATTGGCCCCTTAACCCCACCTGACAAACAAATGAGTCCTGTTGAAAACTCTTCCAACCATTCCCAGGTGACGGAAGGCTTGGAAACTCCGTCACTCTCTGTGAAAGAGCGAGAAAGAATTTCAGAAAGGTTCAGATAACCTTGTTGATTTTGAACAAGCAGGATCAGATGATGTTCTTCTTCTCCGACCAAAACACGCGAGCCGAGAATAGGTTGAAGCCCTGCCTTAGACGCCTCAAGAGAAAACTCCATAGCCCCGAACAAATTGCCTGAATCTGTAATGGCAATTGCGGGCATATTCATACTCTTGGCTTTTTTCACCAACGATTTGACAGGAACAGCCCCCTCGGCCAGAGAATAAGCAGAGTGCACGTGAAGATGAATGAATTTATGGGTTTGTTGGTCCATATCACTCATGCCGCCTTCAACACCCCTCCCTCAAGAACCAAAATACGGTCCATCTTTCGGGCCAAATCCATATTGTGTGTAGCAATCAAAGCACCGATACCCGAAGACCTCGCCTGCTCAATCAACAGACTAAACACTTCATCGGATGTTTTTGGGTCAAGATTTCCCGTCGGCTCATCTGCCAACAACAAAGAAGGTTTATTGGCTAATGCCCGTGCAATCGCAACACGCTGCTGCTCCCCACCGGACAATCTTGCGGGACGGTGATGAAGACGGTGGGACAATCCCAACCGATCCAATAAGGGTAATACAGCCTTTGATGCACTCTCACGGGATACACCCGCAATCATTTGCGGGATCATTACATTTTCCAGTGCAGAAAATTCAGGCTGCAAAAAATGGAATTGGTAGACAAAACCTATTTTCTTACGGCGCATTAATGTGCGTGCACGATCATCAAGCCTGGAAACGTCTTTTCCGTCAATGGCGATACGCCCCGAGCTTGGTTTGTCCAACAATCCGACCATTTGAAGAAGTGTTGATTTCCCCGCACCGGATTGGCCAACCAAAGCAACAATTTCACCACTCGAAACAGACAAGGACAGATCTTTGAAAATAGTCAGAGTCTCATCACCTTGATGATGCGTTTTTTCCAATCCTTGGGCTTGCATGATAATCTTACTCATAACGAAGCGCCTCCACGGGATCAAGCTTGGCCGCTCGACGCGCCGGATAGATCGTCGCAGCAATCGAGATCACAACAGCCAAAGCAATAATAAAGGTGACCTCAACCCAATCGACATCTGCAGGAAGCTTCGAGAGAAAATAAACCTCTCCCGGAAACAAATTCGTATCCGTCAAAGCCTCAAAGAATTTACGAATAGATTCGATATTAACGGCAAACACAATCCCGAGAACAGCCCCCATAGCAGTCCCCAAAATTCCGACACTCGCACCGGTCAAAATAAAAATCTTGAGAATACTGGAGCGAAACGCCCCCATAGTCCGCATAATAGCAATCCCGCGCGCCTTATCATTCACCAACATAATCATACTGGAAATAATGTTAAACGCGGCAATCAGGATAATCAGCATCAAAATGATAAACATCACATTGCGCTCAACCTCAACTGCAGAGAAGAAATTGGCATTAGACTCACGCCAATCATAAACCCCGCCACGACCATGAACCGCAATCGACAACGCTTCTTTAATACGGTCAATTTTCTCGGGATGATCCGACATAATTTCAAGTAGACTTGCGCTGGTCTCAGGCATCTGGAAGAAGTGCTGCGCGCTATCAAGCGGCATAAACACATATCCCGAATTATATTCATACATCCCGACATCAAAGATCATTACGATTTTATACTGCGCAGTCCGAGGAATTGTCCCAAACGGAGACGACTTCCCATTCGGAGACATCAAAGTCAGATTATCTCCGACATTTAACCCGAAACGCTCAGCCATTTTAATGCCGATAGCCACAACATTCCCCGAAAAATCGGACATAGACCCATCAACAATAGACGATGACAAAAGCGGCTTCTTCGCAAAATAATCCGCCGTAAATCCGCGCGCCATAGCTCCCGTCGCCTGACCTCGAGACGTCACCAGAACTTGCCCCTCAACAACAGGAGCTGCCGTCACGATGCCTTCTACGCCGTCAATATCTTTGAGGATTGCAGGATAGTCTTGAACCGGACCACCGGAGACATAGATATTCAAATGCCCATTCAAACCAACGATACGATCCACCAATTGAATGTGAAACCCGTTCATCACGGACATCACAATAATCAGAGTTGCCACGCCGATCATAATGCCGATAAAGGAGAATGCAGCAATAACAGACACAAAGCCCTCGGCTTTACGCGCCCGCAAATACCGCATCGCCATCATGATTTCAAATTCGGAGAACATAAGCCTTAATATGCCTTTCCGATAAAGACCATACGGCCCTCATCTTCAAACGGCATACAGCGTGTTGTCAGGGCATTTTCCTTACGGTAAGCAGTCAGAGCTTCATCATCCAACAGAGCCACAGGAACTTTCGCAAATCCTAATTCTTTTGTGGTTTCAAAATACTCTTTCATCTGCGCCGCCGTTTGGCATTCGACAATACGAGAGCGTGAGAAATCATGGTTTGATTGAAACATTGCATTGTGAATATCATCAAGAATAGATTTCACAGACCCGATAAATTCGGCAACCGTACAAGACGTCTTGGAATCGCGTCCCAAATCACGACGCGTATGGGTCAACTTGCCTTCCTCGACCTCACGACCGCCGACTTCAACACGCAACGGAATACCTTTCTTAATCGCAGACCACATTTTGTCAGGCGCACGATTTTCCGAGAGGTCAATCGACACGCGAACACCAATTGCCTTGAGTTCGCCTGCAATCTTTTGGGCATATTCAATCACAGCGGCAGCCCCGTCATCATTCTTTGTAATCGGCAGGATCATGACTTGAATTGGAGCAATACGCGGAGGCATTTTCAATCCGTCATCATCTCCATGGGTCATAATCAAACCGCCGATAGAGCGGGTTGAAAGCCCCCACGAGGTGGTATGTGCAAAATGTTCATTCCCGTCACGACCTTGGAATTTAATGCCGCAAGATTTAGCAAAATTCTGACCGAGGTTATGGGACGTCCCTGCTTGAAGTGATTTTCCATCCTGCATCATGCATTCAACCGTATAAGTACGAAGTGCACCGGGGAAACGCTCATCTACAGTCTTTTCGCCTGTAAAAGGTGACATCGCCAAAAAATCTACATAAAGGGAGCGATACACTTCCAGCATTTTACGCGCATCTGCCTCTGCCTGCTCAGCAGTTTCAAAAGCATTATGCCCTTCTTGCCACAAAAACTCAGATGTACGCAAAAACAATCTCGTCCGCATTTCCCAACGCATGACGTTACACCATTGGTTAAGCAACAATGGAAGATCGCGATAAGATTGAACCCATTTCGCCATTGAATCCCCAATGATGGTTTCAGAAGTCGGGCGTATTACAAATGGCTCTTCCAATTGAGCATCAGGCGCAGGAATAAGTCCGCCTTCAGGCCCCTTTTCCAAACGGTGATGGGTCACAACTGCACATTCTTTAGCAAAGCCATCTACATGTTCTGCTTCGCGGGAAATAAAGCTTAAAGGAATGAGCAGAGGAAAATAGGCATTCTGAACGCCCTCTTCCTTGATCTTGTCATCGAGCGCGCGCTGGATTTGCTCCCACAAACCGTAACCATATGGCTTAATCACCATAGAGCCGCGAACAGGAGAGTTCTCTGCCATATCTGCCGCACGAACGACAGATTGATACCACTCAGGGAAATTCTCCTCACGTGTAGGAGTAATAGCCGTACGGGTTTGGGCCGCTTTTGCGGCCTGTTGTGTTTGGGACATAATTTACCTCAATAAAATAAATTCGATGCTAAAAATAAAAAACAGGCCAAGACTATCGGGACATATTCACTGTCTCACGCGGGATCTTGAATGCCGGTAGAGGATCTGGCTCAGGCCCAGTTGTCGAAGCCGCTACAGATCCTGCAACTGGTTTTTGAACAGGTGCCGGAGCACGATAAACTTCTTCTTCTGCAGGCTCAACCAATTGCGTTCCACAAAACTTGGAAGCATTTTCTGTCACGTCAATTCCGTTGAATTCAACACGACCATCTTTGTAAAGCTTGAGGCTTCCGACAACAGCTTTCAATTCACCACCATCATTAATAGAAATCTGCAAGGCTTTGCTCAGATCATAGGTCAATGGAACTTCCATATAATCAGGAACATTAATCGGGCTAGGATTAATATCAGCAGACGCTACGGCATTTCCGTCAACATCAACACCCGGCTGGTATGCCGCATCATCGGTGACGTAACGTTTTTCGCACATCATTTTGGCAACAGCGATAGATTCACTCACCCCATCGGTCTTATCTGCAGCCATAGCCGGAGCCATCGGGATTATCCCTGCTGTAAAAACAGACAATACAGGAACTAAGAGCAAGCTTTTCATCATTTAGAGGACTCCATCAATTTATCTTGTTCAGCCATTTCCGCGGCCATATCATGGAAACTTATGACATTTGAAGCAATCAGTCCATAAACAACCAACCATAATAGACAGGAAATTGCAGTCGTAATGAGAAACTTTTTCCCTAATCTGGGCATAGCTGGTGCACTATGGACCTGCCCAGAGACAGGATCTTCAGACGGACGATTCCCCCAAGGCAATACGGTAAATAAAACCACCCACCAGATCATAAGAAAAACAACGATTCCACTGATCCAACCCATAGCATCACACCTAAATCAAATTCTTAACAAATGGACAGAAACTTTTGGTTTAAAACCGAAAACACTCATCAAATATCGACGACAAGCTACACGAATATCCTCTTCAATGCGGATCGGATCACTAATCCTGTCTTCCGACAGATCAAGAAGCGTATCTTCGATTTCCTGATGCAAATCTTCCAATAGCTCTGCTTCGGCCTGATCTGTCTGATCTATCAGCCCGATCAAAGTCATTTGCGGGTCAAAAACCAACTCGCCTTTTCCGTCAAGGGCAAGCGTTATGTGAACAGCACCACTAAACTGCAATTTACGACGCTCACTAATTGCGGTGTGGTCCGCCCGAATAATACGCTGCGGCTCTACAGCTAAAACACCTGTTTGGACATGATCGACCAGCTCAGGAGTTCCCGGGCCAAGGCGTATCACAGAACCATTGTGAGGAATGATTGTTTGTCCGACACCACATTCGTGGGCCAATTCGGCTTGAGCCTCCAGCATCAGATACTCCCCATGCACAGGCACAACTAACTGCGGCTTAAGCCAAGAAAACATATCGCGAATTTCATCACGATAAGGATGTCCCGAAATATGCACACGACATCCTGCATTGCTCGGATCAATCACGCGAACCCCGGATGCGCTCAGATTATTTTTAACATTGTTAATGTCTTTTTCGTTCCCCGGAATAGCTTTTGAAGAAAAGATAGCAACATCACCGCGTCCAAGCTTCAAACCTTTCCAGTCACCACGTGCAATGCGTCCGAGGGCCGCCCGCGCCTCACCTTGTGAACCGGTCGCAATAATCAAAACCTTATCAGCCGGCAAACTCGGCAAATCAGACTCGGAAACAAAATCCTGAATATCTCCTAAATATCCGCACTCACGTGCATTAGATACCATGCGGTGCAAAGACCGTCCCAACAAACAAACACTGCGCCCTACCTTCTCGGCAGCACGGCAAATGCTTTGAATGCGGCCCACATTGGATGCAAAAATAGTCACCAACACACGCCCCTGATGCCCTTCGAAAACTTTATGCAAGCCTTCTTCAACATCACTCTCGGACCCCGCACGCCCTGGAATAGGCGCGTTTGTTGAATCTCCTATATAGGCGAGTATCCCCTTCTCGCCAAAAGCTCTCAACTTGGCTTCATCTGTCTGTGTGTTCAAAACAGGTTTAGGATCGAGGTTCCAATCACCCGAGTGAACGACACGCCCGTAAGATGTTTCAATGACA
>QKCR01000125.1 GCA_003245575.1 Alphaproteobacteria bacterium | reverse complement strand
GCCTGCGGATCAAGAGCCGAATTGGACTCATCAAGCAGCAACAAATCAGGATTTTGGAAGAGTATACGCGCCAGCACCAGCCTTTGCTTTTGTCCGCCTGATAAAGCCTCTTTCCAGATAGTTCCCTTACAATCTTTCTCATCCAGAAAATCAGTAAACTTCCCAAGTCCCGCATGCTGAAGAGCTTCCTTTAATTTCTGGTCCTGATGATCTTCCGAGAACTGAGGCAAATCAAGAGCGTCAGATGCTTGAACCGGCACGCTTCCGCTACCGTACAACACCAAATCTCTAAGAGTATAATTGGAATCAAAATCTGTTTCCTGCCGCGCATAAAATGTCCGAGCTCTTTCAGCTAATCGAATATCACCTGCACCGTATGGCCACAAATCACTCAAGGCTCGCAGCAAACAACTCTTTCCCGATCCCGAAGGGCCACTAATCAAAGTCCAGCTCCCGCGTTTGAGATCAAAACCTTCGGCAGATAGGAAAGGATCTTCATATTCATTGCGGTGGAGCAACTTCAAATCACGGACCGACATCAATGTATCAGACTCACTGTCAACATCCAAAGTGGCGTAGCTAAAATCATGGCGCCCGGACATCTCATAGAAATTCTTTTTATCCTGAATACGATCCAACATTTGCGCCAATTCTGCAACACGACCCGCAGAGACTTTCATAGTTTCAAACATCGGAAATGAATTCAAAACAAAATTATTTACTGCAATCATACTTCCGATCATCAGACCTTGCGTCTCTAGAAACCCTTTAAAAGTTAAATGACCAGATATAAGGCCCGCAGCTCCTGGAACAGCTGAAATAAATTTACTGCTTAAAATATCCTGTGTGTTGGCAAACAACATGTACTTACGCCAACTATCACCACCCTTTTGCCAATCCGTATAGGCCTCGCTTTGAATACGGTTCATCACACGCTGCTCATCCTCATGACCATTCTCGGCAGCAATAGCATTCCCGCGATTAAACAAATTGGAAAGGCTACCCGTATAATTTGCCCATGATTTTTGCGAACTTTCATAGGTGTCTTTAATTTTCCGCCCCAACGTTTTTGCGAGAGGTGTTGAAGCTCCCAAAAACCCGAGTCCGACACCCATTGCCAACGCAAATGTCCCCTTATCACCTACAGCGAAATCAATCACGCCATTCGGGAAAACCTGATTAAGATGCGCCCCGAAATTTTGAATAAAATCTACAGGTACAGATTTCGAATAAAGTGCAGCCCCGATAGAAAGAGTTGTCAAAGTCGTTGCGATCACATCCGCACCAAGACTCACGACTGTCCCTGACATCTGGATAACATTTTCACTCATGCTGTGATGCGGACGCTGGGGCATCATATCAGGCTGGTTGGCTTCCGTATTTTCTGAACGGTTATGCGTAAAACGTTGCAAATGATCCCGTCCTGCAAAAACAGCCCGATTAAATTCAGAAGACATCCATGTCATCATGCCCTTCTGCATATCCAGACGCAATTTATTGAGACGGTCCTGCGTAAAAACATACAAACCGCCATATCCCGCCAACTCTGCTGCGCTTCGGGCAATCTGATGAAGGTCCCCAGTTTGGTTTGGCGCAAATTGCGCAAAACTATTTATGAACTCTGCCCCTGCTTGCGCCAACCACACGGCGTTCTGTCCTGCCAATGCCGAAAACCCGACGATCATACCCGTCGATCCCCAGGCATTCTTCCACTGCTCACCCGTCCAATATGCCGTACACGCTTTTCGAACAGTATTGAACTTGGATGCAGGTGTTAAATCTTCCGGCTTCTCTTCGGGGTTAAAACCACCCCACAAACGCTTGGCTCTGTTCCATGCCCACTTGTATTGATTGTCGGGATCTTTCGCATCATTGTCCTCGTTCATGTCCGTACCGACCGACATAAAGCGCATAAACTCGACAATCTTTTGAGGAAGAAGAGGAACTGGCTGGTGATCGCCAAGGGCCGTCCCGCTTTTTAAACGATTGATAAAACGGCGCAAAACACCGCCTTTGCCTACACCATCTTCAATGGCCATAGCACACGCCCTCTCGCTATTATTTATCAGGCCTCTAAAAACGGGCCCTTTCACACATTACCGAAAGCAAGCTTAGCATAAAAATGAAGGAATTACTAATTTCCGCCCGAGGGCAAAAAATCTAGGGGCGAATTAAAATCGGTGTCCCGACATCCACCATCGCATAGACCTCTTCAATGTCATGATTGCGAAGTGCGATACATCCGTCGGTCCAGTTCTTATCAAACCTCTGCCAGAAACCGGACATCCCTCCACGATCTCCGTGAAGCCCAACCTGCCCACCGGGACTTACCCCGAAGCGTGTGGCATTTTTTTTATCCTGATCGCTGGGGTATGATATGCCCAAAAACTTCTGGAAGTTTTGGGACACATGTTTCTCGGCAATGTAATATTGACCTTCAGGCGTTCTCTCGTCCCCCTCATATACTTTAGGTCCGACAGGATTAGCTCCCATAGCCATGATCGAATACGTCTTGAGAATGCGCCCGTCTTTCCACAACGTCATCAACCAGTCATTCTTTTGAACGACGATATAATCAACTTTGGAACTAACAGTATTCGCCGGTTTTTCCACCGCAGGCGGAATGGTCAGGGAAACAGCATTTCTTGAGTAATCCGTTGACGATCCTGCCAACTGGCATCCGCCAAGACCGACAGAACAAAAAACGCAAATCAACAACCCGAGCAAACGGAAAAGTGCTGCCTGCATATCTCCCCCAATCCGAAGCGGAAATTTAACCGAAAATTTTGGTGATGGTGGCTGCCAACTTATCCAGATTGACAGGCTTCTCGAGATAAGCCGAAGGCTCAAGGTGATCGACGGAATGTTTGTCACGCGGATCAGTCAAAGCTGTCAGGAAAATAATCGGAAGATTTTTATATTGCGGATAAGAACCGCGAATGCGTTCCAACATCTGGTATCCGGACATGATCGGCATTGCCCGGTCACAAATAACAATATCAGGCTCGACGACTTGCAATTTCTCCAGCCCTTCTTGACCATTGCGCGCCAATTCGACTTCGTACCCTCTGCTTGTCAAATCTGCATACAGAATGCTGCACAATTCGCTTTCGTCTTCAACAACCAGGATTTTCTTTGAGCGGGCCATATAATTCTCCAAAAGGCTAGCTTGATTCATTTTTTACAAGTTTACAGATTCGCGACCTCGTGCTCAAGAGAGAAGTCCTGAGGAAGAGACAATGTAAAACGGCAACCTTGCCCGACATCACTATCAACAAGAATACGCCCCTTGTGCAAATTCACCAACTCATGAACCAACGACAAGCCGACGCCGGACCCCGGAATACCACTAGAAGTCGAAGCGCGGAAGAATCTGGTAAATAGCTTCGGTAACTCGTCTTTAGGGATACCGACACCGTTATCGCTCACCACTAGGGTCATGTTATCGAGCGTATGAGACAGTTTAATAGTCACGATTCCTTTTTCCGAATCTGTAAATTTGACAGCATTCGACAACAGGTTCGTCAAAATAATCGTCACGAATTTCTTGTCCAGATTCACAATCAACTCTTTAAAAGGCACATCAAGCTGGATTTTATGCCCTCTGGCAAGGTTGGATTGTTCCTCACAAAGCTGGGTAAGCAATTCAACAAGATCAAACTCTTCTCTGTTCAAATCCAGCTTACCGGTCTTAAGAAGGTTGGAAGACAAAACGGCTTCCATCATATTCACTGTCCGCGACACAGCCGCGCGGATCGTCCGCAAACGAACTTTCATCTCATCGTCAGACATGCATTTCCCCAAACGCTCGATGATTTGGGCATTCCCATCAACGATAGCAAGAGGTGTTCTGAATTCGTGAGACACCATACTGATAAATTGTTTCTGCAAGGAACTGGCTTCTTGTTCAGCTTCCAGAGCACGCTCCAACGCATCCTGCTGACGCGCGAGTTCTGCCTCTTGCCGCTTATAGGTAGTAATATTGGTGGTGGACACAATTGTTCCCTGATTATGCGGCAAATCCACAGCCGTCATGCGAAGGTGAGTGCCGTTATCAAGCCTGAATTCGAATTGACCGCTCAGATTACTCCAGAACTCCAAAGCAGCCTGGTATCTCGGATCATGTTGTCCCACACCCATCTCATAAGCGATAGCCTGAAACACTTTCTGCACGGGCGTCCCGCGCTCAAAAACTTCACGGCTTTTCGGATATAGCTTTAGATAATGCTGACTGACATAGAAAATACGCTTCTGACGATCAAACACGATAAACGCATCCGCAGAAACAGACAAAAACCCGAGAAAGGCATTATATTCGTCTTCCTGCAGTCTGGCACGCAGACGCGTAATCCCTTTTCTGAGCTTATGCGTAAAAATCTGACGGAAATCCTTTGTCTGGAGAATCTCCAGATTATAAATGGCATCAAACTTGGCAGAAAGAATATGTAAACGCTTACGAATGTCAGGCTCTGTGGTAATCGCGATAATATCGGCCACTACACCGGGAATTTGACTGAGCGTCTCGGCAATCTGGATATTTTCGGAATTGGCTTCATCAACAACGACAAATACGACAGCACTGTTATAAGCCTCGTCAACCAAGGCTTCTATAGTCTGCGGCGCGGAAACGCTCACGTTAAATTCAGGAATCAATTCCCAAATTAGCTGCGTAAGCTGCTTATCCCCTGTATCTCCATAGATAGAGATAACGGGCGTTGTTTTTTTACGTAAGTCAACTGGTGACGAAAAAGAATTAGACACGATAGAGTACTCCAGCCAACAGTTTCTTGACATTGGGTAAATAAATCGTTTATAAGCGCCTACTCGCATACAAAAAAGCGATAAATACTAACAAAAAGGCCCTCATCAAGGGGGAAATGACGAAAGAAGCAAAGGTAACATTATGTTTGCAATTATCCGTACTGGTGGAAAGCAATACAAAGTAGCGCAAGACACCTATCTAAAAGTCGAAAAAATTGACGCTGAAGTTGGCGCAAAAATCGACATCACCGACGTTCTGATGATCTCCGACGGAGACAAAACGACCGTTGGCGCACCGGTTATCTCCGGCGCTACAGTAACAGCCGAAGTTTTGGAACAAGGCCGTGGTGAGAAGGTTATTATCTTCAAAAAACGCCGCCGTCAAAACTATCGTCGTAAAAACGGTCACCGTCAAATGCTGACCACCATCAAAATCACGGGAATCAAAGCCGCCTAATCTTAAGGCAGGCTCGCAAACGAAAGGAATTATATCATGGCACACAAGAAAGCTGGCGGTAGCTCTAGAAACGGTCGCGACACAGCTGGTCGCCGTTTGGGCGTAAAATGTTACGGTGGAGAATCTGTTGTTCCTGGCAACATCATCATCCGTCAACGCGGTACAAAATACAAACAAGGCAAAAACGTTGGTATCGGTAAAGACCATACATTGTTTGCACTTGTAGACGGTCAAGTTCTCTTCACTCGTGATGACAACGACCGCCCGGTTGTAAACGTTGTTCCGTGCAACGACGCACAACAGCAGCCACAAGCGGCGGAATAAGTCCCGTAAATAAAAGGATTTAAGGCCCGCCCCAAAGGCGGGCTTTTATTTAAGAGCAAAAAATGAAATTTCTTGATGAAGCAAAAATCTATCTGAAAAGTGGCGACGGCGGAGCCGGATGCTGCTCGTTTCACCGTGAGAAATTCATTGAATTCGGTGGCCCTGACGGCGGCAACGGCGGGCGTGGCGGTGATGTCATCATCGAATGCGTCAAAGATTTGAATACGCTCATCGACTTCCGCTATACCCAACACTTCAAGGCAGAAAAAGGCCACCACGGCATGGGCCGCAACCGCACAGGCTCAGACGGTAAAGACATTATCGTCCGCGTCCCTGTCGGAACAGAAATCCTCGACGAATTCAAAGATGAAGTCATCATGGACTTCACCGAGGCAGGACAAACCAAAAAATTCTTAAAAGGCGGCGACGGCGGATTCGGCAACGCGCACTACAAAACCGCAACCAACCAAGCCCCAAAAAAATTCACCCCCGGATGGCCCGGACAGGAAATTGCGATTTGGCTACGCCTGAAACTCATCGCTGATATTGGCCTCGTCGGGATGCCCAATGCCGGAAAATCGACATTCCTTGCCGCCAACTCCGCAGCCAAGCCAAAAATCGCAGACTATCCGTTTACCACACTCCACCCGAATCTGGGTGTTGTGAAGGTTGAAAGCTATGACTTTGTTCTGGCTGACATTCCGGGACTTATCGAAGGGGCACATGAAGGTCATGGCCTTGGTACACGCTTTTTGGGCCACGTCGAAAGAACTGCAGCATTACTGCACCTTGTAGATATTACTTCAGAAGATCCTTTAGAAAACTACCGGATCATACGGAACGAATTGGAAGAATACGGCGGAAATCTTGCTGAAAAGCACGAAATTGTTGCGCTGAATAAAATTGATTCCATTGATAAAGAAATTATGGTAAACATAGCCGATCAATTTGAAGAAGAGCTTGGATACCGACCGTGGCTAATCTCGGGTGTCACCAAGGAAGGCATTCGCCCCCTTCTGTTCAAATTAGTAGAACTTATAAAAGAAAATCGTGCCGAAGAAGAACAAGGCACTACGGATAATAGAGATGATGACCAATACGCCCCTGAAAACAGCACAGGATATTCTGAGTAACGCCAAACGCATCGTCGTTAAAATTGGCACAGAAACAATTACCAAAAACGGACAGATTGATACTGAATTTTTAAATGCCCTTGCAGAAGACGTCGCAGCGCTCAAAGCGCAAGGCAAAGAAGTTTTTATTGTCACATCAGGCGCAATTGCTCTCGGTCGCGGCCCTTTAAATATCAATCCGCAAACACCAACTTCCGAACTTCCTATGGATGTAAAACAAAAGGCATCTGGTGTCGGGCAAATCATTCTGATCAATAGTTTCCTACAAGCTTTTATGCAGCAAGAACTTCTGGCCCAACAAATCCTGTTGGCAAAAGATGACATTGATAATCCGGAACGTCTAAAAAATTTGCGTCAGGCAAGCTACATCTGTGAATATAACGGCAGCCAAGTCCACAATATTGTGCCGATTTATAACGAAGATGACGCGCTTGTTACCAAAGAAATTTCATTCGGGGATAACGACGGTCTTGGAGCGGATTTGTCCGTCGCACTAGAAGCCGATGCCTATATCATGCTTTCGGATATTGACGGTCTCCACGTAAAGAACCCTAAACTTTGCGCACAGGGCGAAGACAACCCGCTCATTCCTCATGTTGTTGACTTGAGAACAGCATTCTCTCATGCCAATGACAATACAAACGGCCTCAGCAAAGGCGGCATGAAAAGTAAAGGCAAAGCCGCCAAAACAACGACAGAAAATGGCATCCCAGCAATTATCACGCTTGGAAAAAACAATCCACACGCACTCAACAAACTCATAACGGGTCAACAAAACTGCACGGTTGTGCACGCACAGCCAATATATGAGGCGCCCACAATCTGGGGCATGCCTGGCGCCGCCTACCCCATGCACTTCT
>QKCR01000073.1 GCA_003245575.1 Alphaproteobacteria bacterium | reverse complement strand
ATTTCAAGCTGGCTGCTTAAGCCACCCGCACAGGTCGAAATAGTTCATAAGCTGTGATTCCAAATCCTCCTTATCGTTAAAATAGCATGGGGTCAGTACATCCCGCTGAAGCTTACTGAAGATAATCTCTACCTGATCGAGCCAACTGGCATGGGTTGGCAGCCAATGAATTTTTACCGTAAAGGATAAATAGAGGGAATTGATCCACTTTCTCAACTGCTTTGGCGCATGAGTGCTGCCATTATCGAGGATCAGATGAATAAATTTTAACCCTTTGCAAACTTGATCCTTGAACAGACTTGAAAGAAAATTCTGGAAATCGGCAAAACATTTATTGTCAAAGCAATACGCAAAAGTGGTACCTGTGGCGACCATTAAAGCGCAGAACAACTGCAATGCGCCTTTTCTTTCATAACGGTCGGAGATTTTAACCGGATGCTCCGGGATTGCAGGACGTGTTTCACTCAGTGGTTTTCTTGCCTGAATCGAAGTCTTTTCATCTACACAGACAACGGCATGTCCCTGTTGAGATAACTCCTGCGCTGTTTCATACAAATCCAGAACTGGACCGGCTTTTTCGACAAAACTGGGATCCGTCGATTTTTGCCAGGAATGATATTGCCAGGGCTTAATTTTATCCTGATCCAGCCACCGACGAACGGTACTGGCAGATATCGATTTTACAATTTTTCTTTCAACGGCGGTTTGAGCAAGTTTTTCACCGGACCATCGTTTCCATGGCTTTCCATTGTCAATGGGGTTTGAACAGGCCAATGCCGTGATCTGTGATCGCTGGAGGGCAGGAAATTTTCTGGGGGCTCCCGCGCGCGGTAAACTTTTAACTGAAGGTTCTTTTTGCCATCGTTTTCGCCATTTTTTGACCATATCCACCCCACAGCCGACTTTTTCGGCAATGTGATAGTTGCTGTAATCTGGGCATTCATATGCCAGCAGAAGAATGCGGGCGCGCTGAACTTCTACCCAGGGGGCCATATGGCTCTGACTCAAATGTTTCAATTCTTTGTATTGCTGTTCGGTCAATTTAACAGCATATCGGGGTTTTGGTCCTGCCATGATTTTTCTCCAAATTGTTGTTGCTGAAAAACCGGTGTTTATAAGGAGAAATTATGCATTAAACAGTCTTTTAAAAAGCTTTAAAAGAACTATTGTCGTATTTATAGTGTTCTGTACTAAGTATGCCCTTCTTGCCCACAGATCCATGGGTAAATACCTCAAGGAGTTGAAATCCGGCAAACTTAAGATCAATAAAGCCAAGGTAAAACAGTATGAGAGGCTGGACGGCAAAGACCTTTTGAGCACAAGCGATGCCAGTCTGTCTGCGGAGGACGTGGCTCTGGGCTATAAGCAGCTCATGGAAGTTGAGCGGGCGTTCCGCACCTTGAAGTCCACCCTCTCCCTGCGGCCGGTATACCATACCAGAGACGACCGGATCCGCTCACATGTTCTGTTGTGCTGGCTCGCCTTGCTGCTGGTGCGGATAGCCGAACTGGAGACCGGGATGACCTGGCCCCGGGTGCGTGCTGAGCTGGAACGCCTTCATTTAGGAAAATTTTTGCATAAAGATGGACGTATACTACAGTACACTGAATTAACTAAAACCCAACGTAACATACTCAATAAATTAAAAATCAATCCTCCAAAGAAGGTCGAAGCCTTCGAAATCACCTCCTAAATTTGTAGGCACTACGCCATTTTTGCGTGAAGCTGCATGCCTTGGTGGGCAACGCTTTTAAGCTTTTATGAACCTACAGCTGTCGAATGGGAGATTATAGAAAGTCTTCTCCAGCCGATATTTTTACATTTAAAGAAAATAACTGGAGTAGTGGTCAAAAAATAAAGGATTAGAAGAATTGAAATAAATACTTTTAAAACAATATCTGGTTCTGCAGCTAACGTAGATACCACATATTGTTTAAAGGTTTGTTGCTTTTATAAGAAAAATTCTGTCCCATCTTTTTGAGAGCTCCTGACTCGCTTCCTCATCCTGGTACAACTCCTCAAAATCATAAGGCAACGAACTCTGTACTTTGACTTCTTTCTCTTCAATATACTCCTGATACTTCTGAGATGCTTTCCATCTGTTATTATGATCATTCCATTGACACAACTATAAAAAGAACAATAATGGCCGCTAACGACAAAACAATAGAAAACAGAATTAAATGGCTTTGTTTTATATTGTTAACCTTAAAAACGGGGATGTCCAATACCGGGCTCGCCTCAGTCGGGCCAACTGGCAAGGGGTTGGACTCAGGCCCAGCGTCTTGGACTATCGAACCGTATTCAGTCGCGGCCTGTGTGATCAACATATTCTCCGGAACCCATCTCACGACCCAAAGCCAAACCCAAGGAATAGGTATGATGAGAATACTTGCCAAAACTGCAAGAAAATATCGCCACAGCAGCCCCCAGCCACTTCCAAGAAATTGAAGTTGGTTTTGACCAGCCTCAATGTTGCGACATACCCAACGCAGCGCAGCCACTGACACCCAAGCCCAGCCTACAATAGTGAAGAGCGAAAGACTGTTCAACAACATCCAACCTACAAAAGGGCCGTACCCCCCTCCTTTGAAGTTAAGATTTGTGCCGCAACTTAGCCTGTATCAGTCAGAGGCGATCAGACCAAAACAGATCAACATCTCCCAATGATCCACATTGTTTTCGGAACCTTGGATACATGGTTATTGGGTACATATCACGGAGTTAGCCCAACACACTTGCAGGCCTATCTAAACGAGTTTGTTTTCCGATTTAACCGACGATTCTGGCCAATGGTAGCTTTCGATAGTGTGCTTAAGATTGCAACAAGAGTGGAATCTCTGACCTACAGAGCATTTTACGAAGACGCGAAAACAAACACGAATCCTGGCGCAGCCGACGGTTCTGCGTTAACCGGATAGGCATGTATTTTTCTAAGTTGCATTGTAGGGTTATTTCGTCATGAATCTGCGGGATGAGCGTTACACTTTTTGAATCTTACCACCTGTAGCACCTACTTTTTATTTAAAGATGCAGGTTAAATGTAATAGGTAATCTGGGGGTCCGGCATTTAATCCTTGCTCTTTGGAGTGAAGTACAGATAGAATTTGCTGAATTAACTGTTCTTTTTCAAAAAACCGTAGCAGTATAACGACGAGAAGGGAGGATTTATGACAAGATACAACAAATGGCTCTGCGTTTTTATGCTTTTGGGAATGTTTCTGATAACGATTGTTCCCAACGCGTTCGGGAAAGACAACGAAAATTTTTACTGGAAAAACAGCTATGGCAGAGGAGTCGGCAAGATTCCGACTTCCCACGCATGTACAAACGGCAAAGAAGAAGATGCCGGCCTGTGTTACAAGCCGTGCAAAGCCGGTTATCACGGTGTAGGACCGGTTTGCTGGCAGAATAAGGCCAGTTATGGCAGAGGCGCTGGCACAATTCCCGGTCTCCACGGATGCAAAAAAGGCAAAGAAAAACAAACGGGACTGTGTTATACGCCGTGCAAAGCTGATTATCACGGCGTGGGGCCGGTTTGCTGGCAGAATGGACCCAAAAGCTACGGCAGGGGAGTCGGTACACCCCTCGTTTCTATATGCAAAACCGGAATGACGGCTGATGCCGGCCTATGCTACAACAAGTGCGACAAGGGTTACCACGGCGTGGGGCCGGTTTGCTGGGGGAATACTCCACCAGGTTACGTAGATTGCGGAGCCGGTTTTGCAAAAAACAGCACGGTCTGTGCAACAATCACAGCAAATCAAGCAGCCGTAGTGGCGTTCTTTCTCGGAACAAAGGTGATTCCACCGGCCAAACAGGCTCTCGATGCGAAGAAAATGGCGCAACTGGGGGAAAATGGAAAGAAGACCTTCGAGGCAATGCGTCCTCTGATGGCTCCGTTCAAAGCCATTTTCAAGAATGTGAAAAAAAGCAAGCCCGGAGCCATGATTTCTCAAGTCAAAAACAAGTGGGGAAATCTGTCCGATGTGCAAAAGTTTAAGATCGAAACGGCCGTTAAGCTAACGACAAAGGGATCCTCGATTGGTGGACAATTATTATTATCTAATGGACAGATCAACACGATTAATTTGATACGGTACGCGGCCGACATATCTTCCGTCTTCGATCCCAGTGGGCTGCTGGCTGTTGCTGCTGCATACATCTACCCCGTCTATGGGGAGGACTATTGGTCGAATGATTAGCAGACAGCAAGCTTCGTAACCTGTCCCGTCCGGCACAGTTTTTGATCTTCTACACTTTCAGAGTGTTGCCTTCGGTGTGACCAGAATCGCTAAGGGAATTGAACCTGTGAGGCTGGTTGCTGGGCAGAAAAGAAAAGGCCCTTGGTAGTTCCTGCCAGGGGCTTAAATAATTCTTTGTTGATACTGATTTTAGGCGGTTGGGTTGTCAATGACCACCAAACCAGAGCCGTTGTCTACCAGGGTGAGCCCGTCATCAAGTTCAACCCTTGTGACACCGTCAAGGAAAAGTCCAGCGGCTTCATGCGCCTCGCTGGCAATATCCTGTTTCCGTTGCAGTTCGGCAATCTGCTGTGCCCACCTGGGCCAGCATTTTTCAGCTCTTCAAGAACAACCTCATCATTGATTTCGAACCATTCATTCAAGACACGTTTTTCCGCGTATTTCTGATTGATGTTACCATAACCTGGGAGGACGGCGATCCTGACAGCAATGCGGATATTGCGCTCTACTATGATACGAATTCCACCGGTGAAGACGGTATCCTCATTGTGGATGGTCTCAAAGAAGATCCTGATGGGGAGAGCGATGCCTATCCTTGGGATATCACGGAAATGGCGGATGGGTCCTACTATGTGTATGCCGCAACAGCCGATGAAACCGCTTCCGAGACAAGCTATGGTCTTGGCACAATCACCATCGACAAAACATTGCCGATAGTTTCTGCAACACCTGCGGGTGGCAGTTACGACATGCCCCAGAATGTAACGCTTGCTGTTGATGAGGCGGCTGTGATCTACTATACCATGGACGGCACTGAGCCAACCAAGGACGCCCCGGTCTATAATTCACCCATCGATATCACCGATACCACCACACTCAAGTTCATGGCAGTGGATGTGGCCGGGAACCAGGGAGAGACAATAACTGAAACCTACACGATAGCTTCTGAAGGGGTTCCCGTGAACATCTCTGGAGGCGCTTACAACTTCCCGGTACATCCCAGGTACAGGGCCGTTTTTTCAATGGATGTCAGCGGCCCATCTGCACCTTCAGGCTGGCTCAAATACTACTACTCTCAAACGCGAATGAACTTTGTGAGCACAGAAATTATTGAAGTTTCCGACTCGGATAATACTTATGTCATAAGTGGAACAGGTTCACTCAACGGCATTGAGGGATACACCTTCACGGCACAGGTTACAGATGGAACTCCTGATGGTTTCGGCATTACCGTCAATAATCCGGATTATCAGATGTCAATTACTTTGTCCGGTTCGCGTCAATTATCTTGTCCGGTTTTTTTATATCAATAAATGCTTTTTGAGTGCATAAATTCTGTTCCGTTTTTGTTGCTATTTTTACATTTAGGAGACTAACTCAATTCCTCGTTGTAATTGACGTCTGTTAAACCACAATTGAATGGATAGTAGGATCAGTAGTTGTCATCTCATACATTGTATTTTTACCCTTACCCCCAAAAATTTGTAACTTCGTTCCAGGATAAGTCAAGGAAAAAACCGGTTCCTCCCAGAGGGTCCCTCCCATTTTTTCCTTGACTTATCCTTCCACTCCGCGGAGATTTTTTTGAGGGTAAGGGAAAAATTTGATTATTGAAGGTCGGATTTCTAAAATATGCGTTAAACTGGCCTGTCTTCTCACTTTTCAGGCTGGTACTTAAAACCTGCGTCAATCAATATATATTCCAAAACTATCCCAACCTCGCCTCTTTTTTTGAGCTCGTCAAGCATCCACCGCTGGATGCGGGCATTCACATGAACACGCTTTAGATGTGGTGGCAATTTAGGCTTTGGTTTTCCCCTATACCCGCCTCGCATGATCCTCTCCTTTTTCGAAATACCAGGCTAATACCCCTACTATTTCCTTGTTATAGATAAACGTACTACGCTTTTCAAAAATAATGGTCGATTCTCACGCTATATTGGTAATAGTTCTTGTGCCCTCTGACGATTGTGACCAATGTCATCACGGGATATATCATAAAGCCAAATTGGGTAGTCGTAATTGCACTGTTCGATCAGCAATCCTTCTTCAAAATCAGTGATTCTCATAACAGAATCACTATCCACGCAGTCATCAAACCAAGTGCTGTTTTCTTCTGTGATTTCAATATTAATTGTTTCGATCCTCTGCTTGGCGGTGTTGTAAATGGTCATTTGCATGATTCTATCTTCCTGTGGTTTTATTTTTATCTTCTTGGATAGGTTCCGGCTCAAGATGGCTTTTCATATTCCTGGAAATTGCCTGACGTTTGCGGTGACTGTCGGCCTGTATTTCGATAATGATCGAATGGTGAACCACTCTATCGATAGCAGCTACAGTCATTGACGGATCAGCAAAAATTTTGTCCCATTCTCCAAATGGCTGATTGGATGTGATAATAATACTTCCCGTCTCATATCTATGGGCGATCAGTTCGAAAAGCACATGAGTTTCCGCATCGCTTTTTTTGACATAGCCCAAGTCATCAAGGACAATGACCGCGTATTTATCGAGCTTGGATAAAAATGATTCAAGCTGCAAATCAGCACGGGCTTGCTGCATTTTTTGAACAAGTGCGGTTGTCGTGAAATGACGTACCCGAATTGATTGTTCTATTAATGCGTGAGATATAGCAGCCGCCAGGTGGGTTTTCCCAACGCCGCTGGGGCCAAAGAATAAGAGGTTCTCTGCACGTTTTACCCAATCGCTGTTTTGAGCCAAGGCCTCTATCTTTTCCTGACGTATTGCCGGAGTGTGGTTAAAATTAAACGTTTCAAGGCTCTTACCCACCGGAAGATGGGATTCTTTTGTAAAACGGGCAATACGCCGGCTGTAGCGTTCATTGACTTCCTGTTCACACAGGGTTGCCAAATACTGCGCCGGGTTCCAATGTTCCTCCTGGGCACGGGAGAGCAGGGGTTCCCATAGCTGGGCTACTTTGACATGGCACCAGCCGCTGTAAATTAAGCGAAAATGATAAAGTAGGTGCTTCAAGGGCTCCCCGTTGATCGTGATTGTTACTTTTTTTAGCTTTGTAAAACCTGATAACCCCATACGCCCAGGAATTTTTTCCTGCAAAAACATTACCTCTTTGCCTGATCCGTTAAGCGCTTTCCACTTTTTAACCTTACGTTGAAATGTACGGAGTTTGGACCGCTGGAATTTTTCAGGGTATTTATCGGCAAAATGTTCAAATAACGTTAACGGCTGAAGTTCGGCGTTTTGTTTCAGCATCGGAACGACTTCATTTTCCCAAACCCCTTTAAAGTGATCTTTGCGTGTACGCCAATGACGCATGGGTTTGTCTCCTTGAGAAATATTGCCATTTTCGATT
>QKCR01000068.1 GCA_003245575.1 Alphaproteobacteria bacterium | reverse complement strand
TCGCTGGGTTATCGTCCGCCAGCACCGGAGGCATTTATTTGTCCAGAACAGCCTGTCTGCGCTACGCTGCGTCATTCTGTTCTGGACAAACAAAGAGAAAAAACTATAACATAAGAAATGGTATGAATCGTGGGGAAAGGTCAGAACTATGAACAAATTGAATTAACGCTTGCGGCAATGGATTCGATCATTGATAAGGAAGAAGGTAAAATTTCGGATGAACGAATGAATCATATCAACAAGACGTCGAAATTACTTTTGGATGGATTAACGATCATAAAAGAGTATGCAGATACCCCGGAAGAGAAAAAAAGTGTGCAAGAGCTTTTAATCGGGATACAAGCGCTGATACAAACAGTAAAAGTTAATCTGAAGGAGCTGATTGAAGCCAAGGCGGATAAAAAGTCATTTGCCAAGATTGATGATGATATCGACTTTGCCACTGAAAAGATTGTAAAAAACCTCAACCAATTCAGAGATTCTGTCCAGTCTGAGTTTAAAGATGCCAATAAGGCATTACATGAGGAGCTAAATAACTCCACCATACTCTCGGCTTTGTTCACACTTGTCTGCACGCTTCTTATCGCAGTTATTTTCTTCTTTTTTGCCAGAGGAATTATCACTCCTCTTAAATTAGCTCTGGCTTTTGCAGAAGACATTCAGCAAGGCGACCTTTCCAAACGACTGAACCAAACTTCTACAGATGAAATAAGTATGCTTTCACGGGCACTTGACAAAGCTGTTGATTCGCTGGAAGCCAAGGAAAAAGTAGCGCAGAAAATTTCCCGGGGCGACCTAACAACAGAGATCATTCTGGCCTCATCAAATGACCGGCTTGGACAGGCACTGTTTACCATGCGAAACGAGCTAAATTCTCTGATTACACAAATAACGTCTTCGGCAATGCAGGTGCGCGCCGGCGCAGAACAGATCGCTGATGCCAGTCAGTCTTTATCGCAAGGTGCCATGGTCAGTGCTTCATCGCTACAAGAGATTTCCTCGTCGATGGTTCAAATTGGCGAGCAAACCAAGAAAAATGCTGAAAATGCCCAACAAGCAAGTCAGCTTGCAACAACAGCCCACAATGCGGCAGAAACCGGTAACCGCCATATGGGAGATATGGTCTCGGCAATGGATGCAATTGACAGCTCAAGCCAGCAAATCTCAAAAATAATGAAAGTTATTGACGACATAGCCTTTCAGACAAACTTGCTTGCGCTGAATGCAGCCGTAGAAGCAGCCCGTGCAGGGTCACATGGCAAGGGCTTTGCCGTCGTTGCAGAAGAAGTAAGAAATCTTGCCGCCAGAAGTGCCAAAGCAGCCAAAGAGACTGCAGATCTGATTGAATCATCAAACCTTAAGGTTAAAAATGGCGCTGAGATTGCCGATCAGACAGCAAAGTCATTTTCTGAAATTGTTTCCGGAATTTCTCAAGCGGCAGGCCTGGTGGAGGAAATTGCAGCATCGAGCAATGAGCAGGCGCGGGGGATTTCAGAAATTAATACTGGACTTACGCAAATTGATAATGTGACACAGCAGAACAGTGCTAACGCTGAAGAGACTGCCGCCTCCTCTGAAGAGTTGTCCAACCAATCGCAAATTCTTTCACAACTATTAGACCGTTTTATACTGAATATTTCTGATAATCCTCACACTGGTTCACAGCAGGTCAGGCAAGTGCACAATCACGCCCAACCTGCATTATATGCCGAAAAAAGCAGGAAATCTTTCAGCAGTTATAATCCGGTAGAGATTATCGCGCCCAACGAAAATATCGAACTTTCCGATAAAGAGTTCGATAAATATTAATGAATATTCCATAATCACAGGTTATGCAGTCAAGATACAATTATTATTTAAGCACTGTATCTTGCTACCCAATCATTCACTTAGCCTGCATAGTTTTGATAGACAATCGGCAAATCAGTTTAGCGCCAGGCAAAGAGAAATAATTAACAATAATAAACACCCAACTCCTTAGAGATTTTGGGTGTTTATTATTTTAACGTCCCCATTAAGCATCAGCACTTCAATATATTTGCAACCGTGTAGTAGTGGAACTGCTTGAGAAGATCGGCAAAAAAAAGCGGCGCAACACCAGCACAGATTTCCTTGGCATGGCTCTTAGCACAGAAGCCGTGGATAGTCCCTATTCCAGGTAGCCGCAAACTCTCACGCCTCGAGGAAAACCTCGGAGCGTTAGACATCAAACTTACGGTTAATGACCTGAGTGGAATACGCGATGCATTTGAAAGAATAACCGTAATCGGTAATCGATATTAAGCCAGTCTCCTGTCTTTTACGTTGCTAAATAACAAGCGTTTATGTCCAGTTAACGACAAATAATTTTTTTATCAATCAACGTAGCGTTAAAAAGGAGTCCCATCAGAGCAAGGAACTAGCCAACGCGGATATGTTGTAATTGTCATTACAATGGTACTTATTATGGCTTTTGTCAACGGCACCGCCCCGATCGGGAAATTATGAATGGTTGAAAAGCATAGTCCACTGCAGGTAAACGATAAGAAATAAATATAAAACATGGCACTTTACGCCAGAGTCCTGTTTATTTGCAGGAATACTGTTTATAAATGTAAAATACAACATCTGAAAATCATCTTTGGAAGCTCTTTATATCACGCATCGGTTAGTTTCCAAACAGTCGGCTATATTCACGACTGAATTGGGACGGACTCTCATAGCCTACTTCAAAAGCAGCGGATGATGCATCAAGATTCTCGCTCAACATCAACTTTCTTGCTTCATACAGTCAAAGTTTTTTCTGGCACTGAAGCGGTGTCATCGCTGTCAGGGAACGAAAATGATGATGAAAGCTGGAGTTACTCATAGAAACGGATTCAGCCAGGTCGTCAATCTTTAACGGCTCACTTTAGTGCTCACGGATCCAGTCTACCGCCCTTGCTATCTGATGCGTTTGCGCCCCTGCTGACTGCCGCAGACGTTCACCCTGATCGCTTATTAACAACCGGTAGATAATTTCCTTATGGATGACAGGCGCCAAAATAGGAATACTTTCCGATTCATCAGCCAAAGCGGCCATACGAGTTATTGCATTTAACAGCGAAGAGGTCATCTCACTCGTCCCCATGGCGCGTTCTATATTTTTCAGTGGCGGCAGAGGAAGATCCTTCTCAGCCATTAACCTGGCGGCAATGCGCATGTCCAGTGTCAGTGCAACACCCAGATAAGGTGTCTCAATAACCTGCGCCATAATCGGCAAGCTGACTGAAGCAATCAAAAAATGATGCTTGTCATAGATATACTCATCTTCATCCAAAACGACACACTTGGCTCCTCCTGCGGTTATGCAGATGCTTGGTTCATAAATATAGCCGGTCATCTAGGTTGGGGAGTCCATCCTGCGCATCAGCAGACCGGGAATTTTGATTACTGGTCCGTCAGATTCTGTAACATGGCGTGAAATAACATCTGCTAATTTAGAAATTTCATCTGCCAACTTACTGTCTTCAGATATTGTAGTTGATTTTTTGCTGACCATGGTGTATTCTCCCTTGCTGCTTTACAATATTTTATCATAAATATCGGATCAGGCAAAGAAAACATTATGGACATTACAGAAGTAGGCAATAATCTTGCAGGATCATTCAATCACCATTACTTTCGTTTCAACATACGATAATAAACTGAAGCTGGATTAATTTCTTGACTTTTTGCTGCCATGCTGTAAATTTATTTTATTGTGATGCCTTTCTTTGCAAACACGAACATACTGTCTAATCGTCTCGAAAAGTAAGGTCTCTGTATCGGTTGGGGAAAATAAAGAGGCGGGCTAGATGATTAAGCCAATGGCAAGTTCAAGTCAGATAAATATCCTCGTCCCTCTTACATCAGCTGATCTTGGTGGGAGTCAACTCTTTCTGCTGAAGCTAATCGACGCCATGCCTGACATGTTTCAATTTTCAGTTTTGATTTTTGAAGACGGTCCGATGGTGTCGGAACTTAAAGATCGTGGCATTGCCTGCAGTATTCTGCCACGCTCCATGCTGCGTACGCCGTGGGGGCTATGGCAATTACGGCGAAAATTGCAGACGATCAGACCTGACGTTATTTATCTTCACGCATCACGCATAATTGCGCTGCTTGCAAGACAACTCGGTATCCCCTGTGTGGAACGAATCAATATGTCGCGCAAACCTGAAATCGGCGGGTGGTGTAATCGGCTGCCTTGGCTGGATCGCCTCATGACAGAGTGGAATACCAGGGTAATCGCGGTTTCTGATTCGATACGTCAACAGTTAATCACGCGTGGCGTCTCGGACAGCAAGATTATTGTGATCCGTAATTTTGTTGATGTTGAACGTTTTTACAGACCCGAACTGCATACGCCAGCAAGGCGTGAACTTGGGATTTCTGAAGACGCGATTGTTGTATTGAATGTCGGTCGCATGGTGCCGCAGAAGGGGCAAGCCGATTTTATTGAAGCTGCCGCTCTTTGTCTGCCAAACGATAAGCGAATACATTTTCTCCTTGTTGGAGACGGTCCGTTGAAGGAGGATTTGACCGCGCAGGCAGAAAGGCTGAACCTTGATAAAACCGGTCGTTTTCAGATACTGCCTTTTCAAAAAGATATTGAGCGTCTCTACGCCGCCAGCGATATTCTTCTGCACACCGCTCACTGGGACCCACTGGCAAATGTGCTGCTGGAGGCGATGGCTGCAAGATTGTATATAATTGCGACCGGTGTAGACGGAACGCAGGAAGCGCTTGAGGGGTATCAGGCGAGTTCTGTTGTTGTTGCCGGTAACATTTCTGGCATGGTTAAGTGTGTGTTAAGCCAACAACAAGAGTACCAGCGGACTGTAGGTGACTGCTGGAAAAAAGATTTTTCCATAAACCGATTTTCTCATCTTTTTCTTGGCCTATGCGGTAAAGACAGATAATATCTGCTAACGGTTTCTTACTTTGGAGGTAATTATATAAATGATCGTGAAAGTAGCAAAAGTAGGGGTTGTTGTACCCGTTCACAATCGTCTTGAAATTACACTCCGCTTTTTGGAATCTTTCGCCAATGTAATGTATGATAACATGGAAATTATTATCGTAGATGATGGTTCAACTGACGGGACAAGCGAAGCGGTAAGCCGTCGTTTCCCTAAGGTGAAAATTATCCGCGGAGATGGTACTCTATGGTGGGCGGGGGCTACCAACATCGGAATCAAGTATGCCCTTGATCAGGGCGCAGACTTTATACTCACCATCAACGATGATGTTATAGCGGACCAGTCTTTCCTTTCGGAACTTGTTCTTCAAAGTCAGAATAACCCCGACACCATTTTGGGTAGCAGGATAATGAAAGGCAGTAATCCGGAAATTGTTTATAGCGTTGGGGGAAACCGTTGCTTTTCAGGCGGCACTTTTTTCACGCTCAACCGGCACAACCAAAATTGGAGTGAAGCAGAAAATTTAACTGAAGCAATAATTCCCGTCGATATCGTTGGAGGACGGGGAACGCTTTTTCCAAGAAAAGTGTTTGATCTGGTTGGTTTTTTCGATGCAAAGAACTTCCCCCAGCATTGTGCGGATTATGATTTTGTCTGTCGCGCCAAGGCTGCCGGATTTAAAGTGGCGGTAGCCACCGAGAGTATTCTTGAAGATCATGGTCCAGAAAACGCGCATCCCAAAGGTCTGGCCGCGCTTTTTAACATGAAATCTCCACAACACTGGCGAACTACCTGGCTTTTCCTGCAGCGTTGGGGGCCTGCGGGCAAGCGTTATTGGCTGTTTTTCCGCCAAATTGCCTCATGTATCTGTCAGGAATACCGAACGCGTATTCATCATGAGACGAAATAAACAATGACAAATAGTAAACGAGTGCTTACAGAAAATATTATCGCTCCTTTATTTTTTTATTCCGGCTTGTTTTGTTATGTGCCAGACGTGCCTATAATTGCATCAGAACAATGGTAAAACTTGAAGTATTTGTTGACGATTTATTTATTTTCGGCGCATCGAGAACGAAATGGTGGACATACTGTAATGGCAAAGATTATCGAAGTAGAAAATTTAGGCAAAAAATATAACATTGGGGGGCAGGATAAATACTACAAAACCCTTCGCGAGAGCCTGATACGTGGGATCAAGCGGCCTTTCCAAAAATTGTCTGATGCTGTTTCGCAAGAAGAATGTTTTTGGGCATTGCGCAATGTCGATTTCAGTGTCGACGAAGGTGAGGTTGTCGGTATCATCGGACGTAACGGCGCGGGCAAAAGTACACTGCTGAAACTTCTTTCGCGCATAACCAGACCAAACGAAGGCTATGCAAAACTGTATGGGCGCGTGGGCAGCCTTTTGGAGGTTGGCACCGGATTCCACCCAGAGCTGACCGGATATGAAAATATTTTTCTTTCAGGAAATCTGCTGGGTATGACCCGCGTTGAGGTAAAAAACAAATTTGACGAAATAGTCGATTTTTCCGGCGTGGAAAAATTTCTCGATACCCCGGTCAAGCACTTCTCCACCGGCATGTATGTCAGGCTTGGCTTTGCCATTGCTGCGCATCTGGAGCCTGAAATTCTGCTTGTTGATGAAGTACTCGCGGTTGGTGATGCCCAGTTCCAGAAAAAATGCCTGGGGAAAATGAACGAAGTCGCCAAAAGCGGACGGACGGTGTTGTTCGTCAGCCATAACATGGGCGCCGTGCGTTCTTTATGCAACAGAACAATATGGATTGATGCCGGAAAGCGGCAGTATTACGGTGATACCGCACAGACAATCACGTCTTACCTTTCTTCAACAGTTGGAGAAGAAACAAGCGAAGTAGACTTATCCAATCACCCTGGCCGGTTAAGAGGCATGAAACCATACATAAAAAGTGTCCGCCTGTATAGCGCGACAGGAACTCCCTGCAGCACTTTTTTACAGACAGATACGATTCGAATTACCGTTGAGTACGATTGTGCGATAGAACCTTCTGGAGTGGGCTTCAATATAAAAACAATTGATGGTCTTCGTGTAGGGGGATTTAATAATTATATGTCTTCCCCTCCGCCACACAAGCTTCCACAGACTGGTTCATTTTCATTTGAGGTTGAGGGCGGACAGTTTACACCAAATAATTACTCACTGTCAGTTTCACTCGGTAAAGACCGTTCCACATTGATTGATAATATTATTGATGCCGTCACATTTCAAATAACTTCATCTGATGTCTATGGAACTGGATATCTGCTGACAAGAGAAGATGGAGTCGTTGCATTGAAATGCAAGACGGAGGTGAAACCAATATGATATTGTCAGGTTTGGGACTTGGTTTACAGAAACGCTGGTAGAATTGGCGGTTGTTGATGACGACCAAGAATATCCGCGATGCTTTTGTCCCCTACGAAATTGCTATGGTACGGATTACCGAATTTCTTTTCACTGTTTTTGACCTTTCCCCCTAGGAATAGTCCAAATTTCGAGTTAGAATTGGACTCATTTAATGGAGGAAATGGTTATGGCAGCAAAACGTTATTCTACAGAGCAGATTGTAAACAAGCTGCGTGAAGCCGAGGTGTTGATCTCGCAAGGC
>QKCR01000033.1 GCA_003245575.1 Alphaproteobacteria bacterium | reverse complement strand
ATCTCATACACTCCTGAAGTCTCTAACTGAGGATTTTGGGTCCCAGTATTTTTCTCGTTGTACAAAAGAAAAATTGACAAACGTAGAAAATAGTTTATTCTGCATATGTCCTTACATATGCTAGATGCGCCAACTAAGGGGATTGCCTAGTGGAGAGCAGATTGTTCATTAAGCGCAGAACGATGACATTTACCTTGGTAGAGTTGTTGGTTGTGATCTCAATCATAGCGATTCTTGCGTCGATGTTATTGCCGATGTTGGTAAAATCAACGCGTAGCGCAAAAGACATCTCTTGTGTGAATAATCTTAAAAACAGCTCTTCATTGATGTTTGCATACGTTGATGATTATCGCCGTGGCCCCTTATGGGTAATGTATTCGAAACGATGGCAACAATTTCTTACTCCTTATCTGAATGACGCGCAAAGTAGTTCTCTCGTTGATGGGTACATGGCGCATGACGCATCTGGAAATTATTATGCGACAGGCGTTTTTTCCTGCCCATCACAATCAATCAGAAGTACCGACATCAATCAAATCCGCCCCAACCATTACGGCATCAACAATACGATATCTGAACAGGACCAGAAAACATATTACAGTAGGATTAAGCAGCCCTCAAGGCGATTATTGTTTACTGACATCTTCAGCATGACTGGAGGCTCCTCTGGCTCGCCTGTTGCCAAAGTTGATGGATATGGGAGCATTGTCTATGTGTCAATGCGCCATTATAATGAATCAGGATCGTGCGTTGTCTTCTTAGACGGACATGTGGTAGTACGCTCATATAGTTATATAACGGACATCAGTAACCACCTGTTCGAATAGCTGGGAAAGGGATTTTACATGCCAAGAAATACGTCCAATTCATGTGCAGTCATTGTATTTCTATTTTCATGTATTTGTCAATCTACCTTAATTGCGGGAGATGCTGAAACAGACGAAGCGGCAAGAGTTGAAATTCAAACCAGTAGCAAAATTAATTATGCGGAAGAATCAACCATATTTCCCTCGGAGGAAACAAAACTGTCACCCTGGCTTTGCAATGCCTCGAATGTGCTGGATGGCGATATCGAAGTGATCTCAATGTCTGATGGTCAAAAACCATGGTCTGGTTTCAAACTCGAATCCAATAAGCGGTTTGAGCTAAAAAATACATCGGAGCTTTTAGCGACAAGCATTTCTTTCCGGATCAAAGCGGTTGGAAATGCAACTCTTAAAAATTTACAGATGATGCTCATTGGCATTAACGCAGAAGATAAATCGGGATCGACACTGGGCTTCTATCTGGGAAGAGAAGCTTACGAGGATCTTACCGACTGGACAGCGATTTCAATTCCGCTTAAAAATTTCCGTCGAATCAATCAGATAAAATCAATTACCGGATTTGGCTTCCAATTCTATAATACACCTCCGAACGGTTCCTTTTTGATAACCGATGTAAAGCTGGGACAAGTTGAATCGTTAACCAAAAGTACCGTATTCAATATTGAGCACATTGACCTTGCAGAACTCAAGCCGTCTTCTGATGAATTCCCTTCCAGAGGGGCAGGCATCACAATCCGCGGTGCCAATTTCGAACGTGACGGCAAACCGGTATTTTTAATCGGTGTTGAGGATGCGCCAACGGACTTTATATGGCTTTACAAACTTCTGGATCTGGATGTTATACAGCTTCAGGATTTTTCTACCGGCGAGCAAATGAACTGGAAGCTTGACGGAAATACAATGTCAGTTACGTGGCCGCAGCTAATTGAACTGGAAGAGGCTAAAATACACAGGCTCATCGCAAATGGATTTGCCGTTCATTTGAATTTCTGGGATGGCGTACCGCGCAATAAAGAATTCAAACTGCATTTTTTTGATGCCTTGGCAGACAATTCACACTTTTACAATTGGCGCCTCGACGATCCTTTGGGGAAAACGATCAGAGAAGAATATCTGCGCGGAATCATGCGCACTATCGGAAAATATCCCGTTCTGTTTTATGAACTGTACAATGAAGTCGTTTACGGTGATATGAGTCCTGCGGCTCTTGCAACGTTTCAGACTGAAATGGAGAAAAAATATGGATCGATTGACGCAGCCAATAATGCGTGGAATACATCATTCGATTCATTCCCATCCATAATCCCTCCCCGCAAGACGATAAACTGCTCTGGACTAAAAAAAAATCTCGAACCGCAACCAGTGCCAGTAGAACTTTTGGTCGAATGGCAACATTTCAACGAAAGATGGTTTGGTCAACAACTTCGTAGTCTTACAGACGACGTAAAGCGCGACTTCAAATTTGACAACTCATACGTAACCTATCAGTCTGTCATGAATCTACGGGAAGGTTTTTCAGGCTTTACCAACACCCATCCAAAAGAATTGGCAAAGGCCGGGGATCTCATCTGTCATGAAGGCGGAATGAATTTTTATCCGCAGACAATTGGGGATGAGAAAACGTCCGATATCGCGAAAATGGTAAAAAGCCTAATGATCTGGGATTACCTTGACGGGTTAACACCTGACAGGCCTGTATATCTTTCCGAGTGCACAATACATTCATACGGATCTAGTTTTGACAAGGCCGCCGTTGTTATTGATCTAAATGGCGATTGGCGTTTTGCGCCAGACTCAGAAGGTAAAGGAAATTCACTCGGATTTTCAAAACCTGATTTTGACGATCGCTCATGGGAAACAATAAAGGCACCCGGAGTATGGGGAAATCAGGGATTTCCTGAGTGTACGAACGGATGGTATCGCAAGAGCTTTAGTCTTCCTGCTACGGATTCTTTGTTTTTGACAGGAAGTGAACTGGCTGATTATGCAACCATTTATTTCAACGGCACACTGATATATAAAACAAAAGTCTGGAATGAGAGGTTCAGTCTGGATGTGTCCTCACTTCTCAAACCGGGAGAAAACCAGATCGCGATCTGTATTGCAAATAAATATAATATCGGCGGAGAAATCCAGGGCGGAATCAGAGGTTATCTGACTCTGACGAATAAAGAATTTTTCGCAGCGCCAAAAGTTTCTCCGGAACAGATGCGAAGTTGGATCTGGAGTATGGCAACACATGGGGTTTCCGGGGTATGCATGTCATATTTCTATCCGCAGACCCTCAATAAAAAAATCCCGCCGATTTATTCGCCGCTTTCATACGAATACACCATGCTTTCCGCGATCCCTGCGACAAAAAAGGAAATCGAGAATGTAAGTGAAGTTTTGTTGCCGCGTCCCCGACTTACCGCAGATATTGCGATTGTTTATCCGTTTGAAACAGGTAGAGCTTATCTGCCTGAAACAACCGAAGATCTTTATTCCGGTCCTGTTGCAAATGCGATGATGAGCTATTATATGGCGTCATTGTTTTCGCAATTTAATACTGGAATTACTACGTGTGACGCAATTTTGGGCGGATCTGCAAATCAATATAAAGCGATTGTATTGCCTGCCTCGACACGAATCCGTAACGGCGTGACAGAACGGCTGGAAAAATATGTGGCGGATGGAGGGATTTTGGTTCTAGGCCCCAATGCCATGAGCATTGATGATGATTTCCATAAACCAATTCTCACCCCGTCTTGGTTTGGAGTTAAGACAGGAAGACCACTCACTAACTCCAAGAAAATCAATGGCATTACTTCCGAACTGCGTCAGTTTGATTCTTCTTACGGAGTCGAGCTGAAATTGAATGGAGCTGAGGCAATAGCCTGTTTCGAAGACGGTACTCCTGCGATTACAACATACCGACACGGAAAAGGTATGGTCTGTTATTTTTCATGCAACCTGCCTTATGAACAATTAAAGCTAATGTTTACCGATGTGATGAAATCTGTCATTAATCGACCAATAGCGATTACGCCACTTGACGGACATCCTGCCGATTTTATCGAAGCGCATGCAATCGGTTCACAAAACACATTCTTATTGTATTGCAATAATTTTGGTGGTGGCCCGCGAAAGTTGAAAGTCTCTTGGCAGTTTGCTCCTGATGGGGTTTACATGCTTCGAGATGTGAAAACTGGCGCTATTGTCGAGGAAATCATCGATGCGAAAAAACTGAAAAGCGGGTTCGACATTAACTTGCCGTCGCAAGACCCACTGGTATTCATACTGGATCGTATTGGCACACAAGAAACCAGATTAGCACCACTTTCTCAAGAATCCAAACAGTTTTTATCGCTATGGCGGCAATCACCAAAAGGCGATAAAAAAGTTTTATTCCATAGTTGCGATGGACATATGGTAATGGAACCCATCTGTATGCTTACGGGGAAAAAGATTCTTGAAGATGAAGGGTTTGAATTCCATTACGCAATGGATATCCCGAAAAACGGGATAATCGATGAATTCTATGGAAAAAAACATTCATCCTCATTATATGATTTCGATATCTATGTTTTTCCTCGAATCAATCTTGCCGACGAAGCATTAAATGAAGTTACTGAATATGTGCGCAATGGAGGTTCGGTACTTCTGTCGGGAAGTATAAACAGTCAATATTTCAACTGGACGGCAAACACCATCCGTTGCGGAAGAACATTCAAGGCTTTCGGCCTTGGTGTATCGAACGAAAACTTTCGTGATGCTGCAGCAACAACACTTTCTCCGCTTTTGTGTGACTTCTCAAATATAAGTAAAGGCCATCCGGTCACCAATGGTGTTTCGCGTATCATAATTCCTGGTGGAACTCCCATTACAGTCACGACCGCGGAGCAAATTGTCCTTGTGCGTTCAAATCAAATCAGTGTCCCTGCTGACAAACCATTTATTGTGGCATTTGAGTTTGGCAAAGGGCGTGTTGTCGCAATGGGTGATATGCAATGGATGTCTCCTGAATGGCTGGAACAGGGGGATAACGCTCAGCTGCTATTGAATATTTATGATTGGTTGGCACATAAAGAAACCGAAGCCCGAGACAAAGTCAAATTGAGAGCTGCGTCTGTTTGTACGTTTGACATTAAATGATGTCATGATTTCAAAGTCGTGTTTTACTCTCAGTACAGTTGTTGGTTAGTCCACAAAACTGAATTGATTCACTTTGGATTTAAGAGATATTGATAAAGTTGATATCTGATAAGGCGTATATTTATCGGAAATTTTGCATGGGTATTCTTGAGAATGCCTATTTATCAAATTAACGCTGCTGACTTCTAGGGGTTTTGGGTTAGATGACTTTACAAGAGGGCTGTGACTTTCTTTCAGCGAAAAAGGATGAGAAAAGAACCATCGTACTCACCTTTGACGATGCAGTAAAAAACAATTTATTCAACGTTAGCCCGGTGTTGCTAAAATTAGGCTTCGGCTCAACTCTTTTTATCTGTCGCTTTAATGATGATTGGCTTCGAAAAAACGCTGCACATTTACTTACCATCGACGAAATCCAGCAGTTGTATGAACTGGGCTTTTAGATCGGTAATCATGCCCTCAACCATCCGGATTTGCGGAAGCTGTCTGAAATGCAATGCGAGGATGAGCTGATTCAACTCAATGAATTGTTGAAGTCAGCAGAAATAGCCCAGCCTGTTAGCTTTGCCTATTCCGGCGGACCATTTTCTGAAATTGCAGTACCAGCATTAAAGCGTTGCGGCATAACGTTAGCAAGAACAACGGAACCAAGAGCTTGGAGCGTAAATGATGATTCTCTCTATAGGATTCCTTCTTTTCAACAGCAAAAAGACGATGAACACGCATTTATTAGTGCAATCTCGCATTGTCAACAGAATAAAGCTGTCGTACTGGTTTTTCATGGCGTACCTGACGATGTCCATGATTTCGTACCAACGTCTTTGCCGTTTTTTACGAAATGCATGCGCCATTTATCAGAAAATAGCTACCGGGTTATTGGCATGAACGAATATTTCCAGTCTGTGCGGTAAATATGCGGTAGATTACTTTATTTGTGATGTCGTCTATTTACAGATGAGATTCTCATATAGAACTTATCTTGCGTATCTTACGAATAGGATAGCACTCAATAGACAAATTGTAAGATTTAAATATTTATTCAGCAGGAGAAATACATGCAATTGTCGGCTTGTGATCAGTGGTTGAAAACACTATACGGAAGTATTGGCTTTGAAGACTATACATTATTAGATCGTTCCGCAAGAACTCTTCTTGGAAATATCATCAAGGCGGAGGGTGATAAAAAACTTCCGTGGCATCCATGGCGGGGCATCACTCCTTCACATGTCTTTTTTAGAGGGCTCTGGAATTGGGATACCGCTTTCCATGCGGTAGGTGTTTCTCATTGGGATGCAGAATTAGCTCGGGAACAGATTCAAATGTTTCTGAGCCTACAGTCACCGGAAGGGGTGTTGCCGGATGTGTTATCTGAAGACGGGCGTATTATCGATACGTACGGCAAACCACCGGTTATGCCGTGGGCAGCAATGATTGTCAATCAACGACATCCTGATTTAGAATTCATACGAACGGTATATGAGCCCTTTACAAAATACGAACAGCATTGGCGCCGAAACAGAGGTGGTGACCAGGATGGCCTGTTTCATTACGATTGCTCCGATACTGATCCCGAACTGCGCCTTCGGCGTGCTCGATATGAAACTGGATGGGATAATGCCGTACGGTGGGATCAGGAAATTTATAAATTATGGCCGATTGACTTGAACTGCTATATGGTGATGCTCTACCGGGCGATGGTGTATTTTGCTGACGAACTTGGGCTTAAGGCGGACTCTATTATGTGGAAGAAAAAGGAGTCCGAACTTGTCGAGAATGTTGAAAGTAAATTGTGGGACAAGTCTCGTGGCATGTACCTCGATTACGATTTTGGTCGAGGGGAATTCATAGAAGTACTTTCCCCGGCATCATTCATGCCTCTCTTTATCCAGACAGCTTCGGAAGAGCGCGCCGCATTGATGGCTGCGATTGCTCAAGACACGAAAAAGTTTACACCTGGCTGGCCTACAGTAGCCTATGATCATCCTGAGTTTGATCCTAAAGGATATTGGCGTGGACGCACTTGGTTGAATGTTGCCTATTTCGCCCTGAAGGGATTGAAGAATTATGGATTTGTTACAATTGCCGATATGGGACGCAATACGTTGCTAGGCTGGGTGTGTCAGGAGCCTTCAACGATTTATGAGAATTATCATCCGCAAACAGGAAGCCCGTTAGGAGCACCGTATTTTGGGTGGAGTTCCGTTTTTGTCATCGAATTTATCATGAACTGGTCGTAGTGATAGGGCGAGGGTATCGCTGCTTTGATCGCATCGTTCGCCTTGTACATATCATCCAGAGATTCACGCACATTGAAGCGTCCCGGCGAAGTCGGAAGAAGCGGCCATCGGTGCACTTGGATGGAAAGACGCCGTATGAGAATCTTGACGTAGTCCTTCCACCGCACAACTTAGAACTCGAACTAATCTATAAACTCTTGACGCAATAATTGAATCCGGATACAAAACCAATGGCTAAGCTTGGTGGTGCTCGCGAAATTGGGAGCGGAAACGCGGAAGCGCAGGGCGGATTTTAATACATCTGGCATGCCCCCCTTGTAAGTGATCCATGGTAGAATAGAGAAAAACATGGGTTTCAGAAAAGGAGCACGTCATGAAAGGCAAGAAAACAACCGTTGAACAGATCATCCGGACGCTTCGGGAAGTCGAGGTACTGCAAGGGCAAGGTGAAACCATCGAGTCTGCCTGCAGGAAGATTTCTGTGTCTGTGCAGACTTTCTATAAGTGACGCAAAGAGTACGGAAAGCTCAGTCTGGAAAAAGCAAAGCGGCTTAAAGATCTGGAAAAGGAAAACGCACGGCTGAAAAAACTGGTCGCCGATCTTTCTCTGGATAACGCCATTCTCAAGGAGGTCGCAGAGGGAAACTTCTGAGCCCGGCCAAGCGACGCAAGGCGGTTGGCTATGTGCAAGACCAACTGCCCGTGTCACAGCGTCGGGCATGCAAAGTCCTGGGTCAGCCCCGTTCCACACAACGCCGAAGACCCATTGTTCGGGATGATGAAGATCGGCTGACTCAAAGAATCGTTCGGCTTGCCAGTGCGTATGGGCGATACCGTTACCGGCGAATTACAGCACTGCTACGCCGAGAAGGCTGGCGAGTGAATCATAAGCGGGTGGAGCGGATTTGGCGGCAACTGGGTCTGAAAGTTCCTCACAAACAGCGCAAACGTGGCCGGTTATGGCTGAATGACGGATCGACACGCCGGTTACGCTCAGAGCACAAAGATCACGTCTGGAGTTATGATTTCATCTTCGACAAAACCAAAGACGGTCAGACATTGAAAATTTTGAGTATCATCGACGAATATACCCGAGAGTGTCTGATGTTAAAAGTTTCACGGCGGATCCGCTCGGAAGAAGTGATTGATGCGCTGAATGAACTATTTCTGAAGAGGGGGACTCCAGAACACATT
>QKCR01000047.1 GCA_003245575.1 Alphaproteobacteria bacterium | reverse complement strand
TTCTATTATATTAACTATGTATTTATTTATGTTTTGTTTTTGCATGAAGCTTTGAAGATCAACATCCCCCTTCTCCCTTCCTACTTCGAGACATAACAAACACTTTTCACTTAAAGTTAGTCTAGTTGAAATTATATCATAATAATTATCTTTATTATTTATATCAGCACTACCAACAGCTTTTAACAATAGACCCAAACCAGAAAAATAACTCTCTAAATTTGCTTTTCTAATTCCATTGTACTTTTGAGCATAAGTTTCTTGAATATTTCTTGTTCTTACTTTTTGAATATCCTCTCTAAATAATTCATTAAAATAGATTACACCTTTTTTTCTATCGTCACCAAGCACCTTAATAAATTCATTATGTTGCGAAAGCATATTAAAAAAAGAATGTTCAAATCTCTGCAAAGCCAGCGTTTCGTTTTGCTTTTCGAACTCATCTGTCTGTGCCTTTACTGCATTTTGCGTAGCTTTTAGTTCTTCCCTTTGGAGCAAAATAGTTATAATGACGCCAGCAAAGGCAAGTCCTGAAAAGAGGGCATTTACCGCACCAAATTTATCTCCGAATGTTCCACGATTACTGGATTCATTTATAAAAAGATCAGTTCCTATCCATGATATTACCCATGCCAAAACAACAAAAACTAAATAGACCCACCAACTTTTTCTTACGTCTAAAAAGAAGTTCTCTTTCTTATCTTTAGTCTTTTCATTCTCTGCCATATTAAAATCCTCTTATTCAAAACCCCGTGGTTTGAGGCACGGGGTTTTTTGTTTTTCTATTCTGTTTTCGGGGCGTCCGCTTCTTCTGCGGGGGTGTCCGATGAGGGGTCGGTGGCTGCCCCTTCGATGACGCCTTCGGCGTTTTCGCCTTCTGCACCCTCTTCGGTTTCGTCTTCTTCGTCTTGTTTGAGCCATGCGACGGAGACGACGTGTTCATCATCGCGAACACGGAAGAGTGTGACGCCTTGAGCGGCGCGGCCTGTGAAGCGGATGCCAGAGACAGGCATACGGATCATTTGGCCTTGGTCGGTGACCAACATGATTTGGTGTTCGTCCGTGACCACGAAGGTTCCCGCAACTTCGCCACCGTTTTTCTTGGTGAGCGTAATATTGGTGATACCCTGTCCGCCGCGTCCCGAGACACGATATTCATAGGCCGAGGTGCGTTTGCCGTAGCCGCCCGTTGTTGAGGTCAGGAGGAATTGTTCTTTTTCCTGCAACTCTTTGAAGCGATCTTCGGTTAGAGCCACGTCTGCGCCTTCTTCAAATTCGACGCCTTCTTCGTCTGCTCCGCGCAGAGCCGAGGCGGCCTTCAAATACGCGTTGCGTTCTTCGGGGCTGGCGTCCACGTGTTTCAGAATAGACATGGAAATCACTTCGTCTTTGGCTTTGAGTTTAATACCGCGGACACCTGTTGATGTTCTACCAGAGAAGACGCGCAAATCTGCGACTTCGAAGCGGATGGCACGACCGTCACGGGTTGCCAAGACAACGTCTTCGTCATCGCGGCAGATTTTGACATCAATCAGTTTTTCGCCGCCGTCCAGTTTCATCGCAATCAGACCGTTGGAGCGGATGTTGCGGAAGTCGGACAATTTGTTACGTCGAACCGAGCCTTGGTTGGTGGCAAAGAGAATATCCAGTTGATCCCATAGTTCTTCATTTTCAGGAAGGCGCAAGATCACGGAGATATTTTCGTCTTGTTCCAATGGCAGCATATTTACGAACGCCTTACCGCGTGCCGTCGGGTTCCCCAGAGGCAGTTGATAGACTTTCATACGGTGCACGATGCCCTTGCTGGTGAAGAACAGGATCGGCGTGTGGGTCGAGGCCACGAACAGGTCGGAGATGAAATCATCTTCCTTCATATCCATAGCCGAGCGCCCTTTCCCGCCGCGTTTTTGTGCACGGTAGGTCACAAGCGGCGTGCGTTTCACGTAGCCGCCGTGGGTGATGGTCACAACCATGTCTTCACGTTGGATCAGGTCTTCGACATCGGTTTCAAAACCGCTGTCTATAATTTCGGTACGGCGCGGTGTTGCGAATTTGGCTTTGACTTCGGCCAGTTCGTTGCGCATCACGTCATAGAGTTTTTCTTTGGAGGCCAGAATAGACAGCAATTCTTTGATCGTGTCGGTGATTTCGCGCAGTTCGTCGCCGATCTTATCACGTTCCAGACCTGTCAAACGGTGCAGACGCAAATCCAGAATCGCTTTTGCTTGTTGTTCGGACATTTGGTATGTGCCCGCGTCATCCACGAAATATTCAGGATCATCAATCAGAGCGATGAGCGGTGCGACTTCGCCTGCCGGCCATTTCTTCGCAAGCAATTGTTCTTTTGCGACCGCTGGGTCTTTGGCATTCCGAATGAGCGCGATGATTTCATCAATATTGGCAACCGCGACAGCCAGACCCGCCAAGACGTGCGCACGGTCACGAGCTTTGTTCAGTTCAAAGATGGTGCGGCGGGTGATGACTTCTTCGCGGAATTTCACGAAGGCCGAAATGATCTGGTTGAGCAGCAAGGTCTGTGGCCGTCCGTGGTGGAGCGCCAAGACGTTACAGGCAAATGACGATTGAAGCGCGGTATATTTGAACAGTTGGTTCAAAACCACGTCGCCGTTGGCATCGCGTTTCAATTCGATGACGACGCGCACGCCGTCACGGTCGGACTCGTCACGGATTTCAGCAATGCCTTCGACGATTTTCTCACGCGCGACTTCGCCCAGACGTTCGAGCAATTGGCCTTTGTTGACCTGATACGGAATTTCATGAACGATAATGGCTTCGCGTTTGTCGCGGATTTGTTCAATCGTTGCCTTAGAGCGCACAGGCATAGAGCCGCGCCCTGTTGTATAGGCCGAATAAATTCCCGAGCGGCCCAAAATCTGACCACCCGTAGGGAAGTCAGGCCCAGGGATAAAGCCCATCAATTCTTCGTTGGTGATTTTCGGGTTGTCGATATAGGCCATACAGCCGTCAATGACTTCGCCCAAATTGTGCGGCGGAATGTTGGTTGCCATACCGACCGCGATACCACCCGCGCCATTTACCAGCAGGTTCGGCACACGGGTCGGAAGCACGACAGGTTCAGATACAGATTCGTCATAGTTCGGACGGAAATCGACGGTTTCTTTTTCAATATCTTGGAGAAGTGAGTCTGCAGGTTTCGAGAGACGCGCTTCGGTATAACGCATCGCCGCCGCAGGGTCGCCATCCATAGACCCGAAGTTCCCTTGCCCGTCAATCAGAGGCAAGCGCATCGAGAAGTCTTGGGCCATACGCACCAAGGATTCATAAATCGCAGAATCCCCGTGCGGGTGGTATTTACCCATCACGTCCCCGACGATACGCGCGGACTTTTTATAGGATTTGTCAGAGTGGTAGCCGCCCTCTTGCATCGCGTACAAAATACGACGGTGAACAGGTTTCAAACCGTCACGCACATCAGGAAGCGCACGCGATACGATCACGCTCATAGCGTAATCGAGGTAGGATTTCTTCATCTCTTCCGAGAGAGAAATCTGGGGAAATTCTTGGGTAGGTGCGGTGTTATCCGACATCAAAAAACTCGCTTATTTTTTCTTATAAATTGGATGGTTTTTTGTAGCAAAAATGCCGCTTTCCAGCAAGGCGAAAGGCGGCATTTCTTATGTTTTTCCGTGTATAAAAACGGGCTTTTTTCTAGTTACCCAGCATATCCCTTGTCGGGCCGCGCTGAGGGGCTTCGGAATGCGGCAAAGTGTTCACATTATCGAACTTTGCGGCCATCAATGCCTTGTCGATCTGGGCCTGAATATCCTGCCCCAATCGTGTCCCGTAAGCTTCGGTTTTAGCCTCTGCCGACTTACCGACATCCGACCCGAAATAGGCGATCATGGCCTTTAACTCGGGCACGGTGAATGTTTCGGCGGCGTAGCGAATGGATTTTTGCTCCAAATCATCAAAATCCATGTGGGTTTCGATGTAGATTTTGAAATCTTCACGCTCCAAAGCCGGTACAGACCGAGATATTGCATCTATGTCTTTCAAGATCTTGTCTTTGACGCGTCTGATGTCATGGAGTTCCCGCGATAGCGCGAGACGTTCTTCCATGGTGTCTGTGTCTCCTGCTGTTTGCGCCACCGCCTCTTTTTCAGCCACAGGCTCAGATACAGCCGCATCTGTTTGCGCATAAGACAGAGAAGCCCCGCCCGCAAGCGCGGTCGAGACCAAAATCAAAGATAGAAGACGTTTCGGGGACATACACCCTTTCCTTTCACTGGATTAGAACGGAATATCATCCGCCAGTTCGTCAACGGCTGCCGCCTGAGCACCACCGTAGGACGGGCCTGAGGAGAAACCGCCGCCTGAAGATTCGCCGTAGCTGTCATTGGCTACGCCACCCGAGCTGCCCTTAGAATCGAGCATGGTCAATTCACCACGGTATGGGCGCAAGACAACTTCGGTTGTGTACTGGTCACGACCGTCTTTATCGGTCCATTTACGTGTTTCCAATTGGCCTTCGATGAACACTTTGGAGCCTTTGTGCAAATAGTTGCGGGCAACATTAACCAAAGCAGAGTTGAAAATTACGATTTTGTGCCATTGGGTACGATCTTTGCGTTCGCCTGTTGCTTTGTCTTTCCAGCTTTCGGATGTCGCGACAGAGAAGCTTGCAACTTCATCTCCGGAATTCATACTGCGAACCTCTGGTTCACTTCCCAAATTTCCGATCAACATTACTTTGTTCAAACTTCCAGCCATAGCGATACGTATCCTTTAATTATCAGTTCAATATAGGTTTCTTGAGAGCGGTTACTATAGGCCTCCAGAAAAATTTGTCTAATATCTTCCCTGTCATTCGGGCAAATTACCCACGGGATTCGGCTCGAAATGCCCCTCTTTATGCTCACCTTTGAAATATGAAAAACAGGCGCCGTGTAGCCAGTCCAATTCATCAGACGCCAGAAATGGCTTCAACACCTCAAAAACAGTCGTATGATAGGTTTTTAGCCATTCGATTTCGTGATCCTCCATCATTTCCCAATTCACGCCGCGCAGATCGAACGGGACCAAAGTGACTGTTTCCCACGCCAGTTTCCCGCCTTCCGATTCTTGGCAAAGAATCAGATTCTCATGACGAATGCCGTAGCCGTTTTCGATGTAATATCCCGGTTCATTGGAGAGGAGCATTCCCGGTTTATAATATTCGTCTGTTACACCAGGGGAAATGTAAGGCGCTTCTTCATGGACTGCCAACATACATCCGACACCGTGGCCTGTTCCGTGCGCGTAATCGAGACCAGCTTCTTTTAGGGCAGAGCGCGCGAGCTTATCCAGATCATCGCCTGTTGTGGTATCTTCCATCACTTTTGAGGCCACGGCGATATGGCCTTTCAGAACACGGGTGAAACGGTCTTTTTGTTCGTCTGTAACATCCCCTATCACGACTGTGCGCGTAATATCTGTCGTGCCGTATTCATACTGTCCGCCACTATCTACGAGGTAGAGATTATCGCCTGTGATGCGTTTATTCGTTTCAGGTTTTGCATGGTAGTGAATGATGGCACCATTTGATGCCCAGCCGCTAATTGTATCAAAGCTTGGCTCACGGTAGGTCGGATCGCATTTTCTAAACTCTTCGAGCTTGTCTGCCAAATCCATTTCCGAATGGGCAAAGCGTTTGAAATCCGTACAATCAATCCAGCGTAAAAAGCGTGAGACAGCAATGCCGTCCCGAATATGGACTTGTTTAATGGCAAGTTGTTCTTCAGGCGTTTTGATGGATTTCGGTACAACACACGGGTCTTTGCCCTCTACGATTTCAACGTTATTTTCTCTGAGGATTGTTTCGGCGACCATTGACGATCTCGTTGGGTCGATCATCACTGCACCGGTTAGAGATTTCAAATCCTGTTCAAACTGATCGGGGTTTTTAATACGGACATCAGCCCCCAGCGTCGCTTCGACTTCATCGGTGATTTTACCCGCGTCGACATACCAATCCACGCCACCATCTGCGTGTAAAATCAAATTCGAGAGCACCAGCGGATTGAACGGAATATCACTGCCCCGTACATTCAACAGCCAACAAATCGAGTCAGATTGTGTGATAACCACCGAGGCAATTTTTTCTTCCATCAGTTTTTTTGCCAAGGCCGTCCGTTTTTCAAGAGACGTCTTCCCCGCAATTTCATCAGGAAAAAGTTCAACCACACCCATCGGTGGTGCGGGACGATCTGTCCAGATGACATCCAGCGGATTGACATCCACAGGCATGAACCCGATCTTTTTATCCGTTGTTTGTTCTGCAATTTTGGCGATTTGATTGCGTGTCCAAAGGCGCGGGTCAAAGCCGATTACAGCGCCTTCAGGTGCGTTATTCGCCAACCATTCACCCATAGCAGGCATTAATCTTTTTTTCTCAGGCACGAGCACTTCATAGAGTGTCTTATCGACTTCGGCGCGCATTTGAATATCGTATATGCCGCCTGTTACTGTCATGGCCTTATCCATCAGGATAACGGCATTGCCTGTTGACCCGGTAAACCCTGTCAGCCATTCCAGACGTTCGGCGCAAGCCGGTAAATATTCACTTTGATATTCATCAGCGTGCGGAACCAGAAATCCATCCAGATTCTGTTTTTTCATTTCGGCGCGAACCGCAGCCAGTTTTTCTTTGTGATCCATCGTTTCAATTTTTCTTATGGTTTTCTTTTTCTGCAGCTTTTTTGAGCAAAGGGACGATAACAAAAATCTCTACAGCGGCCATAAAGATCAAGGCCCCACCGAAGATTTGCCTGACCATATCATCTGCAAATCCGATATAGGTTCCGAAGTCCCCCAAATTCAGAAAGACACACAGACCCGCAGCCCCCATCATCAGAGCCACCATATATAATGCACGAAAGACTGCGTCTTTTGCTGCCTGCTTTGCTTCTAACTGCTGTAAATTCTCACTCATACGTCCTCCCGAGCCTGCCTCTATAAGAGTATAAAAATCCACCCTTTATGTCACTGATTTTTCATGGTTTAATGCACACAGAATGTGTATTTCCATTTAAGGTATCATGTCCCAGATTACAGCAGACACTTCCAAGACTCCTGCCCATATTATTGTCTTAGGCAATGAAAAAGGAGGGTCAGGCAAATCAACAACCGCGATGCATGTCGCCATCGGCTTGTTGCGCCTTGGCTATTTGGTCGGCTCTATTGATCTGGATGCCCGTCAGGGCACTTTTACCCGCTATATGGCTAATCGGTTTGAATATATCGCCCGCCATAAACTTGCCCTTCCCTCTCCTGTACATTTCCCGATTGAAAAATCCAAAGCCGACACTGTCGAAATGCAAGAACGTCAGGATTATGAATTCTTTATGATGGCATTGGAAGAAATGGGTCATATTGTTGATTTTATCGTGGTCGACACACCGGGTTCGGATACGTATCTGGGGCAGCTATCCCATTCCTATGCCGATACGATCATTACGCCGATGAACGATTCCTTCATTGATCTGGATGTGTTGGCGCGCATTGATACGGGTAACAAAAGCATCAAAGGGCCATCCATTTATACAAAAATGGTTCTGGAGCAACGCGAAAAGAAGAAAGCCCGTGACGGCGCTGATCTGGACTGGATTGTAATGCGCAATCGCCTGTCCTCTCTTGATGCCAAGAACAAACGTGAAGTCGGAGATTTATTGGAAGCGATTTCCAAAGAGTTCGGATTTCGTCTGGCGCCAGGTTTTGGAGAACGGGTTGTCTTTCGCGAATTATTCCTTAAAGGGATGACTTTGCTGGACATGAAAGAAGACCCAGAACATAAAATGACCATGTCTGCCATCTCCGCGCGTCAGGAAGTTCGTGACCTGCTGCGGTGTATTGCCCCAGAGAAGCATAAAGGCTATCCGAAAAAGCCTCCCCGTCACGAGATTTAGTCGTTTTTTTGATTGTTTCTATCGTTTTATTAATATTTTCAGGCATAATAGTCGGCATGATTTGTCGCCTGCACCTTCTTGCACTCGGATTCATCCTTGTTTTCGGCCTTACCTCTCCGGCTTTTGCCCAGAATGAGTTGTTTCCGCGCGGCTATCTTCCGGATTTCAGTGAACTGCCCGACCCAACTCCGGAACAAATTGACGAAGCGTTGACCATGACGCTGAATTGCAAAAAGAATTCCGATCTTAATACGTTTTATGATTGCGATTGTCTGGGCATGAAGTTTTTGGAACAGCGCCAATTAAAAGGCGACGGCGTTCCTCAAACCTTATTACAGATTGAAGCCCAGAAATTCTGCCCGAATTCCGCAGGCGTTGCCGGAACAAGTCAGGCCCAATGCGAAGGATGGGCCAAAAGCGCTCGCCCTTACGATTACGTACCGTTTTGTGAATGTTATGCCAACGAATTTGCCAATATGTATGCCGCCAACACGACCCAGAATGTTTATGTTCTGGAGAATCAAATGACCAATGCCTATAAGAAATGTGACGGCGGAAAATATCTGAACGAACGGATTGCCAAAAAGTCCATGATCCAGAAATTGAAAGACAGCAAAGTCTACCAGCTTCTGTTCCCCGGCGCGGTCGATACGGTCCATAAAAGAGAATCCGCCCCCTGAGACATATCAGTATTTTTAATTAAACAGCTTCCGCGCCATTCATCACCGTTACGCAAAGCCCCAGCGCCCGCGGCAAGATATGTGTTTTGTAGAAAGTGAATTCTTTTTGCGTTCCGTTATCAGCTTCGGCAATCTTTTCAAGCATTACGCCCGCGGCAACTGTGCCGACCAGATTTAGATATGGCACAGCCACTGTCGCAACCTGATCCGGAGCGTCTTTGAGAGATACGACTCGTGCCGTAGCCTTTTCGACTTCCGTTATCATTTCAAGAAGTTGAGCGTCTTTGCTTTGTTTCAATGTCAAAATAAAATCTGCCATCGCTGATCCGCCATCGCGTAAAATTTTGCGGAAGACCAGATCATTTGACTGAATGCCGTTCGTGCCTTCATAGATCGGCAAGATACGCGCATCGCGATAGAATTGCGCCGCTCCCGTTTCTTCGATAAACCCCATACCGCCGTGAACCTGTACACCGATAGACGCCACTTCGACCGCCATATCTGTACACCACGATTTAACAATAGGCGTTAACAGATCAACGCGTGCTTGGGACGTCTCGTCTCCAGCATTGGCTTTATCCAAATGAAACGCCGCTTCATATGCCAAAGCACGCCCCGCCTTGGTCATGGACGACATAGAGAGCAACATGCGCTTTACATCTGGGTGACGGTCAATTGTTGCCGTATCCCCGCCTGTCAAAGGTTTACCCTGTTTGCGGTCAGCGGCATAAGCTTTGGCGGCCTGCGTTGCACGTTCTGCCAAAGCAACACCTTGCAAGCCCACAGACAGGCGCGCATTGTTCATCATCGTGAACATATATTTGAGGCCCTGATTTTCTTCACCGATTAAGTAACCAACTGCCCCGCCTTCATCTCCGAATTGCATGGTACAAGTCGGAGATGCATGAATTCCAAGTTTATGCTCAACGCCAACGCATTTCACATCGTTTCGTTTTGAAAGTGTTCCGTCGGAATTTATCAAATATTTCGGGACGATAAAGAGAGATATTCCCTTTACACCTTCGGGAGCATCCGGCAATCTTGCCAGCACCAGATGGATAATATTATCCGCCATATCATGGTCGCCATAAGTGATAAAAATCTTCTGACCTGAAATTTTATATGTCCCGTCCCCGGCTCTTTCTGCCTTGGTGCGGATCAAAGCCAGATCAGATCCTGCCCCCGGTTCGGTCAGGTTCATCGTCCCTGTCCAATCTCCCGCAATCAAGTGCGGCAGATATAAATTCTTTTGCTCATCAGATCCATGAATGGTGATGGCTTCAACAGCCCCCTGATTAAGGAGTGGACATAGGCCAAATGACAGGCTTGCAGATTGCCACATTTCCTGAATAGGAAAAGACATCAACCACGGCAGCCCCTGCCCGCCATATTCAGGATCAAACGGGACGGCGTTCCATCCGCCTTCTGTATATTGATGATACACGTCCCGAAAACCTTTGGCGGTTGTAACATCGCCATCTTTACAGACTGCACCTGTTTTATCGCCTGTTTCATTCAAAGGCGCTATCCCGTCTGCCGCGAGTTTTCCTGCCTCTTCCAGAATAGCTTCAACCATTGCGCTATCCAGATCATCCCGCCCCAAAGCACTCAGGGGGGTTATTTTTTCCAGAAGAAGGGTCATATCAGCAATTGGCGGGGTATAGGTCGGCATGGCTATTTTTCCTAAGCTATTGATATTCCTACCCTACCATAATTTATTCGGTCTGGCACGGGCTTTGCAAAACTATATCCCAGGAAGGGTATTTTTTGAATGTTAAAGACATCGGATTCAACAGTTTCGCCGCAATTGGCCGCCTTGAGCACCAAGGCCGGGGCAAAAATTGCCTCCGCGATCCAGACGGCCAGCCAGAAGACCGGTGTCGATTTTTCCTATTTGCTCCAGCAAGCGCAAATCGAAAGCTCTTTCAAAAGTGATGCCAAAGCCAAAACATCTTCCGCCACAGGATTATATCAATTCATCGAGTCCACATGGTTGCAGATGGTGAATAAATACGGCGATAAATACGGCCTGTCTCAATATGCCGACCAAATCAGCGATACGGGTAAAGTTGCCAATTCCAAAATCAAGGCAGAAATTTTGAACCTGCGAAATGACGCCAAGATATGTTCCCTGATGGCCGGTGAACTGGCCTGCGAGAATAAAAACTATCTCGAGAGCAAAGTCGGTGGCGATATAGGATCAACAGAGCTTTATATGGCCCATTTCATGGGCCCCGGTGGGGCATCGAAATTTTTGAATGCGTTGAGAGCCAATCCGACAGCCAGTGCAGCAGATGCATTCCCGCAAGCCGCAGCCGCGAATAAGGGCGTATTCTATACCAAGTCTGGGGCAGAAAAATCTCTGGCGGAAGTGTATGCGTTCTTTGATAATAAATTCCAAATTGAAAGTGATGCGCCTGTCAGTGTCGATGCCGTTGCCTCTGCACTGGATAGCACGACATCCAAAGTTTTGGCGTCCAACGTTTCCAAATACGACCACATCTATAACGAGAAGACAGGAAGCTGGGGGCGTATTCGCGCGACAACTTCGGCTTCTCTCGCCTCCTCTTGGACACCAACCGATAATCTGGGCGGTATTGCGGGACTTTCCCCAAGCTTTGTCTCGCCCGTTGACATTCTTGATCTTCTAAAAACAGATCATAGCCGCACAGAGCGCTATAACAGCTAGTTATCTTTATCCAGCAAAATGAATAGCTCTAACACTGAAGACCACGCGTCGTCATGGTCGGAAATTCTGCCCTAAACAGTTTGTGATATGCTCTCTGCAACTCTTCGGTTTCGGCATCCTCTACATCGGTGCTATCGGGATTATCCAACAGCATAATTGCCGTAGCCAGAGCTTGTCTTGGGCTGACGACTTTATGGACTACAACCACCCGTGACGGTTCTTCAGGTATGGCCACACGCCCGGCGTAGTTGACCATGGCTTGAATGGCGGCATCCGCAAAAACCATGTCGTCCTGAACATTGGGTCCAAGCGATGTCTTTGCTTCGAATAAACATTGATTAGCTCTGTTGAAAATCCTGACCATCTGGCCAGTTGTATGTCGATCCGCACCCAAATTCATGCGCACGGACGCGCTGTCCACCACAGCGGGTACATCGTGATCCATTTTATATCCTCTATTACAACACCAATTATTTTCTTAATTAGCTGGAGGATACACTGCTTGACATATTCAGGTCAAATTTCGAGGGGAATTTACGAGGCGGCGGCACGGGTCAGGCGGTCGTTCATGGCAATGCCTATCCCTGTTGCAGGAATATCCATCACGGCTATGCCTTTGAATTTCGGGTTATCCAATTGGCGGATATAGGCAAAGAGATTGGCGGCTGCTTCGAGCAAATCCCCTGTTTCCGATAGGTTTCGGATTTGGTCATGCGGGAGACCTGATGCACTCCCCCCGCCCCGAACGCCCATAAATTTAACAGAGCCGAAAGCCAGTAACGCCTCATCGGGCGCAACATCGACCGCACGCAAGCGGATCGGAATATTCGGCGCATAATGTTTTAGCAATTGACCGGGAGAGCGCGGCTTGTCAGTTGCCTCCAGTTCATAGGTCACGGGGGCATCAATGCAGGCCGAAACATCTTCGGCTGTGAGCGCGCCTGCACGCACAATCACCGTGTCAGGTCCTGTTAAATCCACAACAGTTGATTCAAGGCCGAACTGGGCTGCACCTCCCGCCAGAATAAGCGGTACTGCTTCGCCCAGACTATCAGCCACATGATGCGGCGCTGTCGGGCTTAGAGTTCCTGATGCGTTAGCACTAGGGGCGGCAATCGGCTTGCCTGCCTTTGCAATCAATTCAAGCGCCACCGGATGATTGGGTACACGCAGGGCCACTGTTTTTAATCCTGCACACGCAAGATCGGAAATTAGTCCTCCGTCTTTCCTCGGCAAGATCATGGTCAAAGGGCCGGGCCAGAATTTATCTGCCAAGGCCAGTGCGCGGTCATCAAAGATGGCTTCGCCCAATAGCATATCCAGATTTGCGCCGTGGGAAATCAGCGGATTAAAGCTCGGGCGACCTTTTGCGGCAAAAATTTTAGCGACCGCTTCGCCGTTCGTCGCATCAGCCCCCAGCCCGTAGACTGTTTCGGTCGGGAACGCCACAAGGTCACCGCTGCGTAAAAGTTCGGCAGCTTCTTCAATAATTGTCGGCGTTGGGGCAGCTATTTTCGGCATGAGGGGGTTATATTATTTTATCACGTAGAGATAAACAGGAATTTCAACAAAAATACCGCGGACAGTCTCGGTTCTCTCGGCTTCCCATCCCTCAATCGGGAAAGAACACGACACAACAACACTGCCCTTTTTTAAATCCGCCAATCCGGATTTGAGTTTTTCCATGTGGTAGGGCGAGAGGTAGCAGGTCACTATATCCGCATTCCCGAGGTCTTTTTTAAAGAAATCCTCGCGCGTGATGGTGATTTGTTTCGAAAACAATGTCCTGAGCCGTGAAAACCCGTATGGAACGGGCGAAATCTCGTAGCCTGTGACATGGGCATTCGGGTAGGTATTTGCAAGTTTCAGGCTCATACCGCCCCAACCGCTGCCCAGATCGACAATCTCCCGTGCCGAAATATCCATATTTTTGAGTAAGTCCATCGCTTTTCTACGGACTATCGGCAAAACAGGAGTCGGGGAAATATGGGCTTTTTTCTCGTATATCAGCGAAACGCCTATGCCTACGAAGATCAGGAGCAAAAACAGGGCATAAGAGGAATCAAAAAGGTTCATAAGGGCAAGTCTAGGTTTTTCCCGATTTTCCTGCAAGGGACGGATATTTGCGTATAAGGATATGAATAATCTTGCCTTCCGAGGCCAGTTCCCGTTAGATAGCCCTATTCCAGAGGATCAAATGACCGGAAAAGTCTTAACTATTGCCCAACATAAAGGCGGCGCGGGGAAAACCACGTTGTCTGCGCAGATTGCGGCTGCTTTGGAATCCACGGGCGCAAAAATCCTTGTCATTGATGTTGACCCCCAAGGGTCTTTGACCGAATGGCATAAAATCCGCTGTCAGACTTTAGGCCGCAAGAACAAGATTACCCTCTTCCAAACCCAAGGGTGGAAGATGATGCGGGAACTCCCCCGCATGCAGCGCGAATTTGATTATATCGTGATTGATACACCCCCGCATGCCGAGAGCGAAGCGAGTATTGCCATTCGCATGGCTGATCTGGTGTTGATGCCGATGCAGCCCTCGCCGCTTGATGTGTGGGCGTGTGCGCCGACGATTAAACTGATTGTCTCTGAGAGAAAGCCGTTGATGTTGGTGATGAACCGCGTTCCTGCGAAATCAAAACTCAATGAGACAATTCGCGAGAAACTCGACACCATGAATATTCAGGTTGCGAAAACCACGCTCGGTAATCGCGTCGCGTTTGCATCCTCCATGATGCAAGGTCTGGGTGTCGGTGAATTTGACCCGCGCAGTCTCGCAGCTCTCGAGATGACCAATCTTCTTAAAGAAATTAAAAAGCACAAAGCCATCAAGGTTGAGAAAAAGGCAGCGTGATAATCGCTGACTACCTCTTTCCTATTCCAACGCAAGAATTTGTTGCAGAGTATGAATCATTTTCCATGGGCGGACTTTTGACAAGGATTCTTCCTTGGTCAGGCCACTTTGAGCGGATGCTGCGAATGAGGCGAGCATCCCGTCATAATAATGTCCGATTTGCGGGATAATCAGTGGTGGGCCATTTTCGTAAGCGGCATGACGGAAGGCCTGCGCGACTTCTACAAGCCCTGCCGGACCGGCCGGAAAAGCGATAAAGGCTGCGAGATTTTTGATTTGAGAAAAAGCTTTAAAGCGGTCATCGTCATCGCCATCAATTTCAATGACTTTGGCGTCCATTAACTGCTCTTCACTACCGTATTTTTTGAGGGTAAAGGCTGTGATTTCTGCGTTTGCAGATTGGGCGGTACGGGCGATTTCGCCCATCAAGCCCATATTCCCCCCGCCATAGGCCAGATTAAATTTTTCCAGTCCTATTTTTCTGGCGAACACGCGCGCCAAAACCGTGTGATGTGCATCTGTCGGGAGTTTTGATCCTGCAAAAATTACGACTGTATTTTTATCCATTATGGCCTATCCTGTAGGAATATGGATAACGGCAGCCCTGCCTTATGTCAACCTATTTCGCGTGGATTTTTCCACCCGTGAGCGGGGATTTACAGCCTGTTGTTTTGGGGAAGGAAATGGGCAAGTCCAGCAGCTTTCTGACCGCCATATAGGCAAAGCCTTCGGCCTCGAGCGCGTCGCCGTCCCAGCCGATTTGTTCCACAGGATAGACAGGCACTTTGAGCGCGTTTTTAAGGCCGTCCATAATGGCAGGGTTCAAACGCCCGCCGCCCGTGACATACCATTCCTTTGGGACTTCGGGGAAATGTTCCGTGCCTTTGACGATGGCTTCGACGGTAAACGATGTCAGAGTTGCGGCGGCGGTTGGAAGTTCGAAGTTTGAGATGGTTTTGACATTCCATGCGTCACGGTCGAGAGATTTTGGTGCGGGTTTTTTAAAATAGTCATGTGCCAACCAGCGATCCAGAACGTCGCGATCTGCCTTTCCCTGACGCGCCCAGCCTGCATCGCGGTCAAAGCGTTCACCCGTTGCATTTAAAATCAGATCATCTATCAGGGCGTTCCCCGGTCCGCAGTCAAATGCGATCAAGTCATCTTCATTGCCGTCAATATAGGTGACGTTCGAGACACCTCCGATATTTAGAATGGCCACAGGGCGTTTGAGGTTTGATGAACGCGTGCGCGCATAATGATAAACAGGAATAAGCGGTGCGCCCTGTCCGCCGTTTGTTACATCGTTGGTTCTGAAATCATTGACGACTGTGATACCTGTTTCGGCAGAGAGAAGCGCTCCGTCGCCGATTTGCCACGTGAAGCCGTGATCGGGGTCGTGATACAAGGTTTGCCCGTGGAAGCCCACAACATCAATATCTGTTTTATCGAGATTTTCCTGTTTGAGAAACTTGCGCACGGCTTCGGCATGAAAGAGCGTTAACTCCCGTTCGGCAGCGTCTGTTTCAGGTGATTTTTCTTTAGTCCCGAAATGCGTTTTAACCCGCGCGCGCAGGTCATCGGAATACGGCACATATAAAAACCCGTGGGGGATAACCGTGCCCTGCCCGTCTGTTTCGATTAAGGCCACATCCACGCCGTCCAGCGATGTTCCGGACATGAGCCCTAGGGCTTTATATATTTTTGGCAAAGTGGTTGGCAAAGTCATGCCTATTTGCTAGCATAAATGCTTGCAAAAACAAAGTGTAGAGAAGAAATGGCCCAGTTTAAGTCAGAATTTTTAAATGTGATCTCGGAACGTGGATTTATCCACCAATGCTCAAACCTTGAGGGTTTGGATGCCCAATTGGCATCGGGGTCTCAAAGTGCTTATTGTGGCTTTGACCCGACAGGCAAAAGTTTGCACATCGGCCATTTGGTTCCTGTGATGATGATGCACTGGTTTCAGAAGACAGGTCACAAGCCTTATACGCTTGTTGGCGGTGCGACCGCTATGATCGGTGATCCGTCTTTTAAAGACAAGACACGTCCGCTTTTGACGCCTGATGAAATTCAGGCCAATATTGACAGCATCAAGCAATGCTACTCTCAGTTCATCACCTATGGTGAGGGCAAAAACGATGCCGAGATGATCAATAATGCCGATTGGATTTTGAAACTCAATTACATGGAGTTCCTCCGCGATTACGGGACATGTTTTACCGTCAATCGCATGTTGTCGTTTGACTCGGTCAAGCTTCGTCTGGAGCGTGAACAGCCCCTGACCTTCCTTGAGTTCAATTACATGATTATGCAGGGATATGATTTTATGCACCTGTATCAGGATAAAAATATCACGTTGCAAATCGGTGGTTCTGACCAGTGGGGGAACATGATTAACGGTGTTGATCTGACCCATAAAAAGCACGGCAAGGAAGTTTTTGTTCTGACGTGCCCTCTGTTGACGACCGCTTCGGGCGGCAAGATGGGCAAATCCGAAGGTGGCGCGGTGTGGTTGCGTGGCGATATGTGCTCCCCTTATGATTACTGGCAATACTGGCGTAATACGGAAGACGCCGATGTCGGAAAATTTATGAAACTGTTCACGACGATGCCGCTCGACGAAATTGCAAAGCTCGAGCAATTGAAAGATGCGGAGATCAACGAAGCCAAGAAAATTCTTGCCTTTGAAGTCACCAAACTCTGTCATGGTGAACAAGCGGCCCGCGAGGCAGAAGAAACGGCACGCAAGACATTCGAGCAAGGTGGTGTCGGCGACAATTTACCGAGCATTGAAGTTCCTGAGGATATTCTTAAGAATGGAATCAGTGTCATTGATGTGTTGCGTGAGACAGGATTGGTTGCCACCAACGGAGAAGCCAAGCGACTTATTCAAGGCGGCGGTGCCAAGATCAATGATGCGTCCGTTTCTGACGGGGCGCAATTGGTAACGCTGTCTGATATGACAGGCGACGGATATATCAAAGTGTCTTCGGGTAAAAAGAAGCACGCCCTGGTCAAGCTCAAGGCATAGACTTCCGTTTAAATTTAGCGATTATAACGCGGCTTTTCGGTCGCGTTATTTTTTTCGGCCTGATCGTCATCCAGATCCGCATCGAAATCTGTGTCATTTTCAAACAAGATCGAGCGCAAGAAACCGGGTGTCAGGACAGAGAGCGGATTGATAAAGACGCTTGGGTCATCGCTCGGCCCTTTCATGGTATAAGTCGCTGCAATCAGGCTGCCGCTTGATCCGCCAAGCAATTTGCCCAGCAGAGGAATTTTCCCGACCATACTATTGACCGACGACATCGGCGCAACTGTGCCTTCCAGATTGGTCACGGCCTTTGTCTGGTTGATTGTCCCCGCAAACGACAGGCCGATAGAGGCTCCGGAAGTACGACCATTTTTCACAATGATAACGCGCTCTCCATTATGGTTTTTCCATTCGAATTTCGATTTTAGCTTCTCGAAGCCAATCCCTTTATTTTGTAGCAATTCGGCCATTCCAGAGAGAGAAAACAGGTTTACAAATTTTGCCAAAACAGGCGCTTTGACGACGGTAAAGTTTTCAATTTGAGCACCGCCTGCGATGTCGTTCAACCCGCCACCCTTGATTTGACGCCCACGAATTTCCAGACGACCGCCGCGAACGTTATCGTAGATGTCCAGTGCACGAAGAGTTTCCCCTGCATTACTGGATACAATATTCAATTCCATCCTATTTTGAGCATTCGGCTTCATAGAGATTGAGAGTTTGCCGTTTGGCGTTGCGGCTTTGGCGTCCAAATAGGTAATGTCATCATTCTTATTGGTTTTTACGGTCACAACAGGCGCGATGATATATTGTTCGTCTTCATCGCCGCCAACCATACGGTCAACATGCACAACCGCATTGACGGCTGTTCCTGATGGTTCAGTAGAATTTGCAGATGGGTCAAGTTTTGAAAAGTCATTCTTCTTTTTACCGATGAAAGGACGCGCATCAAAGCTCCGACCATTGATCGCAATATCATAAACATTCGGAGATGATACTGTCAGATCCATCGAGAAATCATCACCTTTATCCATTTTCACTTTCGAGAAGTTAACTTTTGAGACGTCCCAGTCATTACCGACCTTTCCGAACTTGATGTTTCCCTTGGCGGATACGGATTTTCCGATGGCCACATCAAGATTTTTAATCTCTGAAATATCCCCTTTTCTGATTAAGGCCGTGGCGGTTGCTGTACCTGCTATTCCCGGCTTTTTCAAATAATCGAGAGACTCAACAAAGACACTGGCCTTGGTCAGGTCGGCTTTCACATCAATATCGACAGTGCCTTGTTTCGGTTCGAGATACGCAATCTCAATCGGGACATCGCCCTTAACAAAGTCTTTGAGGTTGACGCCGAAATGATCGCGCAATTTTTCATCAGATATAAGCTTGGCGTTAATTTTAGTACTGTACGGGGCTTTATCCATGACCAGATATTCCGAATAGGTCAGGTCAATATCGCGCCCTGATAATTGCCCTTGCCCAGCGACTTCAAACATCGGCCCTTCTACTTTGAGCTTATATGGCCCGCCAGCGAGGTCCAGCCCTCTGACAATCTTCGGCAGATAAACATCGCGCATTGTGGCATCGACCGTGACTTCGACTTGTTCCGCCAAAAGATCTGCAAGTCCCGGGAATGTCGCCACGACATTGACATCGGCTGTCCCTTTAACTTCGGATGGTTTTAGCCCGATTTTTTCGCCCAGAGAGATTGGCTCTTTCTCAATATAGGTCAGGGCAGTTGCAACAGGTCCCGTCAGATCTGCTACGATTTTCACATCCCCAATATCTGTCGGGTGCGTTAGTTTTGTGAAATTCACGCTGCCTTTATTGATTTTCAGGTTAGAGATATTCCCCGAAGCCACTTGAATATCAAGCGTATCGTTTTCTAACGTCGCAGTCCCGCTTGCACCCTCTACCGGCAACATCGGCGGGCGATAATCGGCAGACAAATTTGTGAATGAGAGTTTGCCTTTAATGCGGTCGGCAGGAACATCTGCCAGATCATGCACATTCAAAGGAATACCGATTTCCAAATCTTTTATAATTCCCTTTGACAGACGCTTGGTCATCCAATCCGCAAAGAGTGTATCTTTGGCACTATCAGGCCAGAGTGCGTGAATATCATCAAACGAGACAGTCGGAATCACCATATTGACCATGAAATATTTATCGTCCGAGGCCATATCCCGTGTCCCAGACAATTCAACGGTTTTGCCATTCAAATCCAGATGCGTATTTTCGATTTTGATAAGCTCTGCGGCCCTGTCATAAAGGATATTTGCCGAAAGATTACTAAAACTGAGCGGGGTATCCAATAACCCTTCAAGATCAAGCGTTCCCAGATCAGATGAAATTTCTGCGGAAATTTTTTCGGGCTTCCAATCTTGATCCAGTTGCCCTTTTACAGAGCCGTTCAAATAGAATTTTTGCCCTTCCAGCATCTCGACAGGCGCACCCCACTTGACCAAGGAGGCGGCATTAATTCGCCCGATAGTTCCGTCAACCGATATTCCTTGTTCTTTTTTGGTCAATTCAAGGTCCAGTGTCGATACGACGGGTTCATCTTGTTTATCTTCAGAAACTTCCGGCGTATCATGAAGCTCTGTGTATGATATAGACAGATCAAATTTATCCGTTTCACGGTCCAGAGAGAAATTCACGCCGTCAATTCGAGAGTTTTTTCCGGTTACATCATCCAGAATTTCGATATGGGCATCTTTGACAACAACCTTTTCCAATTCTGAAAGCGGCATGAGCGCAGGATAGTCAGGTAAATTCCCGCCTTTAAAGAAGCTTTCGCCAATATCTTTTAAGGAGACATTGATTGTATCGTCTTTTGATTGCTCTATAGCAGTTTTATCCTGAGACGTTATCAGAAAGTGGAAGCTTCCGTCCTTATGGCGCAAGAGTTTGATGTTGGCATCAGACACGATAATTGCTTCAGGGTGAATTCGCCCAACCAACAGCGGTAGTTTTGAGAGCTGAACCCCAAGTTTCGGGACATTGAGAATTTCTTTTCCCTCATCAGAGAGTTTAACTTCACTAATCCCCAGAATGAGCGGACCGGAAAAGTCCGGCCATTCCGCAACAATACCGCCGATCGTGATTTCGGTTTGCGCCTTTTCGTCTACCAAAGCGGGCTTAACATATTCCTTAGCAAAGGTTACATCCACAGGCCCTTTGGAAAAGGTCCACATCAGGAAACCTATACCGACACCGCCGATCAGAAACATTAGGCCTGCGAATTCACAGACATCAACAATTACATTGCGAATTAATTTGAGTGAGGGCTTCATATTTATCAAAAAAGGTTTAATCTTGGATAACGGAAACAATACCAGATATCCCCCACGAGACATAGATTTCTGGGTATTTTGGTCAATTGACACACAGTTTTTTAGTGCTTTTTATAGGAGGAATCCCCCATGTCCGAACTCCAAATCGGTGACAAAGCCCCTGCTTTTTCTGCACCAGATGATAGCGGTGCAAAATTATCCTTGAAGGACTTTAAAGGTGAGAAATTTGTTCTGTATTTCTACCCGAAAGACGACACGCCGGGATGCACGAAAGAAGCCTGCACCTTTACTGAAAATATTTCAGCCTTTAACAAGTTGGGCGTGAAAGTTGTCGGCGTATCCAAAGACAGTGTCGCGAAGCACGTCAAATTCAAAGAGAAATACGGTCTAAAATTCCCGCTTCTGTCGGATGAGGATGGTGCAATTTGTGAGGCTTACGGGACATGGATCGAGAAATCCATGTACGGGCGCAAATATATGGGGATTGACCGCGCGACCTTCCTAATTGACGAAAGCGGCAAAATCTCTGCTGTTTGGCGCAAAGTTAAAGTGCCCGGTCATATCGAGGAGATTTTAAAGACTTTGAAATCCGCATAAAGAAAAAGCAGCTTACGCTGCTTTTTTCATCACTTTTTCCTGAGGTTGTAGCGAGGCTACATCGACATATGTTCCGACCTCGCGGATGTTCAGGTAATCATGCATGTGCGATACCATTTCATCCATGTGGTCGTTGTAGAAGTGGTTTGCCCCATCCATCACACGGTAATCAATTGCGATCCCTTTTTGCGTGTTGAGACGTTCAACAACTTTTTCAACCATTGGCTCAGGAACAATATTGTCTTTATTCCCTTGCAGGATCAAACCTGATTGTGGGCATGGAGCCAAGAAACTGAAATCAATTTCGTTTGCTGGCGGAGACACTGCGACAAAGCCTTTGATCTCAGGACGACGCATCAGAAGCTGCATACTGATCCATGCGCCGAATGCGAAACCGCCAACCCACACATAAGGGGCGTTCGGATTGATGGATTGCATCCAGTCGAGGGCTGCTGCCGCATCGGACAATTCGCCTTCACCTTTATCATAGATACCTTGGCTTTCGCCGACGCCACGGAAATTAAAACGGAGTGTTGAAAATCCATGATCTTTAAACACATTGAACATGGTAAACGGAATACGGTGGTTCATCGTACCTCCGCGCTCAGGCGCGGGGTGCAGAATCAATGCCAATGGGGCATTTTCTACCTTGGAGTGATGATAACGCGCTTCGATACGCCCAGCTGGGCCGTTTATGATAATTCCTGGCATATTTTCCCGTATAAATGCGTTTATGGTTAATTTTTTTCAATCTATAGACCATTTTAGGAACATAAGTCCAATAGTTTCTCATAACATATTGATTTTACTGTGGATATTTTGTATTTCAAGACTTGATGATGAATAATATTTTTTTCGACCATAATGCGACCACCCCGATCCGCCCCAATGCCTTGTCATTGGCGACGCAAATTATGGGTGAAGTTGGTAATGCTGCCTCGACCCATTCATTTGGTCGGACAGCCTCTAAACATGTTGAGACAGCGCGCAGACAAATTGCCGAGCTGATTGATGTCTCTCCGCAACAGATCATTTTTAATTCCGGTGCATCAGAGGGGAACAACACCATCCTGAAAGGCTTTTCAGGGCAGCGTATTTTAATCTCTGCGATTGAACATCCCTCCATCATGGAATGTGGCGTGGTATCAGAAAGCATCCCTGTGACACCACAAGGCGTGATTGATCTTGAGGCGTATCATACAATGCTTCACACAGGCACGCCCCCTGCCCTTGTTTCGGTTATGTATGTGAACAATGAGACAGGCGTTATTCAACCCATTCAAGAAATTGCGCGCATGGCCAAAGAAGTCGGCGCACTCGTTCATTGTGATTGCGTGCAGGCGTTTGGGCGTATTCCGTTTACACGTGAGAGTTTGGGAGTAGATTTTCTGACACTCTCTGCGCACAAGATTGGCGGCACGCACGGCGTCGGGGCCTTGGTGTCTGCTGTTGGGCTACAAGTTCCAAAGCTCGTTCAAGGCGGCGGGCAAGAACGTCGGCAACGTGGTGGAACTGTTAATGTCGCGGGGATTGCCGCTTTTGGCTCTGCGGCGGTTGACGCCGTCGGATCTCTCGATCAATATCAAAAACTTTCCCAATGGCGTGACCGGATTGAAGACCATGTTTTGCGGTCATCCAATCGTGTCCAGATTATGGGACGAGATGCCCCGCGCACAGCCAATACATCTATGATGGTTATAGACAGTAAGGGGCACGATACGTTGTTGATGGCGTTTGATTTGGACGGGGTTGCCATGAGTGCGGGCTCTGCGTGTTCGAGCGGGTCAACCAAACTTTCTTATACTCTGACCGCGATGGGTGTTGATGCTTATGCGCCTGTGGCCTCTCTTCGCTTGTCCTTGGGATACACCACAACAGAAAAAGAAGTTGAGGATTTTTTGATGATATGGGACAAGATCAGCGCCCGCATTTTGAAAGACTAGATTTTTAAGGATATAAAAACGCTATGCCGCTTATTCACTTTATTCAAGTTGACGGTTCTACCAAAACAATCGATGCGCCTGTCGGATTGTCTGTTATGGAAGTCGCCGTTAAACATGCCATGGATAAAATCGAAGGCGCGTGCGGCGGATCACTCGCATGTGCCACGTGCCATGTTTATGTGCATCCTGATTGGTGGGATAAAGTTCTCCCCGAAGAAGGCGAGATCGACGAAGCAGAAGAAGATATGCTTGATCTTGCCTTTAACCTGACCAAGCTTTCGCGCCTGTCTTGCCAGATTATTGTCTCTGATGAGTTGGACGGCCTAGTCGTCGCCCTACCCGGCTCCAAACCTGATTGGGTTTAGTCTTCGATAAATTTCTCTAAAGCCGCAAGATAGTCCTCAATCGTATCTATGAAGAACATGTTCTCGATCTTTTTCGGGATGAGAAAGCCTTCTTCCACCATGTGATCGAGTTGCGCCTTGGTCGCATCGTAATAGCCGAATAAATTCAAGATAAAAATCGGACGAATACTATAATCCCCAATCGTCGGATCGCGGTCGGCTGGTTTATAGTCAGTTTCAACGGTTTCAAAAATTTCATCCAACGTTCCTATCCCGCCCGGCATCACCAGAAACGCATCCACGTCTTTTATCAGTTCGTGTTTTCTTTCAGAGAGTGTTTCGGTCAGAAGATATTCTATGCCGATTTCGTCAGGTCGATTTACGTTGAAATATTTCTGCGGCAAAATTCCCAAAATGCGCCCTGCACTATTGTGCTCTTTCACGGCGTCCATATAGGCAAAGCAAAACTCACCCATTAGACCTGTTTTCGAGCCGCCGTATTTTGCAAAGCAGCCTTTGCTTCCTAAAAATGTGCCGACTTTGTGGGCAGCTTCAAGATATTCGGGTTTATTGCCTTTGTGTGCGCCTGAGAAATAAGTGAATGATTTCATGTTCGTCCTTGGTTGGACGACTAACATAGCAAGCCCCAAGAATTTCTCAAGCGAGTGCGCTGCCTAAATTTCTAAGGCTCTATTTTAATAGCAGAACGCATGGTGTACATTTGATCGAGTTCCGCATTCATAGATGCGTTACGACCTGCCATATCCTGAGCAACTTTAGAATCAGGGGAAGGACAGCCGTTTTCAGAGACCATTTTTGCAGCGGTTACAATTTCTTCAAAATTGGCCTTAAAAACCGCCATTTGCGCTTCGGAATTGCTTCCGTAGAGTATAACCGCATTTTCAGCCTGCTGCGCCTCAACCAAGTCATCCATATATTTACATTCACCCGGTTGTATAGGTCCTAGTGGATCTGCCATTTTCTTCCCTTTTTTACAAATAATCTGACCATGCTACATAAAAACTTTTAGTAATATGTTAAAAAGTTGCTTTTTGAGGCCAGCTTGCCTATATTGCCCCCCATGTCTGACGCACCCCTTAATTCGCTTGGATTTGCCAAGCCTCCTTCCGAGACCCGCGTGGTTGTTGCCATGTCGGGCGGCGTTGATTCATCAGTGGCAGCGGCCCTTTTGCATGAACAAGGTTATGACGTGGTGGGGATTACACTTCAGCTTTATGATTACGGTGACGCCATCGCCAAAAAAGGCGCGTGCTGTGCAGGTAAAGATATTTATGATGCCAAGCGTGTTGCCGAAGAACGCGGCTTTCCGCACTATGTTCTCAATTACGAAAGCAATTTCCGCCAGTCTGTGATTGATGATTTTGTCGAGAGCTACCTGAAAGGCGAGACCCCTATCCCGTGTGTGAAATGTAATCAGACTGTGAAATTCCATGACCTGTTGCAGGTCGCGCGTGACCTTGATGCCGATTGCATGGTGACAGGCCATTACGTGCAGCGCATTGTCACTGACACAGGCGTTTCCGAATTGCGTCGTGCCGTGGACACCGGAAAGGACCAATCTTATTTCCTGTTTGCGACGACACAAGAACAGCTCGATTTTTTGCGCTTTCCTTTAGGGGGATGGACAAAAGATATTACACGCCAACATGCCGAGCGTTTGGGGTTGGTCAATGCCGACAAGCCTGACTCACAGGATATTTGTTTTGTCCCGAACGGGGATTACGCCTCTGTTGTTAAGAAGATTGCGCCGGAAGCCGAACGCGAAGGCGAGATTGTCCATATGGACGGGCGTGTGCTTGGCACACATCAAGGTATTATTCATTACACTGTCGGGCAACGTAAGGGCCTTGGCATCGGCGGAGGAGTTACCGAGAATAATGATCCGCTTTATGTCGTGGCCGTTGATGCAGAAACAGCCCGTGTTGTTGTCGGACCGAAGGAAGCTTTGGCGCGTGATGTTGTGCATTTAAAAGGGTGCAACTGGTTGGGTGTTACAAGTTTGGAAACCATTCCTGTTGACGTGAAGCTGCGCTCCATGACACGCGCTATGCCTGCTTATTTAACGCCTTTGGCTGACGGTGCGGCGACGCTTCGTCTTCAGGATGCCCAGTATGGTATTTCACCCGGCCAAGCGGCTGTGTGCTATATCGGCGACCGTGTTATCGGTGGTGGTTGGATTGTTTCAACTTCCCTGGAAAAGCTATCCGCTCCTATCTCCCAATCTCAAACTTCAATTCAAGCTGCGTAATAGACCATGGCAAAACATAAAAGACGTCCAATTGACAAGTCTCCTGATCGCCCACATGTGCGTAAGGGATTTGCCGAGCACCAACATTCCCATCGCCCTGCCAATGCGCCTCAACAGCGTATTACACCTGCGGCGAGCTTAGTTTTAAGTTTTCTGGAATCCGCGGTTCGCGGTTTTGGCAAAGAACATAAATCTGCGCTTTGTGCGGCTTTTTCGAATGCTACCGATATGGAGATTGCCAACTTGCTGCTCCGTCATCCGACGGACAAGACATACAGAGAAGTCCTGTCGAAAATTGTGACAACAAACATCTCCAAAGATCCGTCCGAACTGATCGATAATCTGCAAAAATTGTTGGGTAAATTCCCTAACTCGCCTTATGTTGCAGCACGTCAGATAAATTTGGCGTATGCCTTAGGCCACATGGAAAAAGCGGAAGGCCATGCCCGCAGATTTCATGATCTGTGCCGGTCCCAAGGCCTTTCCATGGCTCAGGGGAATGACATCAGAATAGCCTTGACAAGGGGCTGATTTTTAAGCATATAAAGCATCACTTTTCAAAAGTACCCGATTTACCGTATTTTTGCACCGTGGCGGTGTAGCTCAGTGGTAGAGCAGAGGAATCATAATCCTTTGGTCGGGGGTTCAAATCCCTCCACCGCCACCATTATTAAATATAATGTTACCTCTACTATATATCAATTGCTAAAGCATTAGTGGGAATTCCCAAATAGTCACATAGAGTTCTATATCTGATTTTAATTGAGCTAGAGTCGTTTGTTCCCTGTTGCATCAGTCTGTCATATTCCAATAACGCATAGTCAGCTTTTGTAATATCCTCTTCCGCTCTTATCTTATTTTCGGACCTGTCTTTATTAAACTGCTCTAATTTAAGTCTGCTAAATCTATTTTTAAATCCAGATAATAGAGCGGCCTTAAATACTAAATAATATATAAGAACTGGCGCCTGGTTTTTTAGAAGAGTATCGCCATCCATAAAAACCTCAGACATTCCATCCAAAACATCCTGAACTATTTTTGTTAATTTATTTAATTCCTCGCCTCCGTCCCTATAGTCGCGGACCATAGCATCTAGAAAAGGTTTCTTTGTGTCTAGAATTTTACCTTTTTTATTAAGCGTATCCTCTACAAAGAAAATTCTCGTTAATATCTCTTGGTGCTGTAAGCGCTTATTACTAACCCTCAACTTATGAAAGAAGCTACAATTTGTTGAAACGTCTCTAATCGCTTTAGCCATCTCTCCCCCAAAAGCATTTCTTTTTTCTGATGCGTTTAATGGAACTGCCTCATTCAAACGAGAAAACATATCTTCAATTAAATCAATATCATCTGTTTCCACAAGAACAATTGGCAAAGTGAAGGAGTCAATGTTAATTTTTAGCTTTGGAAATTGAAAAGCAAGCCC
>QKCR01000006.1 GCA_003245575.1 Alphaproteobacteria bacterium | reverse complement strand
CCGTCTGGCATTAAAACAAAAAGCCGAAAGTGAGAGTAGGAAGAGCGGGCCGATGTTCGTTCTGGACTGCATGGGCATTGATTTATCTAACTCCGGCGTTCAGGCAGATATGCCGCATCCTGATATTGCTCTGGATATGATCCATCATATCTGGGCGGATACGTCCTCAGACTATAGCTTCCTTCCGCAAGATATTTATACAATCCGCGGGCCTCCTATTGAGACGGCGCGTGCAAAGCACGAAACGCCGCTCATTCTCTCGACACAACGCTTCAGAATATAGCTCCGTCTCTTTTCCAAATTGTTTGACCTCGGAAAGGAGCTTCGCTGTGCGCGCTTTACTATTTATTTTTGTACTAATTTCTTTTGTTCCCTCAGCTTTCGCGGCAGAGGAGTATATCTGCCCCATGCATCCGCATATCGTCGGAAAAGAAGGTGATACCTGCCCGATTTGCGGTATGTCTCTCGTTCCGAAAATCGCGGAACCGACAACAAGTTCTGAAAAGACAGAAGTGCATGGGGCAGCACTTCAAGTTGACCCGACTTATGTTCAGGCCTTGGGCGTCAAAACTGCCGAAGTTGGAAAACACGAATTCGGAAAAAACATCAGAGCTTTCGGAAAAATTTCCGCCAATACACGCCTTGAGACTGCCATAGACGTCAGAACCGACGGCTGGATCGTGGACCTGCCTGTCAGCGCAGTGGGTGACACGGTCAAAAAGGGTGATTTGCTCTTCACCTATTATAGCCCTGACCTCATGACCGCGCAGTCAGACTTTTTAATTGGCGCGCGTTTAGGCTCAAGATTAGGCGGCGCAGAGCAACGCTTGCGCCTCTACGGTATGGACGATATGGCGATCTCTGAGCTAAAAAAGAACGGTAGGTTTTTAGACCATACCCCGTTTTATGCCCCCGCTGACGGCACGGTCACGATGCTGGAAGTTCGTAAAGGATCACATGTCAATTCAGGTGGAAATGTTCTAAAATTACAGGATTTTTCCAAAGTCTGGGTGGGTGTTGATGTCCCCAACCGCGATGTCGGATTTTTAGAGGTCGGAACTCCGGCAACAGTCACACTCCCTGAAACAGGTGAGAAATTTGAAAGCACAGTCGAATTTATCCATCCGGTAAACAGCCCCGAAACACGCACAGTGACAGTTCGTCTTGCTCTTGATAACCCTGACGGGAAACTAAAACCTGAGACGTATGTGGATGCCGTCTTCAAAAGTAACGTCAGCAATCGCCTGTCTGTCCCCGAAGAAGCTATCCTTTATGGCGGTAACGGATCCTATGTTTTCGAGAATATTCGCGACGGAGAGTTTCGTCCCGTCACGGTGAAAACAGGTATCACCGCTAATGGCTTAACCGAAATTACAAGCGGCCTGAAACAAGGCCAGCGCATTGTAACTTCAGGGCAGTTTATGCTCGACGCGGAAAGTAATCTGCGCGGCGGCATGAGCAATATGGACCACATGCACCATAATGCGGAGATGTCACATGAATAATCATTTGATCCATGATCCGTCTAACGGCTTTGTCGCAAAAATCATAGATTGGTCAGTTGCCAATAAATTTTTTGTCATGTTGGGCGCGTTGGTAATCCTGACCGCAGGCATTATTGCCGTCTCGAAAACGCCTCTTGATGCCATTCCTGACCTGTCCGATACGCAGGTTATCATCCGCACGGACTGGGCAGGGCAAGCTCCGCAAGTGATTGAGGACCAGATCACATACCCGCTTTCGACGCAAATGCTGTCCTTGCCGAAAACAAAAGTCGTACGCGGATTTTCGATGTTCGGGACTAGCTTTATTTATATCGTCTTTGAAGACGGCGTGGATATGTATTGGGCCAGAAGCCGCACATTGGAATATCTCTCCCAAGTGCGCGGTAAATTGCCCGTAGGTGTAGAACCGCAATTAGGCCCTGACGCCACAGGTGTCGGCTGGGTGTTTCAGTACGCCCTATATGACCGCACAGGCCAACATGATTTGGCAGAACTGCGCAGCCTTCAGGACTGGTTCATCAGATTTGAATTGGCTCCGATTGACGGCGTGGCTGAAGTCGCCAGTGTCGGCGGCTTTGTCAAAGAATATCAGGTTCTGGTTGATCCCGATAAACTCCGCGCATTTGGAATTTCACTGCAAACTGTAATAGAGGCTGTCCGCTCCGCCAATCAGGAAACAGGCGGCAGAACCATGGAAATGGCAGAAACGGAATATTTGATCCGCTCGTTCGGCTATGTTGGAAACCCTGATGACCTAAAGCAAGTTGTCCTTAAATCCAAAGACGGCACACCTGTCACAATCGGCAATGTCGCCCGCGTTGTCGAAGGCCCGCAAATCCGTCGCGGCATTACAGAATTAAACGGCGTCGGCGAAGTTGTCGGCGGCATCGTTATCATGCGCCCCGATATGAACGCCTTAACGGTTATCAAGCAGGTCAAAGAACGCCTTGAGACAATTAAACAAGGACTGCCCGAAGGTGTTGAACTGAAAGTCGTCTATGACCGCAGTCAATTAATCGAAGGATCAGTCGCATATCTGAACCATAAGCTAATTGAAGAAAGCCTGATGGTGGCTTTGGTCACATTCTTGTTTTTGCTTCATGCACGCAGCGCCCTTGTTGCAATTATCACGATCCCGCTTGGAATCTTGGCGGCATTTATCGTCATGAATATGCAAGGTATTACAGCCAATATCATGTCATTGGGCGGGATAGCCATTGCCATCGGCGCGATGGTGGATGCGTCAATCGTGATGGTTGAAAATGGGCATAGGAAATTGTCCGAGTTAGGCGAGGGAGCTTCTCAGGAAAGCAAAAACAAAGCGCTTATTCTGGCGGCAAAAGAAGTCGGGCCTGGCCTGTTTTTCTCGCTTCTAATTATCACGGTCTCGTTCCTGCCTGTCTTTGCTTTAACAGGACAATCAGAAAAACTCTTTACGCCTCTGGCCTTTACAAAGACATACGCCATGGCTGCTGCGGCTTTGCTGTCGGTTACCATCGTGCCTGTTCTCATGGTGATCTTTATCAGAGGAAAAATCCGTCGCGAGGATGAAAACCCGATCAATCGAGTCTTTATTAGTCTCTATAAACCCTGTCTGGAAACGGCTCTGAAATGGCGTAAAACAACAATCGCGCTGGCTGCTGTTGCGGTCATTAGCACAATTTTCCCTGCCACACGCTTAGGCAGCGAATTTATGCCGTCTCTTTATGAGGGCAGCCTTTTATATATGCCGATGACACTCCCCGGAGTGTCTCCAACCAAAGCGCGTGAGATATTACAAACCACCAACCGCCAGATTATGACGATGCCCGAGGTTGATTTTGCATTCGGCAAAGCGGGACGGTCAGATTCGGCAACCGACCCCGCACCGCTTGCAATGATCGAAACATGGATAGAATTAAAACCGCGTTCCGAATGGCGCGAAGGGATGACGCCTGAAAAGCTGGTTAAGGAATTAAATGCGCGTGTAGGCCTTCCAGGAATGGTCGATAGCTGGGGCAATCCGATCAAGATACGACTTGATATGCTCACAACAGGAATTAGAACCCCTGTGGGAATTAAAGTTTCGGGAACAGACCTCAATGAAATTGACACCATAGCCAAGAACATAGAAGAGCGCGTGCGCTCGGTCGTTGGCACAAGAAGCGCCATTGCCGATCGTGTCGTTGGCGGGAAATATATTGAGATCATTCCAAACCGCAGAGAAATCGCGCGCTACGGAGTAGCTCTAGGAACCGTTCAGCAAGTTATTCAAACAGCTCTGGGCGGCATGCAATTGGATGAAGCAGTTGAAGGGCGTGAGCGTTATCCGATCATGTTGCGCTATGACAGACCGTTTCGTGAGCATCTCTCTGATCTTGACAATATCTTGGTTCCGAACATGAAAGGCACGCAAATCCCGCTGGCTGATCTGGCAGAAATTCGTATCGCTGATGGGCCGTCGATGATCAAATCAGAAGATGCGCGTTTGAACGGCTGGGTCTTTGTTGATATTGAGGGGCGTGATCTCGGGTCCTATATCAAGGATTTGCAGGAAACTCTGAAAACTGTGGAATTGCCGCAAGGCTATACCGTGAAACTCTCAGGCCAGTTCGAGCAAATGCAGCAAGCCAACGCACGCCTCTCTGTCGCTATTCCTGCAACAGTGCTGATTATACTGACATTGCTTTATCTCCACTTCGGAAGATGGGACCGCACAGCACTTATTATGCTCGCTGTCCCGTTCGGCGTCATCGGAGGTGTTTGGGGCTTGTGGATTGCGGGGTATCATCTCTCGGTTACGGCCGCCGTCGGCTTTATTGCCCTCGCAGGGATAGCCGTTGAAACTGCCATTGTAATGCTGATCTATATCGACCATCAAATGCGAGATCACCCGCCTCAAAGCTTCGAGCAGCTTATTGAGAATGTCCGCCACGGCGCAATCCAACGTGTCCGACCTAAAATGATGACCGTCTCTGTAATTGTCTTGGGGCTTATCCCGATTTTTCTAACCGATGGCCCGGGGGCGGATGTGATGCGTCGTATCGCACTGCCGATGGTCGGCGGAATGGTCACGACAACCATTCTAACACTTATCCTTATTCCGGTGCTTTATACCGCCTATATGCAGTGGAGGTTAAAACTCCCGTCTGAAAAGAGGTAATAAAAACGCCGAATGAAGTGGAATTACCCCTTGTCATATACTCCCCCCTAGTATATGAAGGGGGCATGCCTCATTCACCACAGGAAAAAAAGAAAGCTATATCCCGTCTGCGCCGTATCAAGGGCCAGGCCGAAGCTCTGGAGCGCGCCATTGAGGATGGGGAAGAGTGCGGGAAAGTTCTGCAACAGCTTTCGGCCTTGCGTGGTGCGGTCAACGGAATGATTTTGGATGTGCTTGAAGGGCACATGAAAGAAACCTTCGACCCTGCTGTGGGCATCGAAACAATTCCGCGTAAAGTTTTAAAAAACAATCTGGATGAAGCTCTAACACTCATCCGCTCATACCTTAAATAATTTACCTGAAATAACTCTTGAAAGGAAAAATCATGAAATCACGTGCAGCTGTTGCTTTTGGTCCCGGAAAACCATTGGAAATTGTCGAGGTTGATGTAGCTCCTCCAAAAGCAGGAGAAGTGCTGGTCAAAATCACGCACACAGGCGTCTGCCATACAGATGCGTTCACTCTAAGCGGTGAAGACCCTGAGGGAATTTTTCCTGCAATCCTAGGTCATGAAGGCGGCGGGATTGTCGTTGAAGTGGGTGAGGGCGTCGAGTCTTTGAAAGTCGGAGATCATGTTATTCCGCTTTACACCGCAGAATGCCGCGAGTGTAAGTTTTGTAAATCTGGAAAAACCAACCTCTGCCAAAAAGTGCGCGCCACACAAGGAAAAGGTTTGATGCCGGACGGAACAACACGTTTTTCTTATAACGGCGAACCGATCTATCATTATATGGGCACAAGTACCTTCAGTGAATATACCGTTGTTCCTGAAATTTCTTTGGCGAAAATCAACCCCGAAGCCCCATTGGAAAAAGTATGCTTGCTGGGATGCGGGGTCACCACAGGGATAGGCGCAGTGCATAACACGGCCAAAGTCAAAAAAGGCGAAACAGTCGCTGTCTTTGGTCTGGGCGGGATTGGCTTGGCCGTTATCCAAGGAGCTCGCCAAGCTGAAGCAGGTCGTATTCTCGCGATTGACATCAATCCTGATAAGTTCGAATTGGCCAAGGAAATGGGCGCAACAGATTGCGTCAACCCGAAGGATTTTGATAAACCAATCCAAGATGTCATTGTTGAAATGACCGACGGCGGCGTGGATTACAGTTTCGAATGTATCGGAAACGTCAATGTGATGCGCTCGGCTTTGGAATGCTGCCATAAAGGATGGGGCGAGAGCATTATCATCGGTGTTGCAGGTGCAGGTCAGGAAATCTCAACCCGTCCGTTCCAATTGGTCACAGGGCGCGTCTGGAAAGGCAGCGCATTCGGCGGTGTGAAAGGAAGAACGCAATTGCCGGGCATGGTCGAGGCCTCAATGCGCGGTGAAATTCAACTTGATCCGTTCATCACGCACAATCTGCCGCTAGAGCGCATTAACGAGGCATTTGATCTGATGCATGAAGGCAAATCTATCCGTACCGTAATTCACTTTAATAAGGATGCCGCCTAATGAAACTTGTTGAAGAACATCGCAGCTTCGGCGGACGTCAGGAAGTCTGGGAACATGGCTCATCCGTACTGAATTGCACGATGAAGGTCGGGGTTTTCCTGCCCTCAAAATCAAAATCAGAAAAATGCCCTGTGCTCTATTGGCTATCGGGCCTCACATGTACCGAGCAAAACTTTATTACCAAAGCCGGAGCCCAACAATGGGCAGAAAAGCACGGGATTATTGTTGTCGCTCCTGACACCAGCCCGCGCGGGGAAGGGGTTGCCAATGATGACGCCTATGATATGGGACAAGGTGCAGGGTTTTATATCAATGCCACACAAGATCCGTGGGCCAAGCATTACCAAATGTTTGATTACATCACCGAAGAACTGCCGAACCTGATCGAAGAACATTTTCCTGCAACATCTGTGCGCGGTATCTTCGGGCATTCGATGGGCGGGCATGGCGCATTGATCTGCTACCTCAAAAAAGAAAACTTCTATAAAAGCGTCTCTGCCTTTGCTCCCATAGTCGCCCCGACACAAGTGCCTTGGGGAACTAAAGTCTTTACCAATTATCTGGGAAATAACACAGAAGACTGGAATGAATGGGATAGTACAATCCTTCTCTCCCGATCAGCCCAAAAGCATGAAATCCTGATTGACCAAGGCACGTCTGATGAGTTCTTGCCGCAGTTGCAACCTCATGTTTTAGCAGAAGAGGGAAGTAAGAGCGGTCATAAGGTCACTGTAAATATGCGTGAAGGCTACGATCATAGCTATTATTTCATCTCGACTTTCCTTGAGAGCCATTTTGAGTATCATGCACAGCGGCTCAAAAGCTAATTTTAAAAGGGGCACAAAATTATTAATTGACTAATCAGTCAATTCATGTTAGTGTTAAAAAATGAAGGATAAACGAAAGCTTTTAATTGATGCGGCTCTACGACTCTTTGTAACAGAAGGGGTGACGGTTACGACCGCGCGCATTGCAAAAGAAGCCGGCGTTGCTACGGGAACGCTGTTTAATTATTTCCCCACCAAACAGGATTTGATGGATGGAATTTATGTCGATATTAAAAGTGACTTTCAGGACATCTTCGAAAATATCCGGGCCGCAGGGACGTTGAAGGAACGTTTATATATATTGTGGCGGGAATATGTGTTGTGGGCGACGGAAAACCCTATGAAGCACAAAGGAAAAAGACTTTTAAGAACCGCGCATTGTTTGTCGCCCGACGTTAGTGGGAAGATTGATGAGAATTTACAATGGCTCGGTGAGGTGCTGTCTGAAGGCATAAAGGAAGGGCAGCTTATAAATATTGATTTGGGATATTTTATGGAGATATTGGGTGCGCAGGGAGATGCGTGCTTTAACTATGCCACCGATAATAATTTGACGGACAAAAAACTAAGACAGCATATTGACGCAGGTTTTCTTATTTTCTGGAACGGATTAAGAAACACAGAGTAGAGGGCGATATATTTTTTGAGTAAATATTGACTGGCTAATCAGTCTTATAACGGGATAAAGATAATGGTCCGAGGGCGGCTGTCTCAGTACCGGAAATGGTTTTTAGTAAAGAAGGTTGAAAAAGTTTAATCGGCAAATTTCAGGATTGTTTTGAGAAGGCCGGGAAATTTTTGATTGATTTCTTGTTCGCGGACAACGGATCGGTTTTCGACACCAACTTTTGTTGTTTTGATGAGTCCGGCTTCACGTAGGATTCGGAAGTGGTTTGATAGCGTGGATTTGGCAATTTTGGGACAGGGCGCGGCTTGCGTACACGAGCAACATCCCTGCGCATCCAACATGGTTTTGAGAATCCTGATACGCACAGGATCCGATAGGGCCGAAAGGATCTCGGTCAGACAAATGTCGTCAAGGGAAGGGTGAAGAAATTTCGCCATGACAATAATTATAGATCAGCTATTGACTTTATTCAATAGTTCAATAATTCTGTACTACAATAATAACGAACAATTAGGTTCGGGTGCATTTGGACTTTAGATGTGGGAGCAAGCAAATGTTTTTAAATCGAAAAATAATGATGACAGCGATTTCGGCTGTAGTGATCGGAATCACCGCCTATTCGGCTTATGATATGCCGCAGGCTGATGCTGAAAATGCAGCGCAAGCTCCTATGCCGGCGATGCCGGTGGTGATCTCCACGATTAAGCCCCAGAATCTTGAAGTATGGAAGGATTTTACAGGACGCTTACAAGCCGTCGACTATGTAGAGGTCCGTCCTGAGGTGAGCGGAAAAATTCAAGAGATCAAATTCAAAGATGGTCAAAACGTATCAAAGGGTGATGTGTTGATAGTGATTGATCCTGCACCGTATCAGGCGGCCGCCGATAAGGCGAAGGCTGATCTCAGTATTGCGATGAACCAATATGACCTCGCCAGAAAAGATTTGGATAGAGCGCAGGATCTGGTCAAGTCGAATGCAATCTCCAAAAGGATTTTTGATGAACGACAGAATGCAGTAAATGTCTCTAGAAGCCAGATCGAGGCAGCAAAAGCGCAGCTCAATCAGGCAGAGATTGATCTGGATCATGCCTACGTAAAGGCCCCGATTTCAGGACGCATCAGCAGAGCAGAGATAACCGAAGGAAATTTGGTCAATGCCGCAGCTAATCCGCCAATTCTAACATCTATTGTCTCCGATGAAGGAATATACGCGGATTTCGAGGTGGATGAAAAAACATATCTTCAGGATATTTACGCCGTTGCACGGGACAAAAACGCCCAAGTCCAGATACCTGTCGAGATTGATCTCAGTTCGGGAAATGAAAAAAGTTATAAAGGGGTCATTGAAAGTTTTGACAATAAAATTGATCCGAAATCGGGAACCATTCGTGTCAGAGCCTATCTGGATAATGAAGATCAATCCTTGTTACCGGGCATGTTCGTAAATATTCGTCTGGGTTCTGCAAAGGAGGATGCAAAGTTTCTGGTCTCCGAAAAAGCTATAGGAACCGATCAGGATAGAAAGTTCGTGTATGTGATCGGTGACGGGAACAAAGTCCAATATCGGGAAGTCAAGCCAGGCGTATCAATAAATGGCCAGCGGGTTATTCTTTCGGGATTGGAACCGGGTGATAAGGTTATCACCGAAGGAATTATGAAGATACGTCCCGACATGATTGTGGAGCCTCAGGAGATTACTGCGCAGAATAAGGCGCTTGAAGCTCCGGCTTTGGAGCCGGCTGCGGAATAATTAACCAAAATATTTTTCTATTAACACACATTACACATAAGGGGTTTACTTATGGGATTGTCGCGATTTTTTATCGATCGGCCGATTTTTGCTGGCGTACTTTCTATACTGATATTTCTGGCGGGATTAATATCCATGTTCCAGTTGCCGATTTCCGAATATCCGGAAGTCGTGCCGCCGACCGTGGTTGTAAGCGCTCAATTTCCGGGAGCTAGTCCCGCAACGATCGCCGAAACAGTGGCTACGCCTCTTGAAGAGCAAATCAATGGCGTTGAGAATATGCTGTATATGTCATCATTGGCTTCGGCAGACGGCTTGCTAAGCTTGACTGTCACTTTCAAAATCGGGACGGACCCTGATCTTGCGCAACAATTGGTTCAGAACCGTGTAACGCAAGCCCTGACAAGACTTCCCGATATTACGCGTCAATTGGGCGTCACAACAACCAAAAGCTCTCCCGATTTGACTATGGTCGTCCACCTGACATCTCCGAATGGGAGATATGACATGCTCTATCTGCGCAATTACGCAACCCTTAGCGTCAAGGATGCTTTAAGCCGTATTAAGGGAGTAGGGCAGGTCCGGTTGTTCGGGTCAGGTGATTATGCGATGCGGATTTGGCTAAATCCCGACAAAATCGCGGAACTGGGAATGAATGCAACGGAAGTTGTGAATGCCATTCGTGCGCAGAATATTCAGGTTGCCGCGGGTGTGATCGGAGGACCTCCGTATGATAAAAACGTAGAATTACAAATGCCGATTAATGCGCAAGGGCGTCTTCAAACTCCGGAAGAATTCGGTCAGGTAATTATCAAGAGAGATGTATCCGGCGCTATCACACGCCTAGAGGATGTCGCACGCATCGAACTGGATGCCCAGCAATATGGCTTGAGATCATTGCTGGATAATGAATCCGCTGTGGCAATTCCTATTTTTGCCTCACCCGGCTCAAATGCCTTGCAAATATCGGAAGATGTCCGGTCAACCATGGAAGAGCTGAAGAAAAGTTTCCCAGATGACGTGAGTTATTCGATTGTTTATGACCCGACTGTCTTCGTGCGAGATTCTATTAAGTCTGTAATCCATACGCTCTTTGAGGCAATCGCGCTGGTTGTGCTGGTGGTCATTGTGTTCCTCCAGACATGGAGAGCATCAATTATCCCATTGCTGGCCGTGCCTGTATCAATCGTAGGTACATTCGCCTTTATGCATTTGTTCGGGTTTTCTATCAACGTACTCTCGTTATTCGGTCTAATTCTTGCAATCGGGATTGTGGTTGACGATGCCATCGTAGTGGTCGAGAACGTCGAACGGAATATCGAGAGCGGTCATTCTCCGAGAGAGGCAACCCTGATCGCCATGAAAGAGGTAACAGGCCCGATTCTGGCGACAGGGCTTGTTCTCGCAGGCGTATTTATTCCGATTGCATTTATCAGCGGCTTGACGGGGCAGTTCTACAAACAGTTTGCCATGACAATTGCAATTGCAACGATTATCTCCATGGTCAACTCTCTTACATTCAGTCCTGCTGTCGCAGCGATTCTTTTGAAAGGCCATGGAGCCAAGAAAGATTCGCTCACACGTGCAATGGATTTTATTTTCGGATGGTTCTTCCGTGCTTTTAATAAATTCTTCCATAAAAGCTCTGACTTATATGGCGTTGGCGTAGGAAAATCATTGGGGCGCAAGACGATTATGTTGGTCATCTATGGTGGGCTGTTACTTGTAACGGCGTATAGCTTTCATATCGTCCCGCCAGGATTTGTTCCGGCTCAGGATAAGCAATATCTGGTGAGTTTTGCCCAGCTTCCGCAAGGTGCAACCTTGGAACGTTCCGAAGAGGTTATTCGACAAATGTCGGAAATAGCCATGAAAGAGCCGGGAGTAGAGAGTGCTGTGGCATTTCCGGGCCTATCCATCAACGGATTTGTCAATAGTGCGAGTGCAGGGATTGTCTTCGTCACATTAAAACCATTTGATGAAAGAACAACACCAGATTTGAGTGGTTTTGCAATTGCAGGGAAATTACAGCAGAAATTCGCTGCGATTGATAAAGCATTCATCGCGATTTTTCCGCCGCCGCCTGTTCAAGGACTTGGAACAATTGGAGGATTCAAGCTGCAAATCGAAGATCGGACAGATCAAGGGTATCAGGCTCTGGATAACATCATGAAAACAATTCAAATGAAGGCAATGTCTGATCCTGCATTAGCTGGCGTATTCTCGAGTTACAACGTGAATGTACCACAGCTATATGTTGATTTGGATCGTACCAAGCTCCAGAAAATGGGTGTTTCTGTATCCGATTTATACGCGTCCATGCAAACATATTTGGGATCTATCTATGTGAATGATTTCAACCAGTTTGGACGAACCTATCAGGTTATTGCTCAGGCAGATAAGGAGTTCCGTGCAGTTCCTTCGGACATTGAACGCCTTCAGGTAAGAAATAGTGAGGGGCAAATGATCCCGATGGGAAGCGTTTTGAAAGTTGAAGAAACGTTCGGTCCCGAAACAGCATCACGCTACAACGCGTATCGAAGTGCTGATCTGAACGGAAACGCAGCACCCGGTTATTCCAGTGGCGAAGCCCAACAGGCCATTACCAAAATCCTGAACGAAACCTTGCCGCAAGGTATGGACTTCGAATGGACAGAGTTGACCTATCAGCAGATATTGGCCGGTAATACAACAATGATCGTATTCCCAATCTGTATCTTGTTGGTATTCCTTGTTCTGGCAGCCCAGTATGAAAGTCTGAGTTTACCGTTGGCCGTTATTTTGATTGTCCCGATGAGTATTATGTCGGCTCTGGTCGGAGTGCATTTCGCAGGCGGAGATAATAATATATTCACACAAATCAGCCTGTTTGTTCTGGCGGGGTTGGCGTGTAAAAACGCAATTCTGATCGTGGAATTTGCTCGGGAGCTTGAACTGCAAGGATATGAGACAGTAAAGGCTGCCATTGAAGCCTGCCGTCTGCGGTTGCGTCCGATTCTCATGACATCTTTTGCATTTATCATGGGCGTATTTCCTCTTGTTGTCTCTCATGGAGCTGGGGCTGAAATGCGTCATGCAATCGGGATCGCGGTTTTTTCGGGAATGCTCGGAGTAACCTTTTTCGGCATATTCTTTACTCCGGTGTTTTATGTGCTGATTAGAAAAATGGCAGGGAAAATTTCCGGTCACAAACACTCACATTAGGTGAACAAATGAAAAATATTCTCTTTTTAAGTGCGTCTCTATTGGTCTTAACATCCTGCTCTTCAGCTCATTATGAGCGCGAAGAGGTCGTCGGCCCGCAGAATTGGAGTACGATATCCGATGTTAAAACAGTTGAAGAAAAAGAGTTGCAAGGATGGTGGAAAGAGTTCCAAGATCCTGTTCTTGACAAGCTTGTTGAGCAAGGGTTGGAGCATAGCCCTGACAGAAAAATTGCAAAAGCAAGAATTCTCGAATCGCGGGGGATGCGCCGTGCACAGCGTGGCTCATTGTTCCCGAGTATATCTGCTTCGGCAAGCGGGCAGCGTGCCAGCAATCAGGCTACAAATTTTCAAGCGGATAGTTTGTATGATGCCGGATTTGATGCATCATACGAGTTGGATTTATTCGGAAAAAATTTGAATGCCTATAATGCAGCGGATGCAGAAGTTCAGGCAAGCAAGGCAGAATATAAGGATGTCAGCTTGACTTTGATTTCGGAAATTGTCCGGAATTACATTGAGTTCAGGTCAGCCGAGAAGAAATCCGGAATTGCAAACAGCAATATGATCTCTCAACAAAAGACGCTTGATCTTGTGCGTGTCCAGAAAGAGTCAGGCGAAGCGCCTCAATTGGACGTCGAGCGCGCAGAAGGTCTGGTCAATACAACACAAGCGTCAATTCATGAGTATCTTCGTTTGGCAGATAATGCCCGTTTACGTCTCGGAGTTCTTCTGGGAATGATGCCGCAAGACTTACAACCACTCTTAGAAGATCAGGGAATCATACAATTCTCCGGACATGAGCCGGTATTGATGTCCCCTGCAAGCGTGATTGCATTGCGTCCGGATATACAGGCAGCTCAAGAACGTCTGAAAGCAAGAGAAGCATCCAGTAAATCGGCTTTTGCACAATTATTCCCGAGCGTTTCTCTAGGGGCATTTTTTGGTGTCGCCGATTCCATGTCGATAAGTTCCACCAATATATGGTCAGGTTCTGTCGGGGCTATTTTACCTTTGTTGAACTTTGGCGCAATCCGTGGAAATATTGATGCCACAAATGCGCGCGAAATGCAGGCTTATGAGGTTTGGCGGAAAACGGTTTTGCAATCTGTTGCTGATGTCGAAACAGCGTTAACGGATTATGCTCATATCAGGGAGCGCATGGTGAACCTACGTCAGGCAGAACAAAATGCGCAGACTGCTCTGGACTTATCACAGGACTTATACAAGGAAGGCGAAGTGTCTTTTATAGATGTTCTGGACGCGCAACGAACGCTATATACGGCAAACGCCGAGGTAACCGATTCAGAAGAGGCCTATGCGCTCAGTCTAGTCTCCTTATACAAGAGCCTCGGCGTATACTAGAGCGCGTGCATGTCTCGGCGGGACTGCGCGATGTCCTGATTGCCAGTCTTCCAGATCACCGCTTTAGTCATAATTGTTGCAAATGCCGGAGAAACGGTATTTGAGAGTAGTAGAAATTCTGTTTTAAGATTATCATTTATACGCGGGCCAAAGGCGCGCCAACATATGATTAGATTAAAGTGGAGAAACTATGTCTGAAGGACGTGATTATAATCAGAAAACAAAAGATAATCAGGAACGCAAATATTTCTATGGTTTTGATTATGATGTCATGCATCCGTTCATGGTCAGATCATTCAAACCCCACTTACGTGCAGGAAACGCATTGGAATTGGGCAGCTTTGAAGGACAGTTTACCGCACGTCTAACGGAGCACTTTGATGAAGTCCATTGTGTCGAGGCGTCAAGCGAAGCCGTCGCGAAGGCGCGCGGTCTATTGGATCAAGACCCAACAGTTACAATTTTTGAAGACGTATTCGAGACTGTAACGCTCCCGAAGAAATACAAAAACATTATCATGACGCATGTTCTTGAACATGTGGAAGACCCAGTCGCGGTTTTAAAGCGCGTCAACGACGAATGGCTGGATGACGACGGGCGTTTTTTCCTTGTCTGCCCGAATGCCAATGCGCCGTCGCGCCAGATTGCCGTTAAAATGGGCCTTATCTCCCACAACGCTGCCGTGACAGAAGGCGAAAGACTACACGGACATTACGCAACCTATTCTCTGGATACATTGGAACGTGAAGCCAGAGCTGCGGGGCTGAATGTCGTCTTACGCACCGGTATTTTCTTTAAAGCTTTGGCAAATTTCCAATTCGATAAACTTCTGCAAACTGATATTATCTCACCTGAATATCTCGAAGGTTGTTATCAATTAGGCCAAGTCTATCCTGACTTATGCGCGAGTATTTTTCTGATGTGCGAAAAAGGCAAGACGGCTTAAGCTGTCTCTTTCTCTTGTTCCAGAAGATCAATTAGATAGTCGCGGTAAATGCTTTTTCCCATCTTTTGGGAGATGTCAAAAAACTGCTCCGTGGAAATCCATTTCTGACGCCATGCGATTTCTTCGGGGCAGGCAATTTTCAATCCTTGCTGTTCTTCGATCGCGGCCACAAATTCGCTGGCCTTCAAAAGCGCATCATGTGTCCCCGTATCAAACCATGCATGTCCGCGCCCCAGAATTTCAACATCCAAAAGACCGTCTTTCAAATAGAGCTTGTTAAGATCAGTGATCTCTAACTCCCCACGTGGCGAGGGTTTTAAAGATTTGACACGCTCAACAACCGTCGTGTCATAGAAATATAAGCCCGGAATTGCATATTTGGATTTTGGGGTCTCGGGCTTTTCTTCTAAGGAAATAGCCTTGTAATCTTTATCAAACTCGACAACACCAAAGCGGCTTGGATCTTTGACGCGATATGCAAAGATGGTGGACGAAGGTGATGATGTTTGGTTTAAGCGTTTCAGAATTTGGTGGAAATAACTTCCGTAGAAAATATTATCACCCAAAACCAGACAGCTCGGGTTATTCCCGATAAATTTTTCTCCGATCAAAAAGGCTTGCGCAATTCCGTTGGGTTCTGCTTGTTCTTCATAGCTTAAAGAGATTCCCCATTGGGAGCCATCACCGAAAAGCTTTTTGAAAAGCGGAAGATCATGTGGGGTAGAAATAAGCAGAATATCCTTGATCCCCGCCAGCATGAGCGTGGAGAGGGGGTAATACACCATGGGTTTGTCGTAAACAGGGAGCATTTGCTTGGAAACCGCCAAAGTTGCAGGGTGCAATCGCGTGCCGCTGCCTCCTGCAAGGATAATCCCTTTATGTGAGGTCTGTGAGTTCAAAGACATTTTTATTCGTTTTCCCATAGGTTAAAACAGTATATGCTGATCGAGATAATAGCCTTTTCAGGTCGTCTTTTAAACCGGTTTGTCTACCACCCCATAAATATCTATGAAAAAAATCTTTGTAACACGTCCGTATTTCCCGCCCAAAGAGGACTATAAATCCTACATAGATCAAATTTGGGATGTCCAGCAGCTCACCAATCATGGCCCGCTACACAATGAGCTGGAAAAAGAGATTAAATCTTACCTCTGCGTAGAGAATTTTCACTTCGTGACTAATGGAACATTGGCCTTACAAATTGCCCTGCGCGCATTAGATGTTACCTCGGGAGAGGTTATTACCACGCCGTTTTCCTACGTAGCAACTGTCTCTTCAATTCTGTGGGAGCGGTGCACACCTGTCTTTGTCGACATAAACCCGAAAACATTTTGCATTGATGTTGATAAAATCGAAGCCGCAATTACTGACAACACCAAAGCCATCATGGGAGTCCATGTCTTCGGGTATCCGTGTGCTGTCGAGGGAATTGAGGCATTAGCTAAAAAATATAACCTTAAAGTGATTTATGATGGGGCGCATGCCTTTGGGTGCCGATATAAAGAGAAATCCCTTTTGGATTATGGCGATATTGCCATCAGCTCGTTCCACGCAACCAAGGTATTCCACACGATTGAAGGCGGCGGCATGATTAGCCGAGGCGCAGAAATGAAGCGAAAAATAGGCTTGCTGCGGAGCTTCGGGCACATCGGGGACGAGCATTTCGAATTGGGAATTAACGCAAAGTCTTCCGAAATGCAGGCAGCTATGGGCCTGTGCAACCTCAAAAAATTTGAAGAAATTGTCGCGGCCCGCCGAAAAATTTGCGAGCTATATGATGAAATCCTCCCGATGGAGAAAATTCAAAGACCGGAAATGCCAGAAAATCTGGAATATAATTACGGCTATTACCCCGTGGCTTTCAAGGATGAGGTCGCTTGTTTAAAAGTGATGGACGTCCTAAATCAGAATAATATTTTCCCAAGAAGATATTTCTACCCGTCACTCAACACGTTGCCCTACGTCGAGCAAGTCGCATGTCCAATATCAGATTCACTTTCAAAAAGAATCCTCTGCTTGCCGCTCTATCATGATCTCGAAGAGGAGACCGTGCGTCAAATTGCAGCCCTCATCAGCGAGGCATTAGGTGCGGCATGACAAAAATAGGGATCATGCAGCCATATTTTCTGCCCTATATGGGTTATTGGCAGCTCATCAACCATGTCGATAAGTTCGTACTCTACGATACGATCCAATACACAAAAAAAGGATGGATGACCCGCAACCGCTATTTGCTGAACGGAAAAGATGAGATGTTCTCTCTCTCCGTCAAGCGCGCATCATCGGAACTGGATGTTGTAGAACGAGAACTGGCAGATGATTTTGACAGAGAAAAGCTCCTGAGAAGCTTGAGCGGAGCATATTCCAAAGCCCCATATTTTAAGCAGAATTTCCCACTGATCGAAGACATCATGAAATGCCCTGAAAGCAATTTGTTTTCCTATATCGAGCAGTCTATCCGTAAAATCTGCACGGCTCTAAATATCTCAACGCCGATTGTGAAATCCTCCGATTTAAAACAATGCTCGCGTGATCTGAAAGGCAAGGATAGGGTCATAGATATTTGTAAGGCTTTAAACGCAGAAGACTATATTAACCCCATCGGCGGTATCGAGCTGTATAATAAGGATGAGTTCCAAGCGGAAGGCATAAACCTGAAATTTATGCGCTCTCTTCCTATGGCATATAAATGTTTCGGGCAAGAGTGCATCCCTCATATGTCGATACTGGATTTGATGATGTTTAATAGCCTTGAGCAGATTGAGGACAGTATAAATAATTTTTCTTTAGAGTAAGCACATGGAATGGATAAAAAAAGGCCTGGTTTTCGAGCCTAAAAAATTTGGCGACCGCAAGTGGATGACATCCTTTGCCCAAGGCCCCGCAACCTACATTACAGATGATTTTGTAAGAGTATATTTTTCATGTCGGCCCGATGCCGATTCAAACGGGCAATATGTCAGCTATTCGTCCTTTGTTGAATTTGACCGCAAAAATTTCCCTGAAATCCTGAGGGTTTCGGACGCCCCCGTGATGCCGCTCGGCGGCTTGGGTATGTTTGATGAATTCGGCGTATACCCCTTTACTATTCTTAAGGATGACAAGGCTTTCAGAGCCTATTACGGCGGATGGACACGCTGTGAATCTGTTCCGTTTAACGTGGCAATTGGCGTCGCCGAAAGTCATGACGACGGACAAACTTTTGAAAGACTAAGCCAAGGGCCTGTTCTGTCTTATTCTCCGGATGAACCGTTTATTCTTAGCGGACCGAAAATCAGAAAATTCGGAAACACATATTTTCTCTATTACATTGCAGGCAAAAAATGGATTGTCGATCAGGGCCGTCCCGAGCCAGTCTATCGCATCAGACTGGCAACGTCCGAAGACGGAATAAATTGGACAAAGCACAATAAGGATTTGATCGAAGTGAAGATTGAAGCCGATGAATGCCAAGCCAGTCCTGATGTCATTTGGCACAATGGAAAATATCATATGTTCTTCTGTTACCGCTACAGCCGCAATTACCGCGGCAAAGAAGGCGGCTATAGAATAGGATACGCCGTCTCAGACGATGCGATCAATTGGACCAGAAAAGATGACAATGTCGGTATTGATGTCTCTGAAGAGGGGTGGGATTCAGAGATGGTCAGCTATCCACACGTCTTTGAATTGGATGGACACATTCACATGTTCTATTTAGGGAACTCTGTTGGTCGTGAAGGGTTTGGCTGGGCGGTTCTAAACGGAGAACTCGGCGCATGACACTAAACTGGAAGAAACTCGGAAAAATTTTTGATGCCACAATGTTGATGTCCGAAAATCCTTTGTCTGCCGCTTATGCACAATCTCCGCAGGCTCTTCTTTTAGAAGACCGTATCCGGATTTACTTTTCGACACGCTTGAAAGAGCCAGACACAAACAAGTTCTTGAGTCATGTTGCTTTCATCGATTTTTCCAAAGATTTAGAAAAAGTCTTAGAAAAAAACACTAATCCTGTCATTCCTTTGGGAAGCTTAGGATGTTTTGACGAGCATGGAATTTTCCCGTTCAGCCCGTTTAGTGATCGCGGGAGCATGTCTGCCTATACTTGCGGGTGGAGCCGCCGTGTCTCGGTCTCTGTCGAAACAGCAACAGGATTAAGCACAAGCCACGATAACGGTCTGACTTTTGAAAAGATGGGGGCGGGGCCGGTCTTCGCGAACGATATGCAAGAACCGTGTTTGGTAGGGGACTCCTTTGTCCGCTATTTTAATGGCACCTATCACATGTGGTATATGTTCGGGGAACGTTGGGTAAAAGAAACGGAAACCAGCGCGCCAGACCGCGTTTATAAAATCGGACACGCAGTCTCGCAAGACGGCATAAACTGGCTAAGAGATCACAAACAAATTATCACCGATAAGCTGCACGATAACGAATGTCAGGCATTGCCGAGCGTTGTGTATTTCAATGATCTCTATCACATGGTTTTTTGCTATCGCGATGTCTTTGGTTTTAGAACAGATCCTGAAAAAGCTTACAGAATTGGCTATGCCACGTCTCAGGATTGCAAAACATGGAAACGTAACGACGAAGAGCTAGGGCTTTCGGTTGGAAAGAAGAACGCATGGGATGACGGGATGATGTGCTACCCGCATCTAAAAGTCGTCGATGGTAAACTTATTCTCCTTTATAACGGCAATACATTTGGAAAAGAGGGGTTCGGCGTAGCAGTTCTCGAGCATGACGGCTTAAGCTATACGCAAAATGAAAGTCGGAACTGGCATCTGATAAGCCATTTTAAATCTCTGGATAAAAACTTCACAAACGAGCTTTTACGGCGCACGTCTATAGAAGACTATGCGGATAAACTCATTTCGAAATCGTGCCGTTTTGAGGTCTGGGAGAAGGAAAAACTGATTGGTGTGCTTGCCGTTTATTTTAATCGGGAAAATACCCCCTTCGTGTTTATCAGCAATATTAGCCTGCTTAGCGACTATCAGGGGAGAGGCATTGCAAATACGCTATTATCAAAACTCATTGAGTATGCTAAAAACTCCGGACTCCTCTATGTTGAATTGGAAGTTTCTGCTGAAAATAGTCGGGCGCAATTGTTTTATAGAAAATTGGGCTTCGTGGAGACGGAAAGTAAAACAGGGTTTTTAACGTTACGTCTCGATCTCTCGGAGTAATCATTGTGGCATCTGCCCCCATTGTAAATTATTACACCTTTAGCCCGACAACTGTTGAGGCCTATCTGTCCAAAAAAGATTGGGCAGGATGCTGGGAATATTTGTCAGAGATCCTCAAAAGTTTCTCCAGTGTATTCAACCCCGGTATTAATATCATGCTCCAGAAAGATCTGGAGGATGCCGAGCAAAAAAGTAACGTTGAAAATTTCGGAAAACTTCTCGGCGAACTGATTTTCGCGCTGCTGTGTGACCCGTCTGTCAGACTTCCCGATAAAAATTTCTTAGCCTTAATCAAATTTCACGAAGTGCTTCATAATCTTTTTGCCCTTTATGGGGTTGAGCATACGAATGAGGTCGTTGAAAATATTCTGATCTCGTCCAAAAAACTATCTGACATGGACCAGAAGCGCATTTTGCTTCTGATTAGTTTAAGGCATCCTATTGATATAGTCACCGTTCTGAAACGCACAGATTCAAAGTATCGTGTCTCCGCATATTTGTCCTATATGGCATACCAATCTTTGTACGATAAGCATGTCTGTGAAAATAAAATTGCGCTCTATGCGCTGAGATATGACTTCGAGCGGAGTTACACGGACTTTGAAGATCTATCGACTGCGCTGGTTGCCTATTTTAACTGTAGCTATCTAAATATCCCTGAAAGGCATTTGATTAAGCAAAACATCAATAAGTCCGTTCAGAAATTCGTGAAATCATACCAGGATCAGTCCGATTACAAAAAGTTTCTAAGATCGAATCTTGGAAATACCAAGTCTGTAAGCAGCGGATCAAAACCGCGTATGGTTATCATCATGGAGATCTTCTCCAAGAACCATGCCATGGTCAGAAGCTGGGGGGCATGGATCAAGTCTTTGCAGAGCGAATTTGATACGATCATTTTCACCAAAGAGTCCGAAGTATTGGAAACAGGTTTTGGCCCAGTTGAGACCTTCGTGAATTTAGGAGAGTTCTTGCTCTTGTTTAAAAAATACCAGCCGGATGTTTTGATGCTCCCGTCTGTCGGGATGGATCTCTTCGGAATTGTTGCCGCCAATATGCGTGTGGCAGATATACAGATTATGGGGCTGGGCCATCCTGCCACAACCATGAGCGAGAACATAGATTTCGTATACGGCCCGAAACAAATGTATTGCGAAAATGCATTTCCGCATGAAATCTTCATCATGGATAATGCGCCTTATAGATTCGTTGCCAATTTATCGAAGGACGAGATGATGTCCGTCCCATCCCCGAAACGGGAAGCGGGGAGTAATCTTCCGCTGCGTGTGGCCGTTGTTGGCATGCCCGTCAAATTCTCTGCACCTTTTATCGAGTTTCTGGACGGCATTCAAAAAGAAGCAAAATTCGATATTCACTTTTCATTTCATATCGGAAGTGTCGGGCTGGAGACATTGTGTTTTAGCCAATCATTGGCCAAAACATTCCCTGCATGCTCATTCTATGGATACAAATCATACAAAGATTATCTGCATGCCTTGGCCACGGCAGATATTGTGCTCAATCCGTTCCCGTTTGGGCACACCAACACATTAATTGACACAATGCTACTGGGGAAACCATGTATAGGCTTGCAGGATATAGAACCCGCATCAAGAACCGAGGCATATATTCTGGATATTCTGGGGTATGAAGATCAGTTCTCAGCCAAGTCACAAGAAGAGTATAAGCAGAAATTTTTTGATCTCGCAGAAAAGATTTTGGCAGGACAGGGGCCGATTATAGATCGGGACTATGTGTACGATAAACTTTATGGCCCTGAACAATCCTATGACTTTGGCAAGGTCATTAAATGGGTCTATGACCATAAACAGCAGATGATGAAATCCCCATCCAGGTCTTTTACAGCCCTAGAGGATAAGTTTTAGAATTCTAGTGGGAGTATATTTTTCAGCTTCAAGCAGCCATGTCTAAGAATTGTTATTCTCTTGTCTCGGAAAAAAGATGAATAGATGGCTGGGGCGGCTGGATTCGAACCAACGAATGCCGGTACCAAAAACCGGTGCCTTACCACTTGGCGACGCCCCAACATTCAAAGCGAGCCAGAAACTACACAATTCATTTCTATAAGGCAAGCCCTAAAAATGAATTTTTTCAACTATTTCTCAGCTAGCCATTGGCTCAGCTTGCCGCGCGCCACAGAGTAGCGTTCACCCAATAGACCGGTCGCCTCTTTTGCCGCAGGAATATCCTCATTTTTGGCAGAACTCTCGATGTGGGCGCAGAGCTGGGACAGCTCCTTAAATCCAAAATTCCCGGCCATTCCTTTAAGTTCATGGGCTCTGGCACGGAGCTCTTGCGCATTTCCGTTAATATAGGCAGTCCCGATACTGGCAATCAGCTCATCTGTTTTTTCATAAAAACTAATCAGGATTTCCTGCATTGTCTCGGCAGGAAGCCCTCCCGTCAGGGATGCCAACATAGTTTCATCTAGTCCAAACGCAGAAAGAGAGTTTGGATCGACATCCTCTGTAACAGAAGGGGTATCCTGTGGCTGTTCTTCAAATTTTCTGACCGCAAGCTCAAATGAATCTTCGTCTTCATCCAGGTCGATGTTAAATCCGTCCTTCAGGAAGTCCATATTGGTATCAATCAGATCAGGGTTTTCAGAGTCTTGATGTGTTTCAGGTAGAGCAGCTTCGTTTGGTGCGCCATCATGTGGCGCCAGTAAAGCGTGCGTTTCCGAGACGGTTTCAAAACTGTTATCGTCTCCTGAAACAGTCAAGTCTTCGGGAAGGGGGAGCGATGCGCCATCAGGAGAGAGGTGGTCCGTGTGGTCAGGAGTTTGGACAACGCTGTCTTGCGTCGACTGATATGTATCTGCAGATGGTATGGAAGGCGCGGGCTGCTGCGGGGCAGCGGCTTTATAAATAAGGTCTGTATTCCATGCGAACGGTTTTTGATGATCTGCCTTGGCAAGCATATCCGCTAAAGCCTCGAGAGTGATCGGTTTTGCGGCAAAATCATTCATTCCGGCATGACGATAAGCAATAAGATCTGAATCGGCGACATTTCCTGTCAGGGCAACGATCGGAATACCTGCCTTATTTGGCAAGTTAAGATTTCTTATGCGGTTTGTAACCTCCATCCCGTTCATATCGGGAAGTTCAATATCAAGAAGAATAACATCAAAACGATTTTTTGCGAGTGCTTCAAGTGCGTCTTGACCGGAGCCTGCCGTTTCATAGGACGCCCCGAGCTTGCTGACAAACCCGGCAACAACTTTTTGGTTAATCCCGTTATCATCGACAATCAAAACCTGAAGATCTTTACTAAAGGTAACTTGTGACTGATCTCCGGAAGCAGAGTGTCCATGATGATGTGGATCAACATCCCCTTCATCTTTTCCTTCTTCACCCGCAGGTAAGTCGAGTGTGAAGAAGAACGTAGAACCTTCACCTTCCTTACTGCTGATACTAATTCCACCGCCCATCGTCTCGATCAGGCGTTTACAAATCGCCAATCCCAAGCCTGTTCCGCCGTATTTGCGGCTAATACTGGTATTGGCCTGAGCAAACGGCATAAAGAGCTTCTTCTGCTGTTCGGGGCTAATCCCGATACCTGAGTCCTGCACGGCAAAATAGAGCTGGTAAACACCTTGTTTTTGAAGCTCTTCGCTGGTGAGGTTCCGAAGTCTCAAATACACATTGCCTTTGGTCGTAAACTTAATGGCATTATTGAGAAGGTTCAAAAGAACTTGGCGCAAACGGGTCGGATCACATTTAATCCATGTCGGAACACTCGGGTCAAGCTCAAGGATGAGATCAACATTTTTGGAAGCGGCGTGACCGCTCATCAGAGTATGAATAGTCCGTGCCAAACGACGAATATCACAGTTGAGAATCTCCAGCTCCATCTTGCCGCTTTCGATTTTCTCATAGTCCAGAATATCATTCAAAAGCGCCAACATGGCATCCCCTGAATCCTTAATAGTCGTGACATATTCGCGCTGCTCTTTTGAAATTTGGGTATCCTGTAGAAGGCGGATCATCCCCATGATCCCCGTCATCGGTGTACGGATCTCGTGACTCACGATAGCAAGAAAGGCTGACTTTGCACGGTTGGCCTCATCGGCGGCATCTTTGGATTTGCGCATTTCTTCCGTTTGCCGTGCCGCTTGCAGCTGCATATCCGCCATGTTCTTACGTTCCCGCTCAAGAACCTGAATTAGGCGCTTATGCTCGGAAATTTCTTTGGCTTCTTTTAACGGGGAAGAATTCAAATCAATTTGGTCATCATCAAAAGAGTCGTTCTTGACAATCAGGTTACTCAAAGTCGTGCCGGACTCTCGCCGCGCACTGGAAAAGAGAACAGACGAGAGAATTGACAAACACAATAGAATTTCGCTGGTCATCAAATTCCAGTCGCCAAGAGAAATGATTTCGAACGATACAAAAATCATCCATAAAACCATCATTCCCAGAAACAGAGTCATGGTTGCAAGACACAATAAGGCAATACGACGACCGGCAAAGATAAACGGCCATGTCGAAAAAGCAGCCAGAGCGCAAGCGAAGCCAATAGGCCCATAGAGAAGGAATGTCGCCAGATTAGGCATTGGGTGCATCAGGATAAGCCCTGTAATGCTTGAAATCATAAATAGACAAGTCGCACCGATAATCAGGGACGGCGGCAAGTCATCGCGCGCTCCCGGTGACGTCCAGAGCGCACCGATAATCATGAACGGTGTAATCGCCCACGTCAGCGGTATAAGCATATCCGTCTGGATAAAACTCGTGAACAGATATTTGGTCACGAACAAATGACGTCCGAATGCCGACAGCCAGATAATGGAGATAAAAAGATAAGACAGATTGCGGGTGGATTTATAAATCGCAATCATGGAAATAAATCCCGCCAGAGAAATGGCCGTCACAATCCAGTCCGCCCATGTGTCCATAGGCGTTTCCAGACGAGGGTTAACCAGTTCCGGCGAAATGACGGTCAAGACAGACGGCGCGCTGCGGATATAAACAATCAGGAAGGTTGTGGTTTTGGGATGCGCTGTAATACGGAGTGTTTCGGGAACGGTTTTCGTCGGGTTATTAAGTGTGTCTGTATTATAAAGATACTTCCCTGTATTCATATCATACATGGAAAAGGCCTTGAGCGTCGAATAACGTCCCGAGAATTGGTTGCCGAGGCTAAGGCGCCAGTTATCGAACGAGCTGATACTGGAAAACGGAAAAATCATCCATGCTGTTGTTCCGCGATACCCCATGTTGTAATGATTTTTAGTCGACAAGTAAGGGATCAGCTTTCCTGTCCGAATAATATTTTCGACTTGTTGGCGCGTTAATGTGTTACCCGGATCCTCAATAACATAGTACCTGTCTTTCAGTCCCGTCCTCTCTGTGAAATCACTCAGGACAGTTCCTGCATATTTTAGGGTAGCAGCCTGTTGCTGTCCGCGAACTTGTGCGGCTGTTTGGGATATGGTTTGGGCATGGGCAGGGGGCACGAGGGAGGTAAACAAAATCACCACCATTGTCAGAAGGAGTGACAGGCGCAAATCTGAAAGACGAAATCCTCTTCTGACCGGAAGGGAAATGGACGTGCGGTTACAAATCATAGTTTTTTCTCTGCCGTACAGCAGCCGGAAACTGAATCAAGACCAATCGGGGCGGGAGAGTAGGCCGCAAGCCGCAAAACCCTTTACCCGAACTCTAACAGTGGCGGATAAAGATTAATATTCTGTGTAAATGAAAAGGCCCGAACCTATTGTTTTTCCAGAATGTTTTGGGCCAAAAGTCGGACAGCCTCGGGGTAGGCGATATGTTCTTTTTCCAGAACGCGGGCTGCCAGAGTATCGGGTGTATCATCAGGTAAAACAGGGACGGATTTTTGAAGGATAATCTCCCCTTCATCAACCCCTTCATTCACATAATGAATTGTGCAGCCTGCCTCGGTCTCGCCGGCTTCGATCGCGCGCTCATGGGTATGAAGCCCCTTGAACTTCGGCAAAAGGGACGGGTGAATGTTAATCAACCGACCGCGCCATGGAGAAATAAAGGTTGGGGTTACAATGCGCATAAAGCCTGCCTGACAAACCAGATCAACAGGATATTTGGCAATCTCGTCCAACATGGCTTGTTCAAAAGTCTCACGGCTTGGGAAATCCTTATGCGGAATAACAGCAACGGGAATCCCCGCTTTCTCGGCGCGCTCAATGCCAAAAACACTCGGAATGTTACAAATGACCAACTTGATCTCGGCGGGGAAGTCAGCAGACGCGCACGCATCAATTAGCGATTGCAGATTGCTCCCGCGCCCCGAGATTAAGACGGCTAACCCGATTTTGGTCATATGATCCCCTGAAAGTTAAATAATCATGCGCGGATCATACGTCAGAAAATAAATCCTTGGAACCGCAAATACGGTCCCAAGGAAATTTCTAGAATGACGCAAGATGTTAGTTTGCTTGTGGAGCAGCTTGCGGCGAAAGGGGCTTGTTCATGATAACCGCTCCTGATGGAGTTGCTGCGCCGGCGATACAGCCTGCTGCAAAAGGTTCTCCGATTTTACTGCTATCGCGGTAAGTCTGGAGACAAAAGACCTGAGCCAACTGATTATCAGGAACACCTGCGGCTTTAAGGGCCTGAATAGCTGTGACAGTAACTTTGGTTTGGTCTCCGATAATTTCGGCAGCCTTCTTTGCCGTCCTTGCCTGAGCCTCCAGCAATTGGATCTTTTTCTCTTCAGAGACAATTTGCTCCAAATCGTTATTGGCTTTTTCTGATAGCCCCATACCTGTCGGCACAACATCCACGATCTTGATGTAACTAAAACCACGATCAACCAGAATGGCTTGCAGCTTTTTGGCAACCATCTGACCTATATCTGTCAAATTATCGTTCACATTTGCCGTTTTAATTTCTTTGTAGACGTCAATAGCTGCAGGGATCGTATAGTCGGCAATATCATCTTCAATATCCGCCAGGCTATCGGCTTTTTGTAACGTGTAGATGGACGCAAAGTTGGCATCTGTCTTGTCAATGTTGTATTTGACTTTGAACTCACCATAAATACGCGCTTTTTCCTGAGTACGAATTGTCAGGCTGCTTCCTTCTTGAGCGGCAACCGTGGTTGTCTGCAATGTGGTCGGATATTTTTTATAAGATGTCTTGGGGAGTAGGCTATCCATATAAACGCCTGTTTGAACATTCGTATCGACAACTTTACCGGCAACAATCTTAACGGCCGCCTCGTTGTCTTTAACTTGCGTTGCTAATGTGTAACCGACGCCATAAAGGATTGCGCCTGCTGCGACCGGAGCGAAAATAAAGGACAGGGGGATGCGGGGAAATCTGGAATTACTCATTTTTATGCCTTTCATATATATTATGATAGGCATTTA